>JBHHXI010000164.1:0-5542 GCA_046756945.1 Rhodospirillales bacterium
CCCGGAATCCGGCACCGCATGGGTGCTGTAGGCCAGCTTCGCCCTGTCGCGGCGTTGCGGATCGAACGGATCGATCTTACCTGCCGGGCCGTCGATGGCGTGCAGGACGCGGCCGTTCTCCGGGTCGGCCGCCCGTCCCTCGCCGCCACGTCCGCGCCGTGAATAGCCCGAACGAACGTGCGCGCCGCGCTTCGGCGGGCCGGCAACACTATCGGCTGATACCGTAAACTCACCTTCAAACATGAGATCGTCCTCCCCTGAGAAAATTCCGACAAAACGTTTGCGCGGCTGCCTTGGTCCAGGACCGGAGGGTCCGCTGCCCGTTGGTTGCAACCGCTACCGCGCTCTTAAGGGCAAGTTCCGTGCCAACACCCGCGGATCCCCGGGCGCCAAAGCTAGAAGTCTGTTATTAAACGGTTATTTTCCGGTGTTCCCGGAAGTCCCCCCCTTCTGGCAGGGCCCCACCGGTTGGGGAATTTCCCCCGTCTTTGGGCCATTTGCACCGTTTCCCCCACGTCCGGCAGGGCGTTCCGAAGCGCCCGGCCAATGCCCCGGGGGGCCGTCCTTGACCTTGCGGCCGGGTGTTCGCAATATGGCCCCGCGCGCCGCGGAAGATGATCGCCAGGGGCGCGGAAGCAGGAACCGGGACCACGCACCGCCGCGGGCTTTCAGCGTGCCACGTCCCCGGCGATGTCCCCGGCGGGCGCCACCCGCCGCCGATATCAACGCAACGACACATCGGGACAGACGGAACAGATGACCGCAGCCGCCCCGGAAAAATCGTCGTTCAACCTGATGCGTTGGTTTTCGATTCTGAGTCTGGTGTCCATCGTCCTGATCAGTGCCGTTTCCGCATTTGTATTGTCCCGATTCCTGACGCAGAACCTGCTGCAACGGGACACCGTCCTGACCATGGAACTGGTCAACAGCATTCTGCAGGTGGAAAGGGTCCCGGCAAATTTCGACGTGACCGGTCCTGGCCGCGGCGACCGCGGGATCACGCAACAATCCCCCGGCCCCGAGGAGTTCGCCCGCCGTATTTTTCAACTGGGCGATGCCAAGTCGTATTTCCGCGGCCGCTACCATGAGCTTGCCAACGCGGACATCGAGGAGTTTTTCGCGCACATTGCACGGATGCCGGACGTCCTCCGCGCCAATGTGTACCTGCGGGACCATTCCATCATCTGGTCCAGCAACACCGAACTCATCGGCAAGAAATTCGTGGCCAACCCGGACCTGGAGCGTGCCTTCGGCGGCCAGCCGCAGGTCAAATCGGGGATCACCGGCGAAATCGAAAAGGAGGAGCACGTCTTTTTCGACGAAACGGGCGTGCCGTTCATCGAAAACTATCTCCCGATCTGGCTTAACGACAGACGATACGTGTGGGGGGTGATCGAGCTGTACCGGACGCCCCGCACTTTGTTCGAAGCCATCGATGAAGGCAATCGGCTGGTTTGGACCGGTGCCGCCGCGGGCGGGCTGTTTCTCTATGCCACGCTGTTCTGGATCGTGCGCCGCGGCAACACCCTCATCCAGCGCCAGCACGACCGGCTCGTCGAATCCGAAACCCTGGCGGCGGCCGGCGAGATGGCTTCGGCCGTGGCCCACGGGCTGCGCAATCCGCTGGCGTCTATCCGCTCTTCCGCCGAACTGGCCTTGGAAGACGACGTGCCGGGCTCGGTAGGCGAACCGCTGGCGGATATCGTCCGCCAGGCCGACCGGCTGGACACCTGGGTGCGCCAGCTCCTGACCTCTTCGCGCCCGGCGACCGGTGATCTGGAAAGGATTCAGATCAACGACGTCGTTTCCCAATCGGTCGACGGCTTCGTCGCCCAGGCGCGCAAGAAGGGAATTACCATGGTCCTGAACAGCGGCGACGATGTGCCCAAGGTGGAGGCCAACGCCGCCGCCCTTGGCCACGTGCTGAACAGTGTGATCGCCAACGCGGTGGAGGCGATGCCCGATGGCGGCACGTTGACCCTGACCACGGGGCCGACCCGCGACGGGCGCGCCGTGGAATTGGCGGTCGCCGACACGGGGAAAGGCATGTCACGTCGGCAGATTACGAAGGTATTTCGGCCGTTCGTCACCACCAAGAGCCAGGGCCTGGGGCTGGGGTTGCCCCTGGCAAGACGGATTATCGAGCGTCACGGCGGGATTCTCGACCTGTCGAGTCCGAAAGGCAAAGGCACCGTCGTGACAATGCGCATTCCGGTCGCGGGCTGAGCAATGGCGCACGGTATCCTCGTCATCGAGGACGAAGTCACTCTTGCCAGCAACATCAAGAAGTACCTCGAACGCCACGATTACGAGGTGCACATCGCGCCAAGCGGCGAATCCGGACTTCAGCAGTTCGAGGCCTTCCGGCCGGACCTGGTGTTATTGGACTACCATCTCCCCGGCATCGACGGCGTGGAGGTGTTGAAGAGGATACGGTCCGTCGAGCACGGCATTAAGGCAATCCTCATCACCGCCCACGGCAACGTCGAGGTCGCCGTCGAGGCGATGAAGGCGGGGGCCTACGACTATCTCAGCAAGCCCGTCGTTCTCAGTGAACTGAAGCTCCTGATCGACAAGGCGGTGGGGCAGGAGCGCCTGGAGGGGACGCTGTCCTACTACCGGCGCCGCGAAGCGGGCACCGAAGGCCTGTCCGCCATGATCGGGGAGTCGCCGCCCGTGCGGACCCTGAAGCAGCAGATCGAACAGGTCATCAAGGCCGGGGAATCCCTGGCCGGCGAGACCCCCGCCGGGGTCCTGATCACCGGCGAGACCGGAACCGGCAAGGAGCTGGTGGCGCGCGCGCTGCATTTCGAAGGGCCGCGCAGGAACGCGCCGTTCGTGGAAATCAACTGCACGTCCATTCCCGGGCACCTCGTCGAGGCGGAGCTTTTCGGGTACGAACGCGGAGCCTTTACCGACGCCAAGGAACGCAAGCTGGGACTGGTCGAGACCGCCGACGGCGGCACCCTTTTCCTCGACGAGATCGGCGACGTCGAGGCCGCGGTGCAGGCAAAGCTTCTGAAACTGCTGGAGGACAGGATGGTGCGGCGGGTGGGCAGCGTCCGCGACCGCAGGGTCGATGTCCACATCGTCGCCGCCACCAACCGTTGCCTGGAGGACCTCGTGCGCGGCGGCCAGTTCCGTGCCGACCTTTATTTCCGCCTCCGGGTCATCAGCCTGAATGTCCCGGCGCTGCGTGACAGGGGAGGCGACGTGGTGTTGCTCGCCCGGCAATTCCTGAGCACCCACGGGCGGCGCTATGGCAAGGACAACCTGCGTCTTACCCCGGCCGCCGAAAGGGCGCTGGCGGCGTACGGGTGGCCGGGTAATGTCCGCGAGCTGCGCAACGTCATCGAACAGGCGGTTCTGCTGGCCACCGGCGACACCATCGACGCGGACCAGCTCTCCCTGTCGCCGGCCCTGGCGCCCGGACAGGGGCCGGAACAAGGCGAAAACCACGCCTCATCCGTGCTCGCCCTGCCCCCCGGGGGAGTGAGCCTGGAAAAGGTGGAACGCGCCTTCGTGGTCCAGGCGCTCGAGAAATCTTCGTGGAATGTCACCCGCGCCGCCAAGCTGCTTGGATTGACCCGGGACACCCTTCGCTACCGCATCGAGAAGTACGGCCTTAAGTGCGATCCCTGAGCGCCGAAGACGAACCGCCGGCCGGCCGATACACGCGGGCGGGCCCGGTGCCGCGACGGAAAACGTTGTCAAAGAACGCGAATGCTGTTTCGATTTACCGGAATCCTGTTCACAGTCCTGGCGGGGATGGCTCCGACCGCGGTTTCCATTGCCGGTGAAGCGCCCGAGTTTCTCTTGTCCACCAATGCCATCAGTCAAATGAAGCGCGGACGCGTGATTGCACGAACCCTGCCGGGCGATGCGGCGCAACCCTACTTTCTTTACGTCCCACGCAGGCTCGGCAGCCCGCCGCGCATCCTGGTCACGGTCCACGGCATCTCGCGCAACGCCGAAGAACATGCCGAAGCGTTTGCCGCCATCGCGGAACGCTATGGCGTGGTGATCCTGGCGCCCTTATTCCGCAAGGGCCGGTTCACCGATTACCAGCGCCTCGGGCGCGCCGGACGGGGGGGAGAGCGGGCCGATCTCGCGCTGCGCGCCCTCGTCGAGGACGTCGGGCGCCTGACCGGTGCCCGGACCGACAGGTTTTACCTGTTCGGGCATTCGGGCGGGGCGCAGTTCGCCCATCGCTACGTCATGGCCCACCCCGATGACGTCGTTCGATACGCCATCAGCGCCGCCGGCTGGTACACGCTGCCCGATCCCGGACTGAAATATCCCTACGGCACCCGGCTCGGCAACCAACTGCCGGGCGTCCAATTCGACCTGGACAAATTCCTGCGTGTCCCGGTGTCCGTCCTGGTCGGCGAACGGGACACCGTGCGCGACAAATCCCTCAACCGGTCCGCCAGGATCGATGCCAGGCTGGGAAAGACCCGGATCGAACGCGCCCGGAGCTGGAATTCGGCCATGGCGCGGGCGGCGCGGCGGCGCGGCATTGACGCCGCCTACGCCTTGCACGTCCTGCCCGGAACCAGTCATGATTTTACCGACATGGTCGACCACGGTAACCTGGACACGTTCGTTGCCGACTTCCTTTTCGGCCATGGGAAGACACCGCACGATCGCGACGGGGCGACGTCGCGGCCCGGTTAGGCCGGCCCCGCCGGGCATCTCGCCGTCATTACATGATGAAAATAGTTTTTAATTCAAATTTAATGAATGTTCGTTGCTATTGTATTTGCGTTCTTTTTGAATTGACACCTTTTAACAGGTATTGTATATTTTTATTTATATTATTTATTATATTTTTCTGGCGTTGACTGTATAGCCCTTTCCGAAAATGGGAGATTCGAACGTGGTTGGCCCGTCGCTCACCCTTCGCCCGCCCCGGCACGACGACGTCGTGCCGTATACCGAATTCCTCGCCGACCCCGAGGTCTCGGTGTGGCTCGACGACAGCGCCCAGGTTCCCCTGTCGGCGGCCCGGGTCGAGGCCATCCTGTTCCGCGACGCGTGGTGCCTGTGGGCCGTCGAGTGCGACGGCACCTTTGCCGGCGTGACCAGCCTGTACCATCCCGATCTGGTGCGCGGCACCGCGCGCTATTCCATCGTCATCGGCGACCGGCGGCGGTGGGGCCAGGGTCTGGGAACGGCGGTGACGCAACAGGTGATAGAGTACGGTTTCGCGACCCTCGGCCTGCGCAAGATCGAGGCCGACGTCCTGGACCCCGACACCGCATCGCGCGCCATGCTCAAGCGGGCGGGATTTGCCGAGGACGGCCGCCTGCGCCAGGACGCGTGGCGCCGGGGGCGGTGGGTGGACAGGTTTCTTTTTTCACTGCTTCATGAGGAATGGCGGCAACGGAAAGACGCGTGACCGCCGTTCGGGGCCGGCCCCGAACGGCAACGGCCGCCGCCAACTTGGGAGAGGTTCGTGCGATGAACACTTTCAAATTGATCCTTCTGGCCGTCGGCGCGGCGGCGGCGGTTCTCCCCGCCGCCGGTTGCGGCAACGGCG
>JBHHXI010000165.1:0-5462 GCA_046756945.1 Rhodospirillales bacterium
CCGCCATCATCGCCTCCAGCCGGCGCAGGTAACGGTCCGTGCGCCAGTCCTTGGCCATCTCCACGCAGGCCCGGGTGAGCTGGCCGCGGTATTGCTCGAGCTTGCCTTCGAGCCGCTCGAACAGGGTGAAGGCGTCGGCGGTGGCGCCGGCGAAACCGGCGATCACCGAGCCGTCGCCCAGCCGGCGTACCTTTTTCGCGTTGGCCTTGACCACCGTTTCGCCCAGGGTCACCTGCCCGTCGCCGGCGATGACGACGGATTTTCCCTTGCGCACCGAGAGGATGGTGGTGCCGTGCCAGAGGTCTTCGCTGCCGTATGCCATGATGCCCTGCGTGTCCGGAAAAACAGGGGCGCATGCGGCGCCCGCGGCCCGGGACCATACCCGGCGGTTCCGGCCTATGAAGTAGGCCTGGGAAGTCGCCCGGTCAAGGCCGGCCGCCGTATGGGCGGCACCGGCGCGCCGTCTTCCGGCCGTCCGGTGCGCGCGGAAATCGCGGTCCCGGTTCCCGTTGGCGTTTCCCGTGGCGCGGACTGGCGGTCCGCCGTCGTTCCTGTTACAAGGACCGGCGGATTTCAACCGGGGACGCGCCATGCGCAAGGCCACCGTCGAGCGCAAAACCAAGGAGACCCAAATCACCGTGACCGTCGACCTTGACGGCAGCGGCCGCTATGACGTCGACACGGGCATCGGTTTCCTCGATCACATGCTCGAGCAACTGGCGCGCCACAGTCTCATGGACCTCGCGGTGAAGGCCACCGGCGACCTCCAAATCGACTTCCACCACACCACCGAGGACACCGGGATCGTCATCGGCCAGGCGGTCAAGCAGGCCCTTGGCGAGGCCCAGGGAATCAAACGCTTCGGGTCCGCGTTGATCCCCATGAACGAAACCCTGACGCGGGTGGCGCTCGACGCCGTGGACCGCCCCTACCTGATCTGGCGGGTGGTCTTCACCCAGCCCAAGCTCGGCGAGATGGATACCGAGCTGTTCAAGGAGTGGTTCCAGGCCTTTTCCCAGCACGCGGGGCTGACCCTGCACGTGCAGAACCTGTATGGCGAGAACAGCCACCACATCGTCGAGTCCTGTTTCAAGGGCCTGGCCCGGGCGCTGCGCGAGGCGTTGGAGATCGACCCCCGCGGCGCCGGCGCGGTGCCGTCCACCAAGGGGGTGCTGGGCGGTTCGCTGTGATCTGACACCGGGAGCCATGCGCCTTTATACCGTTCACGTCCGCCGCCATGACCCGGATGCCGACAGCAATCTCGTCCTGATCAAGGAGGGTTTCTGTTGGCCGGCGTTCTTCCTGGGGCCCCTGTGGGCCCTGTGGCACCGGCTGTGGCTGGCGGCCCTGGTGCTGTTGGTGGCCGAGCTGGCCTTGGGCGGGGTGGGGATGCTGTTGGGCCTGGACGAGCTCGGCCAGGGCGCGGTATCGGTCGGCTTCGCCGCGATCGTCGGCGTCGTCGCCAACGATCTCCGGCGCCGCGGGCTCGCCCGCCGGCACTTCACCCTTGCCGCGGTGGTCTCGGCCGCCGGACGCGAGGCCGCCGAATGGCGCTTCCTCGACGGCGAGCCGGCGTTGGCGGCGGAACTCAGCCGATGAGCGTCGTCATCATCGATTACGGATCGGGCAACCTGCGCTCCGCCGCCAAGGCCTTCGAACACGCCGCCGCCGCCGCCGGGCTCGACCTCACGGTGGACGTCACCGCCCGCGCCGACGATGTCGCGAGGGCGAGCCACGTGGTGCTGCCCGGCGTCGGCGCCTTCGCCGACTGCAAGCAGGGCCTGGAGGCCCTTCCCGGCATGGTCGACGCCCTGGAAAGGGCGGTGGTCGGGCAGGCCAGGCCGTTCCTCGGCATCTGCGTCGGCATGCAGCTTATGGCCGCCACCGGGCGCGAACACGGTGAGCACGCGGGCCTGGGATGGATCCCCGGCGAGGTCGTGGCCCTGGAGCCGGCCGACCCGTCCCTCAAGATTCCGCACATGGGCTGGAACGAGCTGTGCCTGACGGAGCCCGGCCATGCGGTCTTCGAAGGCCTTGCCGCCGGTTCGCACGCCTACTTCGTGCATTCGTACGGCTTCGCCTGCGCCGATGCGGACCACGTGCTGGCCACCGTCGAGTACGGAGGCCCGGTTACCGCCGTGATCGGGCGCGACAACATGGTCGGAACCCAGTTCCACCCGGAGAAAAGCCAGGCCACGGGGCTGCGCCTGATCACCAATTTCCTGAAATGGCGCCCGTAAGGAACGGGTGCGGATAGTATCGGCATCGAAATGATATTCTTTCCCGCCATCGATCTCAAGGAAGGCCAATGCGTGCGGCTGGTGCGCGGCGACATGAGCCAGGCCACCGTTTTCAACACCGATCCCGCGGCCCAGGCCCGCATCTTCATGGACTCCGGATGCGAATGGCTGCATGTGGTCGATCTGGACGGCGCCATCCTCGGCCGCCCGGTCAACACGGACGCCGTCCTCTCCATCCTGGAGGCCGTGGATATCCCGGTGCAGCTCGGCGGCGGCATTCGCCACCTGGAGACGGTGGCCCACTGGCTGAACAGCGGCGTGCGGCGGGTCATCCTGGGCACCGCGGCGCTGCACGATCCGGATCTGGTAAAGGAGGCCTGCCACCGGCATCCGGGCCGGGTGGCCGTGGGGATCGACGCCGCCGACGGCTTCGTGGCCGTCGAGGGCTGGGCCGAGGTCTCCGAGATGAAGGCCCTGGACCTGGCGCTCGAGTTCGAGGACGCCGGCGTCGCCGCCATCATCTACACCGATATCGACCGGGACGGCGTCATGGAGGGCCTCGACATCGGGGCCGCCCTGGTGCTCGCCGGCGCCGTCTCGACACCGGTCATCGCCGCCGGCGGCGTGTCGTCGATGGCGGAATTGCGCGAACTGAAAGAGACCGCGGAGGGCGCGCTGGAAGGCGTCATCAGCGGCCGCGCCATCTACGACGGCCAGATCGACCCGGCGGCGGCGGCGGCGCTTCTCAGGGGGGCGCCCTCGTGAGCCGGCTTAAGGGCATAGGGAGATGCTGAAGGCGAGGATCATTCCGTGCCTGGACGTGGACCGGGGCCGCGTCGTCAAGGGCGTGAACTTCGTCGACCTGGTGGACGCGGGCGACCCGGTGGAGCAGGCCCGTATCTATGACCGCGAAGGGGCGGACGAGCTGTGCTTTCTCGACATCACGGCCAGCCACGAGGACCGGGACACCATTTTCGACGTGGTCGGGCACACCGCCGAACAGTGTTTCATGCCCTTGACCGTGGGCGGCGGCGTGCGCACCACCGACGATATCCGCAAGCTGCTCCTGGCCGGCGCCGACAAGGTCTCGATCAACACGGCGGCGGTGAAGGAGCCGGAATTCGTGCGCCGGGCGGCCGAGAAGTTCGGCAGCCAGTGCATCGTCGTTTCCATCGACGCCAAGACGGCCACCGCGGGCCGGTTCGAGGTCTACACCCACGGCGGCCGCAGGCCCTCCGGGCTCGACGCCGTGCAATGGGCCAGGCGCATGGCCGAATACGGGTCCGGCGAAATCCTGCTCACGTCGATGGACCGGGACGGCACCAAATTGGGGTTCGATATCCCGCTCACCGCCGCCGTCGCCGCCGCCGTGACCGTGCCGGTGATCGCCTCGGGCGGCGTCGGCACGCTGGACCATCTGGTGGAGGGCATCGTCGCCGGCCACGCGTCCGCCGTTCTGGCGGCCTCGATCTTTCATTTCGGCACCTATACGATTAGCCAGGCCAAGGCCCACATGAAGGCGGCCGGCGTGCCCATACGCGACGAATCTTAAGGAGTGAACCCGGATGGCGGACAAGCCTGCCGACAGCGCCGTCCTCGAGCGCCTGTTCGAGGTCATCAGGAGCCGCCGCGGCGGCGACGTCGACCAGTCGTACACGGCGGGGCTGTTCGCCGACGGAATCGGCGCCATCACCCAGAAGTTCGGCGAAGAGGCGGTGGAGACGATCGTGGCGGCGCTTCAACAGTCCCCGGCCGAAGTGACCGGCGAAAGCGCCGATCTGCTGTACCACCTTTTAGTGCTGTGGGCCGAGGCGGGAATCGAACCGGCCGACGTGTGGGCCGAGCTCCAGCGCCGCGAGGGCACCTCGGGCCTGGCCGAGAAAAAAACGCGATCCGAACCGTGAGAGGGAAATTCACCCATGGCTTATGATACCGACAACGTGTTCGCCAAGATCCTGCGTGGCGAAATTCCGTGTGAGACGATCTACGAGGACGAATTCGCGATCGCGTTCGACGACATCAACCCCCAGTCGCCGGTGCACGTGCTGGTGCTTCCCAAGGGGGAGTACGTGTCCATGGACGATTTCACCGCCAACGCCTCCAATGCCGAGGTCGCGGGATTCTTCCGCGCCGTCGGCGCCGTGGCGCGGCAGCTGGACGTGGTCGGGAACGGGTACAGAATCCTCGCCAACCACGGACGCGATGCCCACCAGGAGGTGCCCCACTTCCACATGCACATCTTCGCCGGCCGGGACCTGGGCCCGATGATCCGGCGCCCGCGTCCTTAACTGCGCGTCGGGCCGGTGGCCTTACGGCCATGGGGGGGCTCCGCCCCCCACACCCCCCGCCAGGGGTTTAAACCCCCTGGACCCCATTAGTCGGGTTCCACGGGCCGGCGCCCCTTGGTGGGGATAAAAAGGGGCAACGCCCCTTTGACCTCCCCGTGCCGGCGCGCGGCCGTTCCGGGACCGGAATTATTTCGGATTCGAAATAGCGTGACGGCGGATCAGGATGCGCCGGCGCCGGCCAGCTCCTTGGCGATCGTCTTCGCCGTGCGTTTGACGATGGCCTCCACGGCCGAGCGCTTTTCGTCGAGCACCCTGAGCACGTTGATGGTACCGTCGTCGTCCATGGCGCGACGGCCCAGCATCACCACGAACTCGGCCTTGCCGGGTTTGGTGTCCGGAATGCGGCCGATGGCGGGTATCTGGCGCAGGATGCCCCTCGCCACCTCCAGATCGTCGCGCCGGGCCCCTTTCTCGGCACGCCGGGCGGCGCGTTCGGCCTTGACGCAGCCCTTGATGCCGCCTTCCTGGGATTCGATGAAGCTCTTGACGGTTTCCGCGGTCCGGTTGTTGCGATGGGCGTAGCACAGCGCGGTGGCGTATTCCGACAGGCGCGTCTTGTCGTAGTCGACGCCGAAAACGAGCTTCACGATCGGGGTGAAGGGGGCGCGGGTCTGCAGGCCGATTCCCGCGGCGGTGCGTAATTCCGCATAGGCCTCGGGATCGGCCTCGCACTCGAAGTAGAAGGCATAGGCGCTCTCGATGGCGAGATACAGGGTCTCGCGCGATTTCGAATCCGCCTGCACCACCTCGCGCGCCAGGGCCTGGCACTCCTCGAGGCTTTGTGACAGTCGCGGCAACCCGCTGACATGGCCCACGGCCGATGGCGCCTCGCCAGCTCCCTCGTCCTCCCCGGCGGTGTCCGACGCCGGATCCG
>JBHHXI010000166.1:0-5394 GCA_046756945.1 Rhodospirillales bacterium
TCTCGCCCGCACTCATCCGCAGGATCGCCGGCATGTTCGCCGACGCCACCCGCAAGCGCCTGGCCCGCGCCAAGGGCACACAGAAGGGCGGCTACGGCGGCGTCATCATCATGTGGGGCATCGGCTACAACCAGCATATCCACGGCCAGCACAACGTCATCTCGATCATCAATCTGCTGACCCTGACCGGCAATCTGGCCAAGCCCGGCTGCGGCCCCTTCTCCATGACCGGCCAGCCCAACGCCATGGGCGAGCGGTTCACCGGCGGGCTCACCGGGCGGCTGCCCTTCAACATGCCGCTGAAGAACGCGGCGCACCGCCGGAAAATGGCCAAGTCCTGGCGCGTCCCGGAGAAGAACCTGATCAGCGCCATGAACTCCAAGAACCCGGGCTATGCGGTGGGCATGATGGAGCGCGCGCTCAAGGGCGAGGTCAAGGCGTTCTTCTTCGTCTACGCCACCCATATCGACCTGCCCGACCAGTACAACCTGGTGCGCCCGGCGATCAGCAAGACCTTCAACGTGGTGCAGGAGATCTACCGCCACGCGCCCAACAATCTGTACGCGGACGTGATCTTCCCGGCCGCGACGTGGGGCGAGGTCGCGGGCGTCTATATCAGCTCGGAGCGGCGCCTCAACATGTGCCAAAAGGCCGCCGAGCCGCCCAAGGGATGCCGTCCGGACATGGACATGGTCATCGACAAGGCGAAGGGGATCGGCACGCTTTTGGGACTCGATATGGAGAGCGTCCTGCCCTACAAGCGCAAGGCGGACGGCTTCTACGATGCCGAGGAAATCTTCCGCGATATCGTCAAGGCGTCCGTCGGCACGGACACGGACCTGACCGGCATCCTGGAAGTGGAGAAACTGGACAAGAAATCGCCCTACGAACAGCTTGTGGAACTGCGCGGCATCCAGTGGCCGGCGCCGACCTATCAGATCGCCCAGAACGGCGGCACCAAGCGCCGCTACATGCTGCAGGAGGGTCCCGCCTGGAAGAACCGCCCCTATGGCTACTTCCGCACCAAGGACGGCAAGGTGCATATGAAATTCGTCGGCCAGGACTATGCCGGGCGGGAGAAATGGACCAGGAAGCTGATGCGGTTCGGCAAGAAGAAAAACTATTACACCATCGACCACATGGACCTCATGAAGGCGGCGCGCGACAAGGGCCTGACGCCCGACATGCCGGATGAAGGACATCGCGGCAAGCGCTGGCAGGATGTGCCCAAGGACAAGTTCCCCTATTGGTTCGGACTGGGCGTGGTGTACGAGCACTTCCACACGGCGAAGTCCAACCGCAGCCCCACCACGCGCCGGCTGGTCCCGGAAATGTACGTCGAGATGCATGCCGACGACGCCAAGGATCTCGGCATCAAGGACGGCGACAAGGTGCGCGTGGTGACGCGGCGCGGCTCCCTCGAAGCGCGTGCCCAGGTCGGCACCAACTCCCTGGTGAAGCCGGCGCGCAACAACGTGCCGCGCGGCTACATGTTCGGGCCGTGGAACCTCTCGGTGGCCGACAGCGCCGATCCGAAGAAAAACAAATGGCTGGCCAACGCCACCACCAGCCGGGTCTGGGATCCCGTCTCCGGACAGGTGGACTTCAAGAAAAGCGCCTGCCGGATCGAGAAGATATAGGTGTACATCACGCACGGGCGGGGCCTGTCCCGCCCGATGCCCAAGGACCGATGTAGCCCCATGGAACGCAGAAACTTTCTCATGGCACTGGCCGCGGGCGCCGTGGCGGCGCTGACGCCCGCGGCCGCCCGCCCGGCGCGCAACCGTCCCGGCCTGCGCTACCTGCGCCCGCCAGGGGCGCTCCCGGAAGACGCGTTCCTGGGCCGCTGCATCAATTGCGGCCAGTGCGGCGAGATCTGCCCCAACCGCTGTATCAAGTATTTCGGCCTGGAAAACGGCCTGGACTCAATCGACACGCCCTACCTCATCCCGCGTGAAAAGGGCTGCATCCTGTGCATGAAATGCGGCGACGTCTGCCCGACCGGCGCCATCCAGCCGATCAAGCGCGAGTTGCAGGCCATCCTCGACGGGGTCAGGATGGGACACGCCCGGGTCGATGAAAGCCTGTGCCTGTCGTACCAGGGCAAGACCTGCGGCGTCTGCTACCGGGCCTGCCCGCTACCGGATGTCGCCATCACCGTCGGCAGGCTGGAG
Source organism: Rhodospirillales bacterium (assembly GCA_046756945.1). Taxonomy (GTDB): domain Bacteria; phylum Pseudomonadota; class Alphaproteobacteria; order Rhodospirillales; family 2-02-FULL-58-16; genus JACZQZ01. The sequence continues at coordinate 2,175 of JBHHXI010000166.1, forward strand.
CAGCCCCATGTCACCGACAAATGCATCGGGTGCGGCCTGTGCGAGCGCTCCTGCATCCAGATGCCCCAGGCGATCCGCGTTATCCCCAGCCATGGGTGAGCGCCCGGGCGGCGGAAGCACATGAGCGCGCAGCACGACAAACCGTTTTTCCTCTGGCGTCACTTGAACAAGCTGCGCTGGGTCACGCTGAGCCTCGTCTTCGCGATGATCGTGGTGCTGCCGTTCGTGCATGTCTATCAGACCTTTGTCGCCGCTCACGCCTATGACCTGCTGGCGCCGTCGGAACAACGGCTCTACGACGTCATGGAGGCGCTCACCTCGCCCTTCACCGACGATCCGGCCGAGGACCTGGACGCGGTCAAGGGCAACACCTGGTCGGGAACCTTCTGGGGCCTGAAGCTGTCGGATCCGCTGGCCGCGCTGGGCCAGATGGCGGCGGGGCTGACGTTTTATTGGCCGTTCGTGCTCACCGCGCTCATTCCCGTCGCCATCACCGCGGCCTTCGGGCGCATTTTCTGCGGTTGGCTGTGCCCGGCGAACTTTCTCTATGAACTCAATAACAATCTTGCCTCCTGGCTGGGCTGGGCCGGCCTGAAACTCGGCAACCGCCACTTCGACCGGCGCATCAAATACGTGGTGTTGGGGGCCGGGTTGATCCTGTCGGCGGTGACCGGTTCGGTACTGGTTGCGGCGGTTTATCCACCCGCCATCGTCGGCCGCGAATCGTACTATGTGATCGCGCTCGGCGGCTTCGGCGCCGGCACGGTGTTCTTCCTGGGAACCCTGCTCTTCGATCTGCTGGTGGCGCGCCGCGGCTTCTGCCGCTACCTGTGCCCGGGCGGCGCGCTCTATTCCCTGCTCGGCCGCTACCGGCTGGTGCGCATCCGCCGGATCGTGGAGAACTGCAACGACTGCGCCAAGTGCAACGCGATCTGCGAATTCGGCCTTGATCCCCTGCGCGACGGCTTCGGGCAGGAATGCACCAACTGCGCGGCCTGTATCGCGATCTGCCCGACCGATGCCCTGACCTTCGTCGTCCGGCCGACCGACGTTCCGGCGCAGGGACCGGGACATCTGGGCCGGCAGTATTGTGCCCCGCCGGAGCCCAGGCGCAAGGAGGCGGCCTGATGAAACGCCGGGGGTTCCTGCGGGACCTTGCCGCGGGCGCCGCGATCGTCGCCGCCGGCGCTATCCCCTATGGTGTTTCGTCCCTGATGACGCCGGGGCGCGCGGCGCCCGGGCGCAACCGCCTGCGCCCGCCCGGCGCGCTCAAGGACGATGCGGCGTTCGTGGCGGCGTGTATCGGTTGCGGCCTGTGCGGCGAGGTATGTCCGCCCCGTTGCATCCGATTCCACGCCCGCGACGGCGGCGGCGAGGTCAATACGCCGTATGTCGATGCCGAGGAAAGGGGCTGCATCCTGTGCAACAAATGCATGGATGTCTGCCCCACCGGGGCGCTCACCGTTACGCCCCTGGACAGAATCGACATGGGCGTTGCCGAGATCGATCGTACGGCCTGTTACCCCTGGGTGGATCGCGGCGTGTGCGGCGCCTGCGTCAGCATCTGTCCCCTGGGCGGGAAAGCCATCGGCTTCAAGATGTGGAATCAGTACCGGCCCGCGATCAGGCAGGGCTGCGTCGGATGCGGGCTGTGCGTGGAGGTCTGCCCACACCCGAGCAAGCCGATCTGGATCGTCGACCGTACACGGGAAACGGTCGCGCAACCGAGGGCCTGAGCGATGCCGAGGACCGTGTTCACCATCCCGCTGGCGCTTTTGACGACGGCCCTGTGGCTGTTGCCCGTGGATTTCGCGGCGGCCCACCATGTGCTGGGGCGGCCCGGCTACAGCCTGAACGAGGACTCCAACACGCCGCCCAGCGTCCAGGGAGAGACCCGGATCGGCGACTATATCGTGACCTACATGGTCTTCCCCGCCTTCCCGCGGCCGGGAGAGCCGGGAAGGATCAACCTCTACGCCACACGCGTCGATGACGGAACGCCCTTCCAGGGCAAGGTCGCCTTCACGGCGCGCGGCGATTCCTGGCTTTCGTCGCTGGGCATCGGCGCCGACGCCGCGACCCTCGGCCTTCAGCCGCCGGACGACAATGTCTTCCGCCAGAGATATCTGTTCAACCGGGCGGGGGACTACATCATCACCGCCGAGTTCCAGGCGGGCGGCCAGCCCCACGTCGTCGAGTTCCCGCTGCGTATCGGCGGCCCACCCCTTATCGGCCCCATCGGCATCGCCGTGGGCGTGGCGCTGATCGCGCTGGTGACGGTCAGCCTGATCCAGCGCCGGCGCTCGATGACCGGCAAGATCCGCAGCGCCCATGCGGGAAAGAAAAAGACGCCGGGATCATGAGGCCATGATGAAACGCCGGGACTTCTTCAAGGCGGGAGCGCGGAAAGCGGCGCAGATCACGTCCCGGCTGGTCGTCGAGAAGATCGCCTGGCAGGCCGACGGCTGGATTCGTCCGCCCTTCGCCGCCGACGAGCTGGACTTCCTGCTGCGCTGCACCCGGTGCGACAAGTGTATCGAGGCCTGCCCCCACGGCGTGCTGTTCGGGCTGCCGGCGCGCCTGGGGGCCCGGGTGGCGGACACCCCGGCCATGGACCTGCTCAACCGGGGGTGCCGCATGTGCGGCGACTGGCCCTGCGTGACGGCCTGTGAGCCGGACGCCCTGATGCTTCCGGAGCACGGCGAGGGAACGCCGCCCGCGCCGCCCAGGGTGGCCGGCGTGCGGATCGACCGCAACACGTGCCTGCCGTATTCGGGCCCGGAATGCGGCGCCTGCGCACATTCGTGCCCGGTGCCCGGGGCCCTCGCATGGGAGGACGGTCTCAGGCCCGTCATCAACGAACAGATTTGCACGGGATGCGCCCTGTGCCGGGAAGCCTGCATCATGGACCCCAAGGCGATCGAGGTTGCCGCCTTCATCGCCGAGGGGGAGACGGCGGAGGCCACCTGACGCCGGGGGCCTCGCGACGGCCGGAGGTCCGGCGTAGCGGCCCCGTGCCCGGCCGCCCCGTCGCCCGCCCGCCGGCCGCGTGAGGGCGCGTAGCTCAGCGGGAGAGCACGGCGTTGACATCGCAGGGGTCGCTGGTTCAATCTCAGCCGCGCCCACCATTTTCATCGGGGTATTTCCGTTTTAGAGGTGTGCTGGGCGGCCCGGAAAGGAACGCCCGCCGGAACGGCCCCGGCCCGCCACGTTGACAGGC
>JBHHXI010000167.1:0-5370 GCA_046756945.1 Rhodospirillales bacterium
CGATTATCGGGTTCCAAGGGCTGATGGCCCTTGGTTGGGATCGAAAGGGGCGACGCCCCTTTCAGCCGCGGCGGGCGAAGGCGAAATAGAGCTCGCGCGCCCGGCGGTACACCGGGCCGGCCTCGAGGTCCCGGTCCTCGAGGCGGACACACGGCGCCACCTTGTAATAGTTGCCGGTGCCGAACAGCTCGTCGGCGTCGAGCAGGTCTTCGAAGGCGATGGTCCTTTCGTGGACCGTGAGACCGGCCTCGCGCAGCAGCGCGATGACCCGCTGGCGGGTGATGCCGTCGAGGAAGGTGCCGTTGGGCGCGGGGGTGTGGGCGACGCCGTCGCGGACCATGAACAGGTTGGCATAGGCGAATTCGGCGACGTTGCCGTCGGGGTCGAGGACGACGGCGGTATCGAAGCCCTTTTCCCCGGCCTCCGCCACCGAGCGCGCCACGTTGGGGTAAAGGCATGACGCCTTGGCCCCGGTCGGCGCCATGTCCGGCGCCGGCCGGCGGTAGCTCGACAGACAGGCGCTGAACCCGTCGGCCGCGGGCAGCGCCGATTCATAGACCGTCAGCACGAAGCGCGTGCTCTCCGGATCGGGCATGATGAAGCCGTCTTCGGCATAGAACATGGGGCAGATGTAAAGCTCGGCGTCCTCGGGAAACTGGCGTATTCCCTGCCACGCCAGCGCCGTGATCCGGGGTCCGTCGAGCCTCGGGGCGAGGCCCAGGACGCGGGCCGAGGCGACCACGCGGGCACAATGGCGGTCCAGGTCCGGCGCCACGCCGTCGAAAGCCCTGGCGCCGTCGAACACGACCGACGACAACCAGACGGCATGGCTGTGCGGCCCCAGCACCCGGGGGCTGCCGTCCTGCCAGCGCCCGTCCACATAGGCCCGCACGCGGCCAACCATCGCCTTCGCCATTGCCCATCTCCGCCGGTTCGCTCGGCGGCCGCCGACAGCATATACGCGCCCCGCCGGCCCGCCAACCGGGGGCGCCGGGGCGGCCGCCCGCCCGCTGTGCCGCCCGACGGTTTCGCGGAAACGGGGTCCTTACTGGCTGGCCCACACGATGCGGGCCATCCACTGAACGTCGTCGACCGGGAGGGTGCGGCCCTCGAGCCGCGGACTGAAGGATCCGACGTCGATCCTGCGGGCCGAACGGCGGCGCAACACGCCGGCCGTCACCGCGCCGCTCCCGGTCCTGATCACCACGCGGTCGCCGCGGCGGATGTTGGCCCGGGGCGAAACGACCACCGTGTCGCCGTCGCGGTACACCGGCTCCATGCCGTCGCCGCTGATTTCCAAGGCGTAGGAATGGGGGTCGCCGAGGGCCGGGAAGGCGATCTCGTCCCAGGCGGCGCCGATGGGATGGCCGGCGTCGTCGAAGCAGCCCGCCGTTGCCGCCTGGGGGAAACCGATCAACGGGATGGTCCGGGAAATCCCGGAGCCGCCGCCGTCGCCGACGTAGGAGACGAACTCCTCCAGGCCGGCCCCCGTCGCCGCCAGGATCTTGGCGATGCTTTCGGTGCTCGGCCAGCGCCGCCTGCCGTTCCGCGTCGTGCGCTTGCTCTTGTTGAACGTGGTCGGATCCAGGCCCGCCCGCCGCGCCAGTCCCGACGCGGAAAAGCCGTATTCCCTGGCCAGACGGTCGATGGCGCGCCAGATGTCCGGATGGGTGAGCATGGGAACATGGTCATATAAAGCCCGCCGGTGTGCAACAGGTTCTTCGGCCGTCCCCTGGCGCCGGGAAAGGCCCCCGTGCCCCGGGGGGACAAGGGGGGTGTCCCCCCCGGTGACGTTATGCGGGGGACGCCCCCGCGGCCCGGTCGGATGCCGCCGTGAAATATCCGCGTCGACCCGGTCGGCAGAATGCGGGCCGGCGCGCCGTCGAATCTCCCCGCATTTTGAATGATATTCCGCCTGTGGACGGACCATAACCTATTAATATAAAAAGAATATTTATGACGTTTGTGTGAATAAACTGTAAATCAGTTAATACATGAATCTCCGCAGGTGCCCAGGCGGATTCAGCCGCTGCCACCATAATAAACTGTATTCAGATTAATTATCCGGCCGGGTGCGGGTGTGAGCGGGTGCGCCGGCGCCCGCCCTTGTCCCGGCCGCCGCCGACCGCGGAAAGAAGGCCCGCAGCCCCGCCCGCGCCGGTGCTTGCGACAGTCGGCGGGGTGCCGGCGCCCCCCGCGGCCCCGTCCCCCGGGGCTGGCGCGGGCGCCCCCGTGGTTCCGATGAGCGGGGGACGCCCCCGGCGCGGCAGGGGCGCCCGACGCGGTCCCAATGACCGGGAGACACCCCCCGGGAGCGGCGATCCGTCACCGGGACGCCCGAACCGTGTGGGCCCTGTGGAAAATTCATACGGTCAGACAATACATGACAAAGGAAGTTTACTAAAATTTTACGTATTGTTAATCAGTTGTTAATTTATATAAACAAACTAATAATATAAACAACAACTCTATATTTTTTATTTGACGGGCACACTTTGACTGGCTACAGTACTATGGCCGTCGAAGTAGGCTATTGGCTTTGATGGCGCAAATAAGATTTCTACGGATGTTTCGCATCCGAAATGCGGCGGGGGGCGAGTTGACGTGGAAGGAGCGTATTATGGTTCGATACCTGACTGCCATATTCGGCGCTCTGCTCATCGGTTGGGGCGCCTTTTCATCCTCGGCGCAGGCCCAGACCATGTGCGGCGAACGCAGTACAGTCGTGGCGAGCCTGGAAAAAACGTACTCCGAGACACCCGTCTCCATGGGTCTGGCGAGCAACGGGGCCGTGATCGAGATTCTGGCCTCGCCGACGGGCACCTTCACCATCATCCTGACGCGGCCGAATGGTCTCAGCTGCGTGATGGCGGCGGGCGAAAGCTGGGAAGATCTGCCGAAGCGCCTGGCTGGCGCCAAGATCTGACCTCCCTCCCGGAGTCGATCCGACTTCCCGTCTGACGCAAGCCCATCCGGGCTTGCCCACCGGACCGTTGCGCCCCGCCCGAGCGGTATTTCTCATGGGGCGGTGATCCGGACCGTCCCGCCGGAAATCCTCCGTTGTCCGCGCGCCATACGTTTGCATGGATTCCCTATGCGTTTGAGGGCCCGGGGTATACGCCTGGGCCGTGGTGCGGGTGCGGGCGTTGTGGCACCATCGCCGGTCTGTCGGGCCAAACGTGAAAAGTGGAGTCGTTGTGCGATACGTGATTGCCGTTTCCGGCGCCCTGCTCATCGGCTGGAGCGCTTTTTCATCGCCGGCGCAGGCGCAAACCGTCTGCGGCGAACGCCGCGCCGTCGTCGCCAACCTGGAAAAGACCTACTCCGAGGCGCCCGTCTCCATCGGCCTGGCGAGCAACGGCAGCGTGATCGAGGTCCTGGCCTCGCCGTCGGGCAGTTTCACCATCATCCTGACCCAGCCCAACGGCCTCAGCTGCGTCATGGCGGCGGGCGAGAACTGGCAGGACCTGCCGAAGCGGCTGGCCGGCGCCCACACCTGAGCGCCGCAAAACCGTTCAGCGGCGAACGGCCGCATCGCACCGTCGCGGCCACCGGCGCAATCGGTCGGCGGCCTGTGTCGGGAAAGCCTCAGGCGGCCTTTCGGCGTTTGCGGATGATGTCCATCACCTCGGCGGCCGCCGTCGGGATGTGGGTGCCGGGCCCGTAGATGGCGGATACCCCCGTCTCGAACAGGAAATCGTAATCCCTGGCCGGAATGACGCCGCCGCAGATGACGGCGATATCGCCGGCGCCGGCGGCCGCCAGTTCCCGGATCAACGCCGGCACCAGGGTCTTGTGGGCCCCGGCCTGGGTCGATACGCCGATGACATGGACATCGTTCTCGACGGCCTCCTGGGCGGCTTCTTCGGGGGTCTGGAACAGCGGCCCCAGGTCGACGTCGAAGCCGATATCGGCAAACGCCGTGGCGATGACCTTGGCGCCGCGGTCGTGACCGTCCTGGCCGACCTTGACCACCAGGATGCGGGGCGGGCGCCCTTCCTCGCGGACGAAGGCGTCCAGGCGCTGGCGCACCGCCTCGAAGGTCTCGTCGCCGGCGCAGGCCGCGCCGTAGACGCCGGCGATGGGACGGATCTGGGCGCGGTGGCGCGAGAAGACCTTGGCCAGGGCGTCCGAGACCTCGCCGACCGTGGCCCGCGCCCGCACCGCGGCGATGGACAACTCCAGCAGGTTCCCCGCGCCCGAGGCGGCGCCCTCGCTCAACGCCTCCAGTGCCCGGCCGCACGCGGTCCCGTCGCGGCTCTCGCGGACCTTCTTCAGGCGCGCCACCTGGGTCTCGCGGACGGAGGCGTTGTCCACTTCCAGGGTATCGACGTCGTCCTCCTTTTCCAGCCGGTAGCGGTTGACGCCGACCACCCCTTCCTCGCCGCGGTCGATGCGCGCCTGCTTGCGCGCCGCCGCCGCCTCGATGCGCTGCTTGGGCATGCCCGCCTCCACCGCTTTCGTCATGCCGCCCAGGTCCTCCACCTCGGCGATCAGCTCGCGCGCCTTGCCGGCAAGGGCGTCGGTCAGGCTTTCGACGTAGTAACTGCCCCCTAGGGGGTCGACGACGTTGGTGATCCCCGTCTCCTCGGCGAGGATAAGCTGCGTGTTGCGCGCGATGCGCGCCGAGACCGGGGTCGGCAGGGCGATGGCCTCGTCGAAGGCGTTGGTATGCAGGCTCTGGGTGCCGCCGAGGACCGCGGCCAGGGCCTCGACGGCGGTGCGGACGACGTTGTTATAGGGGTCCTTCTCGGTCAGCGACACGCCCGAGGTCTGGCAGTGGGTGCGCAACATCAAGGACCGCGGGTCGGCCGGCTCGAACTGCTGCATGAGTTCCGACCACAACAGCCGCGCCGCGCGCAGCTTTGCCACTTCCATGAAGAAGTTCATGCCGATGGCGAAGAAGAAGCTCAGGCGCGGCGCGAACTCGTCGACGGCCAGTCCCTTGCCCAGCGCGGCGCGCACGTACTCCAGCCCGTCGGCGAGGGTGAAGGCCAGTTCCTGCACGGCGGTGGCGCCGGCCTCCTGCATGTGGTAGCCGGAAATGGAGACCGAGTTGAACCGGGGCATGTGCCTGGCCGTGTGCTCGATGATGTCGGCGACGATGCGCATGCTGGGTTCGGGCGGGTAGATGTACGTGTTGCGGACCATGAACTCCTTGAGGATGTCGTTCTGGATGGTTCCCGACAGCTTTTCCTGGCCCACCCCCTGTTCCTCGGCGGCGACGATGTAGCCGGCCAACACCGGCAGGACGGCGCCGCTCATGGTCATGGAAACGCTCATCCGATCGAGCGGGATGCCGTCGAAGAGGATTTTCATGTCCTCGACGGAATCGATGGCGACGCCCGCCTTGCCGACGTCGCCGACGAC
>JBHHXI010000168.1:0-5317 GCA_046756945.1 Rhodospirillales bacterium
GGGGATGACGCGCCGCCGGCGCGGGAGGGCGACTATCCTGCCAAAACGCCGAGACGCCGGACGCGCAGGTGACGGCAAGCTATTTTTTTGCGGTCGTATCAGGTAACGCATTGTTTATGTTGGCGTATTGAGTGTACGCCTGAACGACGTACAAAAATGCTTGATATGTACGCCGAAAAGGCGTACATATTTCAAACCCCTTCCCCGCGATCTGACCGTGAAGGTTCTGCTCTCTGACCGGGAGTGACGATATGGATGAAACGGAAGACCCTGGTGTTGCGACACGTCGGCGCCGTCATAAGGATGAACGGGTCCATGTCCGGGTTTCGGAGGACGTGAAACGCACCCTGGAGCGCGCCGCGGAGGTGACCGGCCGCAGCCTTTCCGACTTCGTCGTCAACAGCGCCTTTAATGCCGCGCAAAAGGCGATCGAGGACGCGGAGCGCATGCATCTTGCGGCCGGGGATCGTGCCGTTTTCCTGGCGGCCCTCTCCGATCCGCCCGCACCCGATGATGCATTGAAGGCTGCCGCGGCACGGCATAAAAAGCTCGTTGGATGAAGAAGGCCAGGACGGCATCCGCCGTCATCGAGCCGCTCGGCCCGCATCACGACCGGGCGGCTTTCTCATGCGGCAATTCCGGCCTCGATGCATACCTGAAGAACCGCGCCACACAGGACGAAAGAAGAAACGTCGCCCGTGTATTCGTCCTCGTGGGGGACGAGCCAGGCGCCATCGCGGGGTATTACAGCGTCAGCAACACGGGAATAGACATCGGCGACCTGCCGCAGGAGCAGGCAAAAAAACTGCCGCACTATCCCGTAATTCCGGCCGCATTGATTGGCCGGCTGGCGGTCGGCAGCGCCTATCAGGGCCAGGGACTGGGAGGGGTGCTGTTGATCGACGCGTTGAAACGGATCATCGAAGCGGGCGGCAGCGTGGCGGCCTACGCCGTCGTCGTTGACGCGAAGGATGATGGTGCCGTCTCATTCTATGAAAAGTTCGGCTTCCAGAGGTTTCCGACCCATCCGAAACGCCTGTTCCTGCCGGTCGCCACGGCCAGGCGGCTTTTCCCGTAACCAATTTCCGTTTGACTGTATTGAAAGAAGAATGGTCGGAGTGAGAGGATTCGAACCTCCGGCCCCCGCCTCCCGAAGACGGTGCTCTACCAGGCTGAGCTACACTCCGACCGGTCTTCGCATGGTCTGATGCGAGGCGCGTTTATAGCGCCGCCGGGCGGAAACGACAAGGTGGTGCGTGGAGTTGACGCGTCAGGGTGCCAGCGGCCTTGGCCCCGGCCTCAATACGTGCGCTCGATGCAGAAGTCGATGATCTCGACCAGGGCGCTTTTCTCGGGGCCGTCGTCGAAGATGCCGAGGCCGTCCCGCGCGATGGCCCCGTAATGGCGGGCGCGCTCCACGGTGTCGGCCAGGGCCTTGTGCTTTTCCATCAGGTCCACCGCCCGCTCCAGGTCGCCCTGGCGCTGATCCAGGGTCTCCAGGGTGCGCCGCCAGAAGGCGCGTTCCGCCTCGTCGCCCCGGCGGAAGGCGAGGACCACGGGCAGGGTGATCTTGCCTTCGCGGAAATCGTCGCCGACGGTCTTGCCGAGCGCCGCCTGCTTGGCCGAATAGTCGAGCACGTCGTCGGTGAGCTGGAAGGCGATGCCCAGGTTCATGCCGAAGGTCTCGAGGGCGTCCTCTTCCACCTTGGGGCGGGCGGCGATGATGGCGCCGATGCGGCACGCCGCGGCGAACAATTGGGCCGTCTTCGCCTTGATCACTTCCAGGTACTGGGTCTCGCCGGTCTCCGTGTCGTTCTGGGTGATCAACTGCATCACCTCGCCCTCGGCGATCAGGGACGAGGCCCGGGACAGGATCGAAAGAACGGACAGGGAGCCGTCCTCCACCATCAGCTCGAACGAGCGGCTGAACAGGAAATCGCCGACCAGCACGCTGGCCGTGTTGCCCCAGACGGCGTTGGCGGACGCGAGGCCCCGGCGCAGGTCGCTTTCATCGACCACGTCGTCGTGCAGCAGGGTCGCCGTGTGAATGAACTCGACGCTGGCGGCAAGGGAGATGTGGCGGCGCCCCGTATAGCCGCACATGCGCGCCGAGGCCAGGGTCAGCAGCGGGCGCAGGCGCTTGCCGCCGGCGGCGACGATGTGTCCCGCCAGTTGCGGGATCATGGCGACCGGCGAATGCATGCGCTGGACGATCAGCTCGTTGACCGCCCGCATGTCGTCGGCGACCAGGGCCGTGAGGGGTGCCAGCGACGGTGACCGTTCGCCTTCCAGGCTTACGACGACGCCCACGGTCGGTTATCCTTCCTGTTCGATGCCCGGCTTGACGCCGTGGGCAACAGTCTGGAGCATAAGACGGGACCCGGCAACCGGTAAAACGCCGGCCCGACGGCGCGCGGCGCTCCGGCAAACGGGCGCGCCGACATGAAGGGTAAACCGATGGTGACGCCATGGTGGAGCTGATACGGACCAACGATCCGGTCCTGCTGTCGTGGCTGACGGCGGCGCTCAGCGGCGAGGATATCGAAGCCGTCGTCCTCGACACCCACACCAGCGTCATGGAGGGCAGCATCTCCGCCATCCCGCGCCGGATCATGGTTCGCGATACCGATCTTCCGCGGGCCAAGCGGGTGCTGGCCGAGGCCGAGAAAATCGGCGGCGGGGACCGCGCGTGAGCGCCGACAGGGCGGACGCGTATCGCCCGGCCGGGACGCCCGCCGTCGCCGAGGACGCGCTGCTCGGCGGACGGGTGCGCCTCGTCCAGCCGGCGGAAGGCTACCGGGCGGCCATCGATCCGGTCTTCCTTGCCGCCGCCGTTCCCGCCGCCGCCGGCGAGTCGGTCCTCGATGTCGGCGCCGGCACCGGCGCCGCCGCGCTGTGTCTGGCGGCGCGCGTGGCGGACGTGCGCGTTCGCGGGGTCGAGATCGCCCCCGATCTGGTGCGCCTTGCCCTCGGCAACGCCGGGCTCAACGGCCTCGCCGGCCGGGTGCAGTTCATCGCCGGGGACCTGTTGCGGCCCCCGGCGCAGCTGGCCGCGAGGACCTTCGACCATGTCATGGCCAACCCCCCGTATCTGCCGGCGGGCCGCGGCCATCCGCCCCCCGATGCCGCGAAAAGGGCGGCCCGGGTCGAGGGCGCGGCGGGGATCGAGGACTGGCTCCGGTTCTGCGTGGCGATGGTCCGGCCCAAGGGCAGCGTGACGCTCATTCACCGCGCCGACCGCCTGGACGCGGTGTTGGCGGCGCTCAGGGAGCGGGCGGGCGGGATCGTCGTCTTCCCCCTGTGGCCGGGCCCGGCCCGGGGCGCGGACGCGGCGCCGGCCAAACGGGTCATCGTGCGGGCGCGCAAGGGGGTGGCGGCGCCGCTCCGTTTGGCGCCCGGCCTGGTGCTGCACGAAGCCGGCGGCGCCTTCACGCCGGAGGCCGAGGCGGTGCTGCGCGACGCCAGGGGGCTAAGGCTCTAGGCTCCGCGAGGGGCCGGGCGCCTTGACGTTTGGCGAACGGGGCGCGATGTATACAGACGTATACATCGGCGGGAGGAGAGCGTATCGGGATGGCGTCTCCCGGGTTCACCATCGGCAGGCTGAGGGCGCTCGTGCCCGTCAGGCGGTTTCGCGACCCGCCGCCGGTCGTGGCTGTCCTGCGCCTGGCCGGAATCCTCGGGCAACTGGGCCCGGTGCGCCGGGGCCTGACCCTTGCCGGCCTCGCCCGTTTCATCGAGCGCGCCTTCCGCATGCGCCGCCTCGAAGCGGTGGCCCTGGCCATCAACTCGCCCGGCGGCTCGCCGGTGCAGGCGGCCCTCATCACCCGGCGCATCCGCGTGCTGGCCGAGGAGAAGGGGGTGCCCGTCTATACCTTCGCCGAGGACGTGGCCGCCTCGGGCGGCTACTGGCTGGCGTTGGCCGGCGACGAGATCTATGCCGAAGAGAGCTCCATCATCGGCTCCATCGGCGTCATCAGCGCCGGATTCGGATTTACCGGCCTGCTCGAGCGCATCGGCGTAGAGCGCCGCCTGCACACGGCGGGTGAGCACAAGGCCATGCTCGATCCCTTCCTCCACGAGAAGGCGGACGACGTGGAACGCCTGAAAACCATCCAGCGCGACATCCACCAAAGCTTCGAGCGCATCGTGCGCGAACGCCGCGGCGCCAAGCTGGCGGCGCCGGAAAAGGAGCTGTTCAGCGGCGAGTTCTGGACCGGGCGCCGGGCGCTGGAGCTGGGGTTGATCGACGGCCTCGGGGACATGCGCACGGTCATGCGCGAGCGCTTCGGCGAGCGGGTCAAACTACGCCCGGTCGGCGAGGGGCGCCGCTGGTGGCGGAGGCGTTTCGGCTTTACGGCGGGCTGGCGCGAGCCCCCGGACGCCGGCGACTGGGTGGCGGGCGCCCTGGCCACGGTGGAGGAACGGCTGCTGTGGGGACGCTTCGGACTTTAAGGCGTCCGCCGGGTTGACCGGATAGCGAACCGCCCTCTACAAAGGCCCCCATGTTCGGGTTCAGCCTCACCAAAATTCTGTTCACCGTGGCCGTCGTCATCATCATCTGGCAGGGCTACAAGTGGCTGGGGCGCATGCAGATGCGGCGCGACGCCATCGCCAGGGAAGGCGCGCGCGGCAGCGGCCGCGGCGGGCGCGCCGCCGCCGCAACCCCCTCTCCGGCGGAGGTCGAGGACATGGTGGAATGTACGGTCTGCGGGGCCTTCGTGCCGGCCCGGGGCGCCGTGTCCTGCGGGCGCGACGCGTGCCCCTATCCGGGATGACGGCGCGGTCGTCTTGACCGGTCCCAGGGCGGACAGTATCGTCCGCTGCACGCAACAAACCGGGTGTCTTTGCGCCATGGCCGGTGCGCCCACGAACAAGCCCACCTTTCAATCCCTGATCCTCGATCTCCAGTCCTTCTGGGCGGGGAAGGACTGCGTCATCGTGCAGCCCTATGACATGGAGGTCGGGGCCGGCACCTTCCACCCGGCGACGATCCTGCGCGCCCTCGGGCCGGAGCCGTGGAAAGTGGCGTATGTCCAGCCGACCCGCCGGCCCACCGACGGCCGCTACGGCGAGAACCCCAACCGGCTCCAGCACTACTACCAGTTCCAGGTGCTGCTCAAACCGTCGCCCGACGACGTTCAGGAGACCTACCTGGAAAGCCTGTACCGTCTGGGGATAGACGCCGAGCTGCATGACATCCGCTTCGTCGAGGACGACTGGGAAAGCCCGACGCTGGGCGCCTCGGGCCTGGGCTGGGAGGTGTGGTGCGACGGCATGGAGGTGACCCAGTTCACCTACTTCCAGCAGGTCGGCGGCA
>JBHHXI010000169.1:0-5273 GCA_046756945.1 Rhodospirillales bacterium
CGCCGGGGCGCCGAGGTGCGCTGAGGCTTTGATCGGTACGGCCCGCCCGGGCCCGTCCGGCGCTCCGCCTGTCAGCCCTCATCCCGGCCGGCTATGAGCAATTCGGCCGACAGGGTGGCCAGGGCCCTGGCCATGGCGCCTTCAGGTTCCCTGTCGACGACCAGGTGGGTGACCTTGTCCAGATTGGTGACGCGCACCGGCGCCATGCGGTCGAACTTGGTGTGGTCGGCGAGGAGCACCGGCGTGCGGGCCAGGACCAGCATCTGGGCCCTGATCTCGGCGGCCTCGCGGGAGTAATCCATGAGCCAGGGATGCGACGTGAGCGCCCCCGCCCCGACGAAGGCGAAATCGGCGAAATAGTTGGCCAGCATGGCGGTGGCGTCGCGGCCCATGGTGGCGCCTTCGGCGGCCTGAAGCTCGCCGCCCAGGATAAAGACCCGGTTGTCGTTGCGCCCGGCCAGCCGGCCGGCGACGTGGACGTCGTTGGTATAGACGGTGAGCTGGCGGTGCCCCGCCAGGGCCTCGGCGACGCACAGCGCCGTGGTGCCGGCGTCGATGATGAGCGAGGCGCCGTCCGGCACCAGGGCCGCGGCCACCCGCCCGATGGCGCGCTTGCCCGGCAGGTTGACCGACATGCGCTCGGCGAAGGCCGGCTCCCGGGAGTCCAGGGACAACGCCCCGCCGTGGGTTTTGCACAGGCGGTTCTCCGTCGCCAGGCGGGTGATGTCGCGGCGGATGGTCTCGCGCGACACCTTGAGCCGCCGGTAAAGCTCGGTCACCGAGACCGAGCCCTGCTCGGCAACGATATCGAGGATCAAACTGCGCCGCCTCTCGGCCAGCATGGACGCCCCTCCAACCGGGGCGACTTTGCCCAACGCCCCCATGGGCGTCAAGGCCGGCCCCGTTTGCGGGCGACCACGGGTGACGGACCGCGACCAGGGGATCGCGGTCCGGCCGTCCCGGGCTGCCGGCGCATCCGGCCCGTAAACATGTATGGCAAATCCATAATTTCTGTGGAACAATGATCGCCAGCGCGGGTGCGGGACCGGTCGCGTGCCTGCCTATGGCAAGAAAAAACCGGATGTCCGGGGGGGTGTCCAAAGTCCGCGTGAAGTATTCCCCTGCGCATCCTTTACCAGGGATATGGAGGCATATTTCATGCAAACCAATCTGTTGACACGGCTCGCGGCGGCCTTGGCCGTGGGAGCATTCGCCCTTGGCATTGGCGGCGGCGTCGCCACGGCCAAAACCCAGCTTTTGGTCTACACCGCCATCGAGGCCGACGAGCTGGCCAAGTTCAAGAAAGAGTTCGAAAAGGACTATCCCGACATCGATGTCAAATGGGTCCGTGATTCCACCGGCATCGTCACCGCCAAGCTGCTGGCCGAGAAGGCCAACCCCAGGGCCGACATCGTTTGGGGCCTGGCGGCGACCAGCCTCGTGCTGCTGGCCAACGAAGGCTATTTCCAGCCGTACGCCCCGAAGGGCATGGACAAGCTGGACCAATCCTACGTCGACCCCTCCAACAAACCGCCGCTGTGGGTCGGCCAGAGGGCCTGGATCGCGTCCATCTGTTACAACACCGTGGAGGCGAAGAAGCACAACCTGCCCCTGCCGAGCTCGTGGAAGGACCTGACGAAGCCCGTCTACAAGGGCCATGTGATCATGCCCAATCCCAACTCGTCGGGCACCGGCTTCCTCGATGTCTCGAGCTGGTTGCAGATGTGGGGCGAGAAGGGCGGCTGGAAGTTCATGGACGCCCTGCACCAGAACATCGCGCGCTATACCCATTCCGGGTCCAAGCCGTGCAAGCTGGCGGCGGCCGGCGAGATTCCCATCGGCGTGTCGTTCGCCTATCGCGGCGCCAAGTCGAAGAACAAGGGCGCGCCCCTCGAGATCGTCGCCCCGGCCGAGGGCGTTGGCTGGGATCTGGAATCCTTCGGCATCGTCCGCAACACCAAGAACCTGGCGGCGGCGCGGGCGTTGGCCGACTGGTCGGTGACCCTCAAGGCCAACAAGATCTACAACGAGGAATACGCGGTGGTGGCCATGCCCGGCGTCGCCAAGCCGGTCAAGAACTTCCCGCCGAAAATCCTCGACAAGATGATCAAGAACGACTTTGCCTGGGCGGCGAAGAACCGCATTCGCATTCTCAAGGAATGGCAGAAACGGTACGATTCGAAGTCCGAGCCGAAAAAGAAGTAGGCCCGTCGCCCGGTTGACAGGCAGGGCCTGATCCTTTGGAATCCCCAGTCGGCCCCTTGCGGGGCGGGCTGGGGATTTTTCCATGCCGCAATACGACGCAATAAGACGCAATAAGAAACGGTATTTTCATAGGGACGGAGCCACAGGCTGCCATGAACGAGGCGCGCGCCCCGTATCTCAAGGTCGAAAACGTCACCAAGAAGTTCGGTGAATTCACGGCTATCAAGGACATCTGCATGGAGGTCTTTGAAAGCGAATTCGTCTGCTTTCTTGGTCCTTCGGGGTGCGGCAAGACGACGTTGCTGCGGGCCATCGCGGGGCTGGATATCCAGACCCGCGGGCGCATCGAGCAGGCGGGCCGGGATATCTCGAACCTGCCGCCGACGGAACGGGATTTCGGCATCGTCTTCCAGTCCTACGCGCTGTTCCCCAACCTCACGGTCTTCAAGAACGTCGCCTACGGCCTGGAGAACCGCAAGATGGAGAAGGCGGACATCAGCGCCCGGGTCGACACGCTGCTTGCGCTGGTCGGCATGCCGGACCAGGGCAGCAAGTACCCGGCCCAGCTTTCCGGTGGCGAGCAGCAGCGCATCGCCCTGGCCCGCGCCCTGGCCACGTCGCCGGGACTGTTGCTGCTGGACGAGCCGCTGAGCGCGCTCGACGCCAAGGTGCGCGTGCGCCTGCGCCATGAGATCAAGGATCTCCAGCGCAAGCTTGGCGTCACCACCATCATGGTCACCCATGACCAGGAAGAGGCCCTGACCATGGCCGACCGCATCGTGGTCATGAACGAGGGCGTCATCGATCAGGTGGGGACGCCGCTCGAGATCTACCGGCGCCCGGCGAACCCCTTCGTCGCCGATTTCATCGGCGCCATGAACTTCCTGGCGGCGGTGGCCGGCGGGGACGGCACGGTGCGCCTCGACGGCGTGGAATTGTCCGCCGTCGAGGGCATGGACGCGCTGGACGAAGGCACGGCGGTGACCCTGTGCCTGAGGCCCGAGGACATCGTCACCCGCGGCATCGAGTCCGGCGCCGCCAACGCCTTCGAGGCGACGGTCGCCGACCTGGAATTCCTGGGCTCGTTCTACCGCGCCAGCCTGACCGCCAAGGGAGCCGAGAACACCCGGTTCCAGGCCGATTTTTCGGTCAACCTGGTGCGCGACCTGGGCATCGAAGCGGGCAGGACCCTGACCGTCGCCTTCCCCGAAGACCGGATCCGGGTCTTCGCGGGCACGTAGGCCGGAAACCCCCATGACCGACGGCCCGCACGCACTGGCCATCGAGGCGCCCCTGGTAAGGCCCAAGGTCGGCGGCGAGGACTGGGCCATGCGGGCCGGCCTCGTCGTCATCGGCACGTACATGCTGGTGGCCGTGGGGTTCCCGCTTTACGCCATCCTGTCCAAGAGCTTCCAGGACAAAGACGGACTCTTTGTCGGAGTGGTCAACTACGCCGAGTATTTCGCCACGCCGGCCCTGTTCTATTCGATCCACAACAGCCTGACCATTTCCGTGGTCAGCATGGTCATCACCATTACGCTGGCCTTCGGCTACGCCTACGGACTGACGCGCAGCTGCATTCCGGGCAAGGGCGTGTTCAAGGCCATCGCCCTGATTCCCATCCTGGCGCCGTCGCTGCTGCCGGCGATTTCGCTGCGCTATCTGTTCGGCGCCCAGGGCATGATCAAGGGGCTGCTGATGGGCGAATCCATTTACGGGCCCATCGGCATCATCATGGGCGAGGTCTTCTGGACCTTTCCCCACGCCCTGATCATCATCCTGACGGCGCTGTCGATGTCCGACGCCCGGCTGTACGAGGCCGCCGAGGCCCTGGGCACGAGCAAGCTGAGGACCTTCTTCACCGTCACCCTGCCGGGGGCCAAGTACGGCCTGATCAGCGCCTGTTTCGTCGTCTTCACCCTGGTCATCACCGACTTCGGCGTGCCCAAGGTCATCGGCGGCCAGTACAACGTGCTGGCGGTGGATATCTACAAACAGGTGGTCGGCCAGCAGAACTTCCAGATGGGGGCGGTGGTCGGCGTGGTGCTGCTCGCCCCCGCCCTGCTCGCCTTCGTCGCCGACCGCATCATCCAGGGCAAACAGGTGGCCCTGCTGTCGGCCCGCGCCGTGCCTTACGAACCGAAGCCGAACCGGAGTTTCGACCTCGCCATGCTCGCCTTCTGCGGCGCCGTCGCCTTCATCATCATCGGCATCCTCGCCGTCGCCCAGTACGCCTCCCTGGTCCAGTTATGGCCGTATAACCTGTCGCTGACGCTCTACAACTACGATTTCGACCTCAGGGACGGCGGCAGTTGGGGGGCCATGGCCAACAGCCTGCAAATGGCCGGGTGGACCGCCGTCGTCGGCACCGCGGTCATCTTCACCGGGGCGTACCTGGTGGAAAAGAGCAAGGGGTTCGAGCACGGCCGCAGCCTGATCCAGTTGATGTGCATGGTCCCCCTGGCGGTGCCGGGGATCGTGCTCGGCCTCGCCTACATCTTTTTCTTCAACCACCCGGACAATCCCCTGGGCTTCATGTACGCGACCATGGGAATCCTGGTCATGTGCACCATCACCCATTTCTACACGGTGAGCCACCTGACCGCGGCGACGGCGCTCAAGCAAATGGATGCGGAGTTCGAGGCCGTGTCCTCGTCGCTGAAGGTGCCCTTTTACAAGACCTTCGCCCGGGTCACGGTGCCCGTCTGCGTGCCCGCCATCCTGGACATCAGCGTCTATCTGTTCGTCAACGCCATGACCACGGTCTCGGCCGTCATCTTCCTCTATTCCTCCGATACCCAGCTCGCCTCGGTGGCGGTGATCAACATGGACGATGCCGGCGAGATCGCCTCGGCCGCCGCCATGGCCATGATGATCGTCTACACCTCGGCGGGGATGCGCCTCCTCCATTTCCTGCTCACCCGCGGCGTCGCGCGCCGCACCCAGGCCTGGCGCAAACGCTGAGGGGGCGGTGGGCGCGGCTGGACGAATATATTGATGTTAGATAGTTGTTCGCCGATCTATTTTTCTATGTGGGCCGTTGTGTAAATATAATGTAAGGTTGTGTC
>JBHHXI010000170.1:0-5186 GCA_046756945.1 Rhodospirillales bacterium
GAGAGCTCCTAGGCCGTGGGAGCGTCGAGAACGGCGCGAACCTTGCGCGCCAGGTCGCCCCGCCGCCAGGGCCTTGCGATGAACTCGGCGTCCTCGCCGAGGCTGGCCATCTGCCCGGCAACCTCATCGGGGTCGTCGGAGGTGTACAGCACCTTAAGATGGGGGACGCGGGACCGGGCCTTTTCAGCCAATTCCACACCGGTCATGGAGGACGGGAGTACCACCGTCGTGAAAAGAAGATCCACATCGTTCCGCGCCTCCAGAATGGCCAGCGCCGAGCGCTCGTCCGCCGCCTTGAGGACCCGATAGCCGAGAAAGGAGAGCATCTCCGAAACCAGTTCGCGCAGTACGGGGTCGCCGTCGACGACCAGAACCGTTTCGCCCCGGCCTTTCGGCGCCGTCATGGCGCGGTTTCCCGCCGCTCCGGCGTTCGCGGGCGCGGAAACATTGGTGCCGCCTTGGTGGGTATCAGGATCATGGCGCAGGTGCCTCTGCGATGACGAGGGCGCGTTGTGTCACGTCATTGCGACCATCGTATGACGAAACAGTGGCGCCGCCGGGGCGCCTCCGGTGGGCCCGGCCGCGCAGCCGAATATCCGCGCGGTCAGTCCTTGTGGGGCGGCGTCCCCGGCGCGTGGTGGTGTCCCAGTTCTTCTGCATGGTGCATTTGGGCGGGCCTGCCGCCGTGGTCGTGGTCCATCATTTTTTGGGCCGTGGGCGTGAGCTCGTCTTCGGTGAACGTGTGCTGGGTCGCTTCGTCGTGGACGAAGGCGATGATGTCGGCCAGCTCCTGGCCGGTAAAAAAAATCTGCTCGCCGAAGGCGCCTTCCTGGGAGGCGATCATGGGCGGGGCGTGGTTCCACATGCGCGCCGCGAAGTCGAACGGGTTGACCATCTCCATGCGGGCGTGGGCGTCCATGTTGGGGGCGTCGTGGCCGCCGACGCCGTTGATGGCGTGGCAGGCGACGCAGCCCTTGCTGACAAATAATTTCTTGCCGCGCTCGGGATTCATGATGGGAAATACCAGGCGGGGCACGTCGCCGGGCTTGCGGGGCGCGGCCGCGGGCACGTGGGCGGCGAGGGCGGACGTGGCCAGGGCGGCGCCCGTCAGCGCCACCGCGACCAGGGTGATTCCCGTTTTGAGCAGATGGCGTGGGTCCAAAACGAACCTCCTTCGGCGCCTCCATCCATAGGACGCCGGCCCCGGCGCCGCATTGACCGGCGTCAAGGCGGGGCGCGGCCTTCAGGGTCCGGTTATCGGGCGGGAGTCAGCCGCCGCCCCTGCCGCCGTGGGCCGCCGACCAGGCGACGGGGTCTTCGAGGAAAGCGCGCACCGCGGCGATGGAATCGGCGGCGAACAATCCTTCTTCCCCGGCCACGTCGAGCACGTCCCACCAGGTGGCAAGGTGGTGCAGATGCACGCCGGAGTCCTCCAGGGCCTGCGTGGCGCCCGGGAAAACGCCGTAGAAAAAGATGACGAAGGCGTCGGTGACGGTGGCGCCGGCGTCGCGCAGCGCCTTGACGAAAATGATCTTGCTGGCGCCGTCGGTGGCCAGGTCCTCGACCAGGAGCACGCGGCTTCCCGCCTTGAGGTCGCCTTCGATCTGGGCGTTGCGGCCGAATCCCTTGGCTTTCTTGCGGACGTACAGCATGGGCAGCGACGTGGCCTCGGCCATCCAGGCGGCGTACGGGATGCCGGCGGTCTCGCCGCCCGCCACCGCGTCGATGGCGTCGAAGCCGACGGCGCGGTCCATGGCGGCGACGGCCAGCTCCATCACTTGGCGCCGGGCGGCGGGATAGGAGATCAGCTTGCGGCAGTCGATGTAGACCGGACTGGCCCACCCCGAGGTCAGGGTATAGGGGCGCTCCGGGCGAAAGTTCACCGCCTCGATGTGGAGAAGGAGTCGCGCCGTCTCCAGGCCGGCGGCATCGCGTCGGGGCGGGGGCGAGGGGCTTGGCATAGCCGTGTCCGCGGCAATTGATGTCGGCCGGTACAGCCGGCCGGCGTGCGGTCTGTTTAGAGAGTAATGGCGGGCGAGACAATTCCCAAGATCGGAGGCGGCGCCGGCCGGCGGGGCACCCTGGCGCCATCGCATCGCCGCGCCGGCGCGTTCGCCGCCGCCCGGAGCCGATTCATCGGCCCATATCCGAAATCCGGATTCACTGTCCCGCCCATGCGGTGTATAAGTGCCGCACGGACCTTGGACCACACCTGAGGGGCCTGTTGATCCATGAAGAGCAGAGCCAAGCGCTTCGGCAAGCGTACGCCATCGCCTGCCGTCGAGACCGAATACATTTCCCGCGACATCGGCAAGGCCGAGAGGCGCAAGCGCGAACGGCGAATCATCAACAAGCCGGTCAGCGTGGAACGCCGGCGCGGCAACAGGCGCGAAAAAAAGGCCTCGAAGACCCGGTCCGCCGCCCTCGGCCGGCCGGGGCCGGACAGGTTGATCAAGGATGTGCCGCACTACGTCTGCGAAAAGAAATATTCCCCGTCGCCGGAACTGCGGAAAATCAAGGAGCGTATCTCCAAGAAGGTTGTGGACGACATCAAGATCGACCGTCTGTCCGACCTGCCCAAGGAAGCGGCGCGGGACGAGATTACCGCTACGGTCATCGCCATACTGCACGAAGAGAACGAGCCCCTGTCCGAAAGTGAACAGGCGGCGCTGATCGAGACCATTGTCGACGACATGCTGGGGTACGGGCCCCTGGAACCCCTTTTGGCCGATGCCTCGGTCACCGATGTCATGGTCAACGGGCCGGACAGGGTGTGGGTGGAGAGAGCGGGAAAGCTGGAATTATCGGATGTGACCTTCGACAGCCGCGACCAGTTGATGAACGTGATCGACCGCATCGTGACCCGGGTTCACCGCCGGGTCGATCATTCCTCGCCCATGGTCGACGCCAGGCTGCCCGACGGCAGCCGCGTCAATGTCATCATTCCGCCGCTGTCGGTTCATTTTCCTTCCATGTCCATCCGCAAGTTCGCCGATGTGAGCATCACCCTGGACGACATGGTGCAGAGCGGCGGCATGTCGTACGACATGGCGGTCCTGCTGCAGATGATCGCCAAGTACCGCCTGAACGTTTTGATCTCGGGCGGCACGGGGGCGGGCAAGACCACCCTGCTCGGCGCCATGTCCAATCATATCAGCGCCACCGAACGGATCGTCACCATCGAGGATACGGCCGAGCTGCGACTGCCCCAGCCCAACATCGTGACCCTCGAGAAGCGCCCCCCCAACCTGGAAGGGACGGGCGCGGTCGAGATCGGCGATCTGCTTGTCAATGCGTTGAGGATGAGACCGGACCGGATCCTTGTCGGCGAGGTCCGGGGCGCGGAGGCGGGCGACATGCTCCAGGCCATGAATACGGGCCATGACGGCTCGCTCGGGACCATTCACGCCAACAGCCCGAGAGACGCGCTGGTCCGCTTCGAAAACATGATCTGCATGAACCCCAAATACACGCCCGGAAAGGTGACCCGCCAGCAGATCATGAGCGCCCTCGACGTGGTCGTCCAGATGTCCCGGCTGAACGACGGCGTTCGCCGGGTGACGTGCATCACCGAGATCGTCGGCATGGAGGAGGACATCATCCTGACGCAGAACCTGTACGAGTTCAAAATCGTCAACGAGACCGCCGACGGTCTCGTGGAAGGAAACTTCAAGGCCGCGGAATACCCGCCCCATTTCTCCCAGAAGATCAAACATTATTCCCTGACCGACAGGGAGAAGAGGCTGCTGTACCTGTAAGCCCCGCGCCGGGGCCCGGGCGCCAGCGGCCTTTTTCCCCCGGACCGTGAGGCATGCGCCCGAGGTCCGGCGCATGGCCGGCATGGGGATTTCGTGCTACCCTGTCGCCGAAATTGCGCCGGTCCGGGAAAGGGCGGATGACGATGGCGGACGGGGAGGAAAAAACACCGCGCGGATACCACGACCTGGGCGGACATGCCGCCGGGCCGGTGGACCGTTCCGAGCACGTGCTCGAGCCCTGGGAGAAACGCGTCGACGTGTTGTGCGGCATCCTGGTCGACAGGAAACGCCGGCTGATGACCATCGACGAGCGCCGCGACGCCATCGAGAGGCTCGGCGAGGATGCCTATAAATCACTGAAATACTACGAGCTGTGGATGGCGGCGGCCCTCAGGCTGGTGCTGGAAAAGGGCATCCTGACCCAGGACGAGATCGACGGACGGGTCGACGAGATACGCGCCCGCCTGGGCCTGGAGGCCGGGCCGTGACCGCCCGCTTCGCCGTCGGCGAGCGGGTGCGGGTGCATGAGCGCTACCCGCCCGGGCACATCCGCACGCCCTGGTACATCCGCGGCAAGTCCGGCGTCGTCGCCGACATGGTCGGGGCCTTCGCCAATCCCGAGGACCTGGCCCGGGGCGGCGACGGGCGTCCCGAGCGGCCCTTGTACAGGGTCCGGTTTCGCCAGACCGTTGCCTGGCCCGACTACGCCGGCGATGGGCGGGACACCGTCGACATCGAGATCTTCGAGCACTGGCTGGAGCCGGAAACCGGCTGACCGGCCGGGAGGAGGGGACACATGCCGACGAACGGCGACGATCACGACCACGACCACGCGCGCACCTTCGTCCCGGACGAAGAAGACAGCCTCGGCCCTTACGCCATCGTCGAGATGGCGGTGCGCGAGCTGCTGATCGAAAAGGGGGTGTTCACGCCGGACGAATTCCGCGACGGGCTCGAAGTCTTCGACAAGGCCGGGCCGCACCTGGGCGCCCGGGCCGTGGCCCGCGCCTGGACCGACCCCGAATTCAGGGAATGGCTGCTCGCCGACGGCTCGGCCGCGGTCAGGGAGTTGGGCGTCGATATGAAACTGACCGAGCTCTACGTGGTCGAGAACACGCCCCGGGTCCACAACGTCATCGTCTGTACGCTCTGCTCGTGCTACCCCAAGCCCCTGCTCGGCGCGCCGCCGGACTGGTACAAGAGCCGCAACTACCGCTCGCGGATGGTGCGCGAGCCGCGCGCCGTTCTCGCCGAATTCGGCACCACGCTGCCCGAAGGCGTCGAGGTGCGGGTCCACGACAGCACCGCCACCATGCGCTACATGGTGCTGCCCATGCGCCCCGAAGGGACGGCGGACCTCACCCGCGAGCAGTTGGAGGCGCTGGTCAACCGGGATTCGATGATCGGCGTCACCGTGGTGCCGGCGCC
>JBHHXI010000171.1:0-5007 GCA_046756945.1 Rhodospirillales bacterium
ACCTCGCGGCCGGCCTCGACAGCTTCCAGCGCGGCGACTACGTTGCCGCCCGGCGCGAGCTCAAGCCGCTCGCGGAGAAAGGCGATTCCAGGGCCCAGTATGCCCTTGGCATCATGTACCTGAATGGTTTCCTTAAAGCGCCTTCGTCCGGCGCCGCGGCCGA
Source organism: Rhodospirillales bacterium (assembly GCA_046756945.1). Taxonomy (GTDB): domain Bacteria; phylum Pseudomonadota; class Alphaproteobacteria; order Rhodospirillales; family 2-02-FULL-58-16; genus JACZQZ01. The sequence goes on from JBHHXI010000171.1 coordinate 164, forward strand.
GTGGCTGCGCAGGTCTGCGTCGCAGGGGTATATCGAGGCGCAGACGGAGATGGCGCGCATGTACCGGCTCGGCGACGGCGTGCCGCAAGACTACGCCAAGATGGCGGAGTGGTATCAAAGGGCGGCCCAACAGGGCGACGTCGGCGCGCAGCTCTTCCTGGCGGACAGCTATGCCTATGGCTACGGTGTGGAGCCGGATTCCGTGCGGGCCTACATGTGGTACGAAATTGCCATCCAGTACTGGGGACCGCTCGCGGTGCGGGCACGGGACGTCGTTGCCGAGAAGATGTCACCCGAGCAAATCGCCGAGGCCGTCCGGCTTGCCGGCAAGTGGTTGCGGGAGAACCGCAGGTAAGTCAGCGCGCCTGATCCGATGCGGGCCGATCCAGGTTTACTGTTCCGCATCGGGCAAGATCATGTAGCCGACGCCCCGCACGGTATGCACCGCCGCGCCGGCGTGTGCTGCCGTGAGTTTCTTGCGCAGCCGATGGATCAGGACTTCGAGCGAATTGGACGATCTTTCCTCCTCGATGCCGTAGAGCCCCTGCTCCATGATCTCCTTCGGAACTACCTTCCCGCCGCGCATCAGCAACTGTTCCAGGACCCTGCCCTCACGCGGGGTGAGCGCCAGGGGCGCCTCTCCGACGCGGGCCTCGCGGCTTACGATGTCGAAGGAAATATCTCCGGCCGTAAGGATCTTGCTGAGCATCGTAGTGGGTCGGCGCAGCAAGGCATGGACCCGAGCCACGAGTTCGTCCATGTCAAAGGGCTTCGTCAGATAATCGTCGGCTCCCGCATTCAGGCCTTTCACCCGGTCCGCCACTTGAATTCTCGAGGTCAGGATCAGGACAGGCAGGGACATGTCTTTATTCCTGATCTGGCTCAGGAGATCGAGGCCATCGCGGTCCGGAAGACCGAGATCAAGAATCATGGCGTCATAGGATCGGCAGTCGACGGCCTCGCTCGCCGTCTGCGCGGTGCCCACGGAGTCGGCATCGATGCTGGCGTCCTTCAGGCCCTTGCAGATGAGCGAAGCGAGGCGTTGGTGATCTTCTACAAGGAGTATGCGCAAGACCGAAACCTTCCGTCGGAGCTGAACCCGAATCCTTCCTGTACGACAGCGCCAGATGAGGGCGGCGGCCGACCTGCGTCGATTCGGCGGACGGCGAAGTCCCTAACATATCGGAATTTTGACGATAATTGAAATTTCTCATGAAAAGTAAGGCGATTGTAAGCGCGGATGCTTATACTGTATTGTGGTTCAAATTGGCCGAACGCAGCCTATGTGGACCACGTGTATTCGCAAAACTTGACAAGGCGGGCAATCGGCCTTCGGGCCTTGCCCGCCGTTTTTTCGGTCGCGCAAGCGTCCGTCCTTGGCCTGCCACCGAACCGGGATCGAACGGCGTGGGCGCCGGGCGCCGCAGGATAACTGTCGACGCGGGATGGCGTCGCCAGACCGCCGGCTCTGGCCGTTGGCGGATCCGCGGGGCCACGCACCCAGACTGCCGGCGATCCCCGCCCGGCCGTCCAAAGCGGACGCGATGGGCGCTGATTTGGATCGCCTGGCTTGCCGTGGGTCCCCTTATCGCGGGCGGTTGCGATGGCGGCGTGGAGAAAATCGCACGGCCAGACCTCGCTCGGGGCTCGCCGCAGGCCGTGTCGCCGCCGACGCCAGTCAAGGCGCCGGAGCACCCATGGTTGCCCCTGCAAGCGGATTATCTCCACGATCCGGATAACCCGGCGCTCCATTTGCTGCAGCAGCCGGTGGAAGCGCTCTCGGGCCTGCCGCGAAGCAAGTCCGGCAATCACGTGGATTGGATCGCGGCGCTCCGTTCAAGAGACATTGCCCCGCGCACCAACATCCAACCCGAGACCAAGGTCAGGCTGCTCGACCTCGACATCCTGTTCGAGGAAACGGCCGGCCAGCCTATTGTGCTCTTTCCGCACCTCCAGCATACGGAGTGGCTCGACTGCACCAACTGCCATGACAAGCCGTTCCTTCCCAAGAAGGGCGCTAATCCGGTCACCAAGTTGGCGATCCTCCAGGGCGAGTACTGCGGCCAGTGTCATGGCGCCGTCGCCTTCCCGCTCACCGCGTGCGCGCGCTGCCACAGCGTGCCGCGTCAAGCCAAACCGCCGGCGTCTTGAGAACCATGGCCTCCGCCCCTGGCCGAGCGGTTTTTGCCGCCGTCTGTCTGACGGCCCTTCTCCACCTGGGCCCGGTTCCGGCCCGCGCCGAGTACGGTGATGTGGTGCTGAACCATTACTCCGGCGCGGCTGGTGTTCGGCCGGTGATCTTTCCCCATTGGTTCCATCGCATCCGCTTCCGCTGCAAGGTATGTCATCACGAACTCGGCTTCGAGATGCGCGTCGGGGCCAACGACGTCACCATGAAGGACCTGTCGGAAGGGCGATTCTGCGGCATGTGCCACGACAATCGGGTCGCCTGGGGGTTGGAGAACTGCGACCTCTGCCATTCGGCAAAGCCGGGCCTGGAGACCGGGATACGCGGAGGCCACCGGACGCTTGGGCCCGGACGGTGGTGACCGGGCCCCGGCCCGGCCGATCACCGTGTGCCGGGGCCTTAAGGGTTTGATTCAAATCAATTACCTTGAGCCCGCAAGCGGCTATCATCTTCCAAAATAATGCGTAGGCCGTGGCGGGACCGCGGCCTGGATCTTGCGATACACGGAATTAAGATGCCGCAGCCGAAGGTGCTTGCGTTTGGCCACCTGATGTCCCGGCCGAGGCCCGGGCAAGGGGGTTTCTGGTCCGGACGGCGACCGCGGGAACGGTCGGTCGCGGCCTTCGGGGCGGCGGCGTCTTTCTCCGCATTTTCGACGAATCACTCAATGACACGGGTTGCGTGCAGCGCTGCTGCGCCTGCCGCCGCTCGGTGCGCCGGGCGGCGCCGGGTTGGGTCTAGGCGAAACGGATTTGGAACATAAGATCGAAGGGGGGGCTCGAAAATGGATTACAGCCAATTCTTCAAAGAGAAACTCGATGGCCTGCGGTCCGAGGGGCGTTACCGCGTATTCGCGGAACTCGCACGTCAGGCCGGTCGCTTTCCTGTCGCGGAGTCTTACGAGGGTTCCGCTGCAAAGCAGGTGACTGTGTGGTGCAGCAACGACTATCTCGGCATGGGCCAGCATCCTGTGGTCCTCGATGCCATGAGCGACACCCTGCGCGCCTTCGGCGCCGGCGCCGGCGGAACCCGGAACATCTCCGGAACGTCGCATCCCCTGGTACTTCTGGAGAATGAACTGGCCGATCTGCACGGCAAGCCGGCCGCCCTGGTATTCACGTCCGGCTACATCGCCAACCAGGCGTCACTGTGTACGCTCGCCGCCATGTTGCCGCGATGCATCGTCTTTTCCGATGAGCTCAACCACGCTTCCATGATCGAGGGGATCCGACACAGCCGTGCCGAAAAACGCATTTTCCGGCACAACGACGTCACCCATCTGGAGCATCTTTTGGACGAGTCCGATCCGGACGCGCCGAAGATCATCGTTTTCGAATCCGTCTATTCCATGGATGGCGACATCGCGCCGATCGCGGAAATTTGCGACGTGGCCGAGCGGCGCGGCGCGCTCACCTACCTGGACGAAGTCCATGCCGTCGGCCTATATGGCCCGCACGGCGGCGGCATCGCCGAATCGCGGCAGCTGATGGACCGGCTGACGGTAATCAATGGCACGCTCGCAAAGGCCTTCGGCGTCCTCGGCGGTTACATCGCGTCGTCGAACGAAATCGTCGATTGCGTCCGCAGCTTCGCTGCCAGCTTTATCTTCACCACAGCCCTGCCGCCTGCGATCGCGGCCGGCGCACTCGCTTCCGTCCGGCACCTGAAGTCGAGCACGATCGAACGCGAGCGGCACCAGGAGCGCGCGGCCACTCTCAAACACCGGCTTCGCCAGGCCAACCTGCCGGTCATGCCGTCGGTCAGCCACATAGTCCCGGTTCTCGTCGGAGATCCGGTCCGGTGCAAGCTGGTCACGGACATTCTGATGCGCGACTACAGTATCTATATTCAGCCGATCAACTACCCCACGGTTCCGCGCGGAACCGAGCGTCTGCGACTCACGCCGGCGCCGTGCCACAGCGACGAGATGATGGACGAGTTGATCAGCGCCTTGTGCCAGATCTGGCGCAGCCTCGACCTGCCGCTTGCCGCTTGACCGGAGTGGCGACAGTTCCCCGTGAACAACGCGCAAGGCCCTGATCGGGAATTGTTATTCGGTTTTGCAAGGAAGGGGTGATTTGCCCCTTTGAACCTTGCAATTTTTTTCGCTTTTCGGGGATTCCCTGAAGGGCCGATCCGTGATTCCCTGGTCGCATCGAGGAGGGCTTGCGATGCGACCGAGGAAGACGGAGACGACGGGTTCGGGCGATCTGTTCCGGTCCCGTCTGGATCAGATCATCGACATGAGGCACGAGCTGGTGCGCCTGGCCGACGCGATCGACTGGGCGTGGATCGACGGCGAGCTGGCCGGGCGCTTCAGCCCGGAAGGTCGGCCGGCGACCGAGACGCGCTTCATGGTGGGGCTTCTGCTGTTGAAGCACATTTACGCTCTGTCGGACGAAGGGGTGTGCGCGCGCTGGGTGGAGAACCCGTACTTCCAGTACTTCACCGGGGAAGAGTTCTTCCGGCACACCTTCCCGCACGAGCGCTCGGGCTTCAGTCAATGTCACCGCGGGTTCTATGGGAGGGCCTGCGGGGGCTCGAACCCCGGACCCGCTGAACAATAGGCAGTTTTTTTGGTTGCCAGGGACCGAGCTGACAAGAGCAAATCAAGGCAGTTGCGGGCCCGTGATTTGAACCTGCGGCAAGGCTGTTG
>JBHHXI010000172.1:0-4983 GCA_046756945.1 Rhodospirillales bacterium
CTATAGCGCCTCCTCCCCGCCGCCCGGGGGCCGGTGGCGGTGCATTTCCCCGGTGAATCCGAACAGCGTCAGGTCGGGCATGCGCATGGGATAGAGGATGCCGTCCAGATGGTCGCATTCGTGCTGGACGACGCGGGCGTGGAAGCCCTCGGCGGTGCGCTCGATGGCCTCGCCGTCGGGGCTGAGGGCGCGATAGCGGATGCGCACATACCTGGGCACCGCCCCGATCATGTCCGGTAGGGACAGACAGCCCTCCCAGTCCACCGCCACCTCGTCGTCCACGGGCTCCACCACCGGGTTGATGAGCACCGTCGGCGGCCGCGCCCCGCCGTTACCGCCGTCGCCGGCGTCGCCGCCTTCCCCGCCGTCCCCGCCGTTCCCCGCCCGGCCCTCGGGGAGGTGGAAGATCACAACCCGCTTCGGCACGTGCACCTGGGGCGCCGCCAGGCCGGCCCCCGCCGCGTCCGCCATGGTCTCGATCATGTCGGCGATGAGGCGGGTGATTTCCGGCGCGCCCGCGTCCGCCACGGCCTCGGCGGGCGCCTGCAGAACGGGGTGGCCCATGCGGGCGATTTTCAAGATGGCCATGAATCCCTTCGAATTCCCTGCGTTTTCGGCGACCAGCCTATCATGCCCCGCCGCGGCCGGGCCGCCAAGCCGGCTTTTCAGGGCCCCCGCCGCCGCCGCCAGACCTTCACAACGCCGCCTTGATGTGATAGAAGGCCCCCCCGGTCCAAACGGGCCTGTGTTGAAACCGTAGGGAGATTGTGCCCATGGATAGAAGGATCAGAAAACCGTGCTTGTCACCGTCCGCGATAACAACGTAGATCAAGCCCTGAAGGCCCTGAAGAAGAAGATGCAGCGCGAAGGCATCTTCCGGGAAATGAAGCTAAGGCGTTCCTACGAAAAACCCTCCGAGCGCAAGGCCCGGGAAAAGGCGGAAGCCGTCCGCCGCGCCCGCAAGCTCGAGCGCAAGCGCCTCGAGCGCGACGGCTTCTAAGACCGGATCTTTTTCGAATAACCGACACACCCGACTGCCTGGCCGATCCGGCCGCGGCGGTTTTTGTCGTGCCCGCGGCCAGCCCCCCCCTACCCCAGCGTCTGGACGATCTGCTCCGTCATCTTCTTGGCGTCGCCGAACAGCATCATGGTCTGGTCGCGGTAGAACAGGTCGTTGTCGACGCCGGCGTAGCCCGGCGACAGCGAGCGCTTGACGAACAGCACCGTCGCCGCCTTCTCCACGTCCAGGATCGGCATGCCGGCGATCGGGCTCGTCGGGTCGGTCTTGGCGATGGGATTGGTGACGTCGTTGGCGCCGATGACGAAGGCGACGTCGGCGGCGGCGAACTCGTGGTTGATGGCGTCGAGCTCGAATACCTCGTCGTAGGGCACGTTGGCCTCGGCCAGCAGCACGTTCATGTGGCCCGGCATGCGCCCGGCGACCGGGTGGATGGCGTAGGACACTTCGACGCCGCCCGCCTTCAGCACGTCCGCCATCTCGCGCAGCGCGTGCTGGGCCTGGGCCACGGCCATGCCGTAGCCGGGCACGATGATGACCTTGCCGGCGTTCTTCATGATGAAGGCGGCGTCGTCGGCGCTGCCCGACTTCACCGGGCGGTCGGCGGCGGCCGCCGCCGGGCCCGCCGCCTCGCCGCCGAAGCCGCCGAGCAGCACGTTGAAGATGGAGCGGTTCATCCCCTTGCACATGATGTAGCTGAGGATGGCGCCCGACGACCCGACCAGGGCGCCGGTGATGATCAGCGCCGGGTTCGACAGCGTGAACCCGATGCCGGCCGCCGCCCAGCCCGAGTACGAGTTCAGCATGGACACCACCACCGGCATGTCGGCGCCGCCGATGGGGATGATGATCAGGAAGCCAAGGGCGAACGCCAATGTGGCGAGCACCCAGAACGCGGTGTGGGATTCGCCCGCCGCCAGCCACACCATTACAACCACCAGCGCGATGCCGATGCCGGCGTTCAGCGGGTGCTGGCCCTTGAACACGATGGGGGCGCCGCTCATGATTCCCTGCAGCTTGGCGAACGCGATCACCGAGCCGGAAAACGTAACCGCGCCGATGGCCGTGCCCAGGCTCATTTCGATCAGGCTGACCGCCTCGATGGCGCCGACGTTGCCGATGCCGTAGGCCGCCGGGTTATACAGCGCCGCCGCCGCCACGAACACGGCGGCCATGCCGACCAGGCTGTGGAAGGCGGCGACAAGCTGGGGCAGCGCCGTCATCTGGATCCTTTGCGCCACCACCGTGCCGATGCTGCCGCCGATGAGCACGCCGAGGACGATGAAGCCGAAACTGACCACGCCCGGCTCCATCAGCGTGGTGACCACGGCGATGACCATGCCGGCGACGCCCCACATGTTGCCCCTGCGCGCCGATTCCGGCGAGCTCAGGCCGCGCAGCGCCATGATGAAGCAGACGGCGGCGGTCAGGTAGGCGAGCCCGGTGAAACTTCCACTCATGGCACCGCCCCTATTTCTTTTTCTTGAACATGGACAACATGCGCTGGGTGACGATGAAGCCACCGAAGATGTTGACCGAGGCGAGGGTCACGGCGAGGAAGCCCATGACCTTGGCGAAATCCAACTGCGCCGGCCCGACGGCGATCAGGCCGCCGACGATGATGACCGAGGAGATGGCGTTGGTGACGCTCATCAACGGCGAGTGCAGGGCCGGCGTCACGCTCCACACCACGTAGAAGCCGATGAACACGGCCAGCACGAAGACGGTGAACAGGAATATGAACGGGTCGCCCTCGGTCTGCGCCTGGCTGGTCACCAGGTCTCCGGCCTCGCCGGCCATCTCAGCCGCCTTGCCGGCCAGCGTTGCCGCGTCGTCGGCCAGGGCCTTGGCATGATCCGCCAGCGTCGCCGCGTCCATCCCTACTTCTCCTTCCCCTTCCCCGTCAGGCCCGGGTGCACCACCTTGCCGTCCATGGTCACGAGGGCCCCTTTGATGATCTCGTCGTCGCGGTCGATGTTCAGGGACTTGCCCTTTTCGCCGACCAGCGGCGTGATGAAGTTGAGCAGGTTCCGGGCATACAGCGCGCTCGAATCCTCGGCCAGGCGGCTGGGCACGTTGGCGTGCCCGACGATGGTGACGCCGTGCCGCACCACCACCTTGCCCGACACCGACAGGGCGCAGTTGCCGCCCATCTCCACGGCCAGGTCGACGATCACCGAGCCGGTCTTCATGTCCTTGACCATGGCCTCGGTGATCAGCACCGGCGCTTTCCTGCCCGGGATCAGCGCCGTGCAGATGGCGATGTCCTGTTTCCTGAGGTGTTCGTGGACGGCCGCGTCCTGTTTCTTCTTGTAGTCGGCGCCCATTTCCTTGGCATATCCGCCCGCGGTCTCGGCATCCTTGACCGCATCCGCGTCCACCTCGAGGAATTTGCCGCCCAGGCTTTCCACTTGTTCCTTGACCGCCGGCCGCACGTCGTAGGCCGTGACCACGGCGCCCAGGCGCTTGGCCGTGGCAATAGCCTGCAGGCCCGCCACCCCGGCGCCGAGCACGAGCACCTTGGCCGGCGCGATGGTGCCGGCCGCCGTCATCATCATCGGAAAGGCGCGGCCGAATTCGGCCGCCGCGTCGAGAACCGCCTTGTAGCCGGTCAGGTTGCTCTGGCTGGAGAGCACGTCCATGGATTGGGCCCTCGAGATCCGCGGCAGCAGCTCCAGGGCGAAGGCGGTCACCCCGGCCTTGGCGTAGGCCGCCACGTCGCCCTTGTTCGACAGCGCCGAAAGGTTGGCGATGAGGACGGCGCCCTTTTTCATCAGGGCGAGCTCGCTGCCCGCCTCGCCGCCGTCGAGGATGGGCGGCTGTACCTTGAGCACGATGTCGGCGCCCTTGAGCGCCGCCTGTTCGTCCTTGGCGATTGTTGCGCCGGCGTCGCGGTACGCGGCGTCGGTAAAGGATGCGCCGTCCCCGGCGCCCTTCTCGACGACCACGGTGAAGCCCAGGTCCTTCAGCTTCCGCGCCACGTCCGGCGACACCGCGACCCGCCTTTCGTCCGGGCGGCGTTCCTTGGGTACGGCGATCTTCAAAACGTGCTGTCTCCGGATTTCGTGGCCCGAATCCCCGCCGCCGTTTATGCCCGCTCCGCCGCCGTTTCACAAGTATCGCGTTGCAACAAAAGGCCCTTACGGCGCCTGGCCCGCACAAAATCCGGCCCGCCAAGCGGTGGGAGCGACGGGAACCGTCAGGTGGCGCGGGCGGCGCGCCGGCGATGCGCGACATCGTCAAGCGGCACTGATGCCCCCAAAAGGCGCGAAAAACGACCCTTCGGGCGGCGAGCCACGGTCGGTACGCCACCTTACAGACGGCCGGGCGATCGGGCTTGATCCAGGTCAAGGGATCAAGGGACGCGCTCTTACATCATTGCCGGGGCGGTATCGACCGCGGCGAGGTTTCCCAACCCGAGGGTTGAGACCGCTTTCCACAGGGTAGCCAAAGCTGGCGTGCAACAAGGAGCGTCGGACCATGAACCCAAACTTGTTTGAGGCAATGTTCGAGATCAACGTCGCCGTGGTCATGGTGGCGGTGACTGTCGTCATCTTCGTGTGGTTTCAAAGAAGCGAGGCGGCTGCCTCGGCCAGGCGCATGATGCGCACGATGACGCGTGTCGGCGTGGACCCCGGGATCGCTACCCACGGTGACCGGCGAACCAAGGTCATCATAAAAGAGGCGCGGCGCCGGTGCGGGAGGTGCCCGGTCGAGGACGTGTGCGACAGGTGGCTCGCCGGAAAAGTCGAAGGGGGCAACACCTTCTGTCCCAACGCGCGGACATTCCGCAGTCTTACAGGAATCAGCGGGCGCACCGCTTGACCCGCGACGGCCCGGTGAATTTGTAATTCACCTGACCGCCGGACCGCTTCCTCGCCTGCGTCAATGCGCCGATCGGTGCAGCCCTTGATACCGTGCTGAGAGGCTTGCGCATGACGGCCTTGCAGGAATTCATGGCGGCG
>JBHHXI010000173.1:0-4953 GCA_046756945.1 Rhodospirillales bacterium
CCCGCCCCCGCCCCGGTTCCCGCCAGCCACGACCCGGCCCCGGCCCTTGCGTCGGCCCCGGAGCCGGCTCCCATCCCGGTTACGGACCCTTTCCCGGTTTCAGACCCCGCCCCGGCCCCGACTCCGGCCGTGGACCCCACGTTGGTCTCTAACCCCGTCCGGACAATGGAGCCGGCTCCGGACGCCCCGCAATTCGCCGAAATCGAGTCCCCGTTTCCGCCCCGCCAAGCCACCACGGAAGCCTACGACGAGGCGGCCGGGCCCCCGCCGGCCATGGACGGCGTGATCGCGGCGGCGGAGGGCGGTGCCCGCGACGAGGCAAACGGGTCCGAACAGGAGGCAGCGCCCCCGCCGCAATTGGCGGCCGCGCCTGCCCCGCTTCCCGCCCCGGCCGCCGAGCCCGCGCCTGTTGCCGAACCGGCGCTCGTTGCGGACCCTGTCCCGGATATCGAACCGGTGCCCAGGCTCTTCGTCGGGAGTGACTTCCCGGCGCCGGCGCGCCACATGGATGAAACACCGTCCGATGACCCGGCCCGGTCCATCACCGGCACCGGTGAAGACGAGGCCGTGGCGGCGGCGGATGACGACGCGGCCGACCACTCCGCCACACCGGACCGGGAAACAGCGCCCGTGGCGCAAACGGCGGCCGCGCCTGCCCCGGACCCCGCTCCCGCCGCCGAGCCCGCACTTGCCGCCGGGGCCGCCCCCGCCTCGGTTGCCGCCGACCCCGCCCCGGTTTCGACCCTTGCGTCGGCCCCGGAGCCGGCTCCTGCCCCGGATACGGACCCTGTCCCGGTTTCAGACCCCGCCCCGGCCCCGACTCCAGCCGCGGACCCCACGTTGGTCTCTAACCCCGTCCGGACAATGGAGCCGGCTCCGGACGCGACGTCCGTGGCCGGGACCGAATCCGTCGTCGCGCCGGACCAGGGCCCCGGGCTGGAAACGGCATCGGCCGATGGCGACGGACCCGCCCGGACGACGATGGACGAGTGGGCGGTGGCGGTGGCGACCATCGTCGAGGGCGTTGACTCCGCTCCGCCGCAATCGGAGAGGGCGTGGACAGAGGAGTCGGCGGCGCAGGCGCCGTCCCCAATGCCTGTCCCCGTTGCCGACCCCGCCCCGGAGACCGAGGCGGTTTCCGCCCCGGAACCCGGGAACGCGGACGCGCCCCTGGCGGTCAACGGTGCCGGGTGTGCCGCGAACGCAGCCGCCGCCGGGCGGCAATGGTACCTGCCGTCCACAACCCCCGTGGTTTCGATGTGCTACGACCAGGTCGCATTGCGCCCGCAAGTCGGACAACCGGCCCCGGATGCGGCTTCCGCGCCGCCCGCCGGGCGGGATCGCGCTCCCTTCACCGTCGAAGCGCCGCGGGCCGGGGTGCCGGAAGAGCCGACGACGTCCGCGCCGTCTTTCGTTAACGCAAATTTCCTGCTTTTCGGAGCCTGAGCCCTTACTTGGGCGCCGCGGAGGCAACCGCTGACGCCGGAAATGCGTCCGTGGCGAACGCCCCGGCGGGAAAAAGCGGCCGCGAACCCCCCTTTCCCCGATTATGGCCTGGTGATCCTAGCGGAAGAGGGCGAGGATCCCCTGTTCCGCCTGGCCGGCGAAGGACAGGGCCTGGATGCCCAGTTGCTGGCGGGTCTGCAGGGCCAGCAGGTTGGCGCCTTCCTCGTTGAGGTCGGCCAGGGTCAACTTGCCGGCGCCCGTCTGCAGGGTATTCACGTAGTTCTCCGTGAACTCGAGACGGGTCTGCAACAGCGCCACGTTGGAGCCCAGGGTCTGGGACTTGGTGCGCAGCGTCCTCAAGGCCGATTCAAGATCGGTCACCAGGCTGTTGACCTGGGTGATGAAAGTGGAATCGACGACGTACTGCCCGGCAACGTCGCCGACGGTGATGCTGGCGCCGGTGGTGACGCCGGCGAATGACACCTCATCGGCGCCGACATTGCTGGCGGCATCGATGGTGAAGGTGAACGTCGTGCCCGCGGCAATGACCTGGGTCAGGGCGAACGTCGTTGCCGTCGCCGCGCCGCCCACCGAGCCGACGCTGACGGTCACGGTGTGGGTGCCGTAGGCGAACGTGTAGCTGCCCTGAGAGCCGAAGGTGAACGCGCTCTGGCCGGCATAGGTGATCGACAGCGTGGAGCCGGTGGAGACGGTGACGCTGGTGGCGAAGTCGTAGGACACGTTGAACACGGCGCCGCTCAACTGCGCCGCCGTCACCGCCTTGCGGACGGCAAGCCCGGCGCCGCCCTCGGTCACGTCCACCGATTTAACGATCAGGGCGGACGAGGTGTCGGTGCTGAAATTGACCGTCAGCGTCTGCCCCGTGCCGTTGATCAGGTTCAGGCCCTGGAACTGGGTGTCCCTGGCCAGGTTGGCGATCTGGGTGCGCAGGTCGTTGAACTGGCTGACCAGCTCGGCGATGGTGCTCGACGTCGCCGACTTGGCGGAGACGACAAGGCCCTTCATCTGGGCAACGACGTTCTCGATCGATTCAGCGCCGTCCAGGGCCGCCGTCAGGCTGCTGATGCCCTGATCGATGCCGGACTTCTTGTCACTGAAATCGATGGCCCGGTCCGATAGGGTCTTGGCCTGGAAGAACTTGATCGGGTCGTCGATCGGGTTTTCCACCGCAAGTCCGGTGGCCAGCCGGCCCTGGGTCCTGTTGATGAGCTTGGTCGTGCTCTGAAGCGACAGCAAGCTGTCACGGACGGCGGCGGAAAGGGTAATATCAGACATCGCTGCAATCCCTTTCTAGAGTGACGTCGAACGGGAGCGTGGGCTAACTCCTTCCCGGAGGGCTACGGGGCCCTCTCCGCGCCGACGGGCGCGCGTGGCGGTCGGGGGCGGGAAGCCGCCGGGCCCTCCTTTCCCGTCTAAGGCGACGAAACCCTACCGGAAGAGCGCCAGGATCCCCTGCTCCGCCTGGCCGGCGAAGGACAGGGCCTGGACGCCCAGCTGCTGGCGGGTCTGCAGGGCCAGCAGGTTGGCGCCTTCCTCGTTGAGGTCGGCCAGGGTCAGCTTGTCGGCGCCCGTCTGCAGGGTATTCACGTAGCTTTCGGTGAAGTCGAGACGGGTCTGCAGCAGGGCGACGTTGGAACCCAGGGTCTTGGTCTTGGTGCGCAACGTGTCCAGGGCCGCCTGAAGGTCGGTCACCAGGCTGTTGACCTGGGTGGTGAACGCGGAATCGACGACGTACACCCCGGATACGGTGGTCAGGGTGACGCTGCTTCCCTGCCCGGCGCCCGACAGGCTGACCCGGAGGTCGGTGAGCCCGCCGGTCGCCACAAAGGTGTCGGTGCCGACCCCTTGCGAACTGATGTTGAAGGTGATGGCGGAATTGGCCGTCAGCGTCGACGTGGTGGTAAAGGTGCCGACGGTGGCACCGGCGCTGGCGACCACGAGGGCGACCGTCACCGAGGCGTACTTGAAGGTGAAAATGCCCGACTGGTCGAAAGAAAACGCGCTCTCGCCGGCATAGGTGACGGTGATGGTGTCGGCGGTCCCCAGCGTCCCCCCCGTGGTGAAGCCGTAGGAGAAGTTGATGAAGGTGTCGCCCGTGGAAACAGCGTTCGCGGTCAGCGCCTGGCGGATGGCGAGCCCGTCTTTTTTCTCGGTGACGTCCACCGAATTGACGACCAGGGTGGACGAGGTGTCGGTGCTGAATTCGACGGTCAGCTTCTCGCCGGTGCCGTTGACCAGGTTCAGGCCCTGAAAGTCGGTGTCCTTGGCCAGGTTGGCGATCTGGGTGCGCAGGTCGTTGAACTGGCTGACCAGCTCGGCGATGGTGCTCGACGTCGCCGACTTGGCCGACACCGCGAGGCCCTTCATCTGGCGGACGATGGCGTCGATCGCCTCGGTGCCGTCCAGGGCCGCCGTCAGGCTGCTGATGCCCTGGTCGATGCCCGACTTCTTGTCATCGAAGTCCGACGCCCGGTCCGACAGGGTCTTCGCCTCGAAGAACTTGATCGGGTCGTCGATGGCGCTGGCCACCGACAGCCCGGTGGCCAGCCGGCCCTGGGTCCGGTTGATCAGCACGGTCGTGTTCTGAAGTGACAGGAGGCTGTCGCGCACGGCAGCCGAAAGGGTGATGTCAGCCATTGCTGTACCTCGTTTCTAGGGCGCCCTCAACCGGGGCAATCGTTGCATTCGCCGGCGAGGGAAAGGAGGGCGCCAAGCCCTCCCTTCCCGCCTAAGGCGACGAAACCCTACCGGAAGAGCGCCAGGATCCCCTGCTCCGCCTGGCCGGCGAAGGACAGGGCCTGGACGCCCAGCTGCTGGCGGGTCTGCAGGGCCAGCAGGTTGGCGCCTTCCTCGTTGAGGTCGGCCAGGGTCAGCTTGTCGGCGCCCGTCTGCAGGGTATTCACGTAGCTTTCGGTGAACTCGAGACGGGTCTGCAGCAAGGCGACGTTGGAACCCAGCGTCTTGGTCTTCGTGCGCAACGTGTCCAGGGCCGACTGAAGGTCGGTCACCAGGCTGTTGACCTGGTTGGTGAATGCGGCGTCGACGATGTATTGCCCGGTCACGGTGCCGACGGTGACGCTGGCGCCGGTGGTGACGCCGGCGAATGACACCTCATCGGCGCCGACATTGCTGGCGGCATCGATGGTGAAGGTGAACGTCGTGCCCGCGGCAATGACCTGGGTCAGGGCGAACGTCGTTGCCGTCGCCGCGCCGCCCACCGAGCCGACGCTGACGGTCACGGTGTGGGTGCCGTAGGAGAACGTGTAGCTGCCCTGGGAGCCGAAGGTAAAGGCGCTCTGGCCGGCATAGGTGATCGACAGCGTGGAACCCGTGGAGACGGTGACGCCGGTGGCGAAGTCGTAGGACACGTTGAACACGGCGCCGCTCAGCTGCCCCGCCGTCACCGCGTTGCGGATGGCAAGTCCGGCGCCTTTCTCGGTGACGTCCACCGAATTGACGACCAGGGTGGACGAGGTGTCGGTGCTG
>JBHHXI010000174.1:0-4905 GCA_046756945.1 Rhodospirillales bacterium
CCCGGGGGAAAGGGGGGTGTCCCCCCGGCAACGATGGGCGGGGGACGCCATACTGTTTAGGGTCCGTCCTACGATCCGGCGCCGGACGCGAAGTAGTGGATGCTGAAAAGGTCGTTTTCGTCGGTCCATACCTGAACCGGGACGAAGCCGGCGGCACGGGCCATGTCCTGGAACTCCGGGATGCTGTACTTGTACGAGCTCTCGGTGTGGATGGTCTCGCCCTCGCCGAAGCGGAATTCCGTGCCCGCGACGCGGACCACCTGGTCCTTCAGGCTGACCAGGTGCATCTCGATGCGCCCTTCCTGGGCGTTGTAAAAGGCGTGGTGGCGAAAGGCGTCAAGCGCGAAAGTCCCGCCCAGCTCCCGATTGACGCGGACCAGCAGGTTCATGTTGAACGCCGCCGTGACGCCTTGGGCGTCGTTGTAGGCGGCATTGAGGATACGGGCGTCCTTCTTGAGGTCGATGCCTATCAGCATGGCGCCGCCGGGCCCGGCCATCTCGGCCGCCGTGGCGAGAAACCGGACCGCCCGATCGGGGGTGAAGTTGCCCAGGGTCGATCCCGGGAAGAAAACCACGCGTTTCGGGTCGCTCAGCCCCTCGACCGGGGGCACCCGGAAGGGCTCGGTGAAATCGGCGCACACGGCGTGCACCGCCAGGTGTGGCAGGTCCGCCGCCAGCGCCGCCATCGCCTCGACGAGAAAGTCGCACGAAATGTCGACGCCGACGAAGGCCGCCGGCCGCTCCAGAGCGTCGAGCACGATGCGCGCCTTCTCGCTGGACCCGGCGCCAAGTTCCACCAGTTGGCAGTCCGGCCCCACCAGCGCGGCGATCTCGGGCGCCGAGGCGCGCAACAAGCCGACTTCGGTCCGCGTCGGGTAATATTCGGGGAGCCCGCAGATCCGATCGAACAGTTTCGACCCCTGCTCGTCGTAAAAGAACTTGCACGGCAGGTGCCTGGGCTCGTCTCCCAATCCCGTGAGGATCTCGGCAAGGAAGTCGTCGTCATCGGGAGCCGCGTCCTCGAACGAGGCGAGTGCGGTACGGTGCGTCATGGAATCCTCGTGGGTTTTACAGGCTGCAGGTGCGGAAGCCGGCGAACACGTCGCGGCGGTCGGGCGTGAAGAAGTTGCGGTACCGGGCGCTCAACATCCGCCCCCGCGTCGCCCAGCCGCCGCCGCGCAGGACCCGGGTGGTGCCGAACAGGGGCTTGGAATACTCCTTGTAGGCGTCGGGCGAGAACCCGGGAAAGGCACGGAAGGTGCTGGCCGTCCATTCCCAGACGTTGCCCATCATCTGCCGGCATCCGAACGCGCTGTCGCCATCGGGCAGGGCCGCCACGTCGATGCAGCCCTGGGCGTGGCCGTCCAGGTTGGCGCGGCTCGCCTGCACGGGTTCGTCACCCCACGGGAAGCGCCGTTTGCGCGTCCCCAGGGTGGCGCCGCCGGCGGCCGGTTCGGCCGTCGCCGCGACCTCCCATTCGGCCTCCGTCGGCAGGCGCCGCCCGGCCCACCGGCAATAGGCATCGGCCTCATACCAGTTCACATGGACTACCGGCTGATCGGGCGGCGCATCGGCGACGCCGTCGAACCGGCGCGCCGCCCAGGTGCCGGGCCCGTCCGCCACCCAGTAGACGGGATGCCCGGCGCCGGCCTTTTCGCGCCACCGCCAGCCGTCGTCGTCCCAGAATTCCCGGCGGCCATACCCGCCTTCGTCGACGAAGGCGGCGAATTCGGCATTGGTCACCGGCGCGCGGGCGATGCGAAACGGCGCCACGGTGACCGGGTGGGCCCATTTTTCGTTGTCGAAGACGAAGGGCGTATCCCGGGCCGAGCCGAGCATGAACGTGCCGCCCGGCACCTCGACGTCGCCGGGCAGCGGGCCGGCGTCCGCGTCCGCCGGCCGGCGCGCCCCGTGGAACCGGGGTTCGGGGTAGCCCAGGGTCTGGCGCGTGTAGGTATAGGCCTCGTCGTGCATGTCCTCGTGAAAGGTGGTGAACTGGTAGAGGTAGCTGTCCTGTTCACTCGCCATCGAGCCGTCCAGACGCTCGAGCAGGGCCTCGAGGACGTTTTTCATGTACACCAGGATCTTGTCCAGCGGCGCCAGGGGCAGGTCCCAGCGGGTGTCGTGGGCGATGCGGATGGAATCGTAGATGGCGTCGCCGCCGGCGAGCAGGGAGGGACGGCCGTACATGCGCCTGAGAATGAAGAATTCGTGGAACCACGCCACGTGCCCGATCTCCCACACCAGAGGATTGACGATCTCCAGCTTAGGGCCGATAAGCTGCTGATCGTCCAGTCCCCGCACCAGTTCCAGCGTCCGTGCGCGCGCGTCGCACATGATCTGGGCCAGGTGGGCAGAAGGCACAGGCTCGGTCATGGTCCCCCGTCGATCGGAATCCGCGCATGAAGATTAGCCTGATTACCCCGGCAAAAAAACAGTCCCGCGCCGGAAACCGCACGACGGCGGTGCGCTGGGCCCGCATCCTCGGGGACCTGGGGCACCGGGTGCGCATCGCCGTCGCCTACGAGGACGAACCGGCCGACGCCATGGTCGCCCTGCACGCCTGGCGCAGCGCCGGGTCCATCGTCCGCTTCCGCGAACGCCATCCCGGGCGGCCGTTGATCGTGGCGCTGACCGGCACCGACATCTACCGTTTCCAGAAAAGCCACCCCAGGCCGACGCTGCGCTCCATGGACCTGGCCGACACCCTGGTCTGCCTGCACGACCTGGTCCACGAGGCCATTCCGGCGCGCTTCGCCGCGAAGCTGCACGTGATCCACCAGTCCGCCCTGCCCCTGCCCGGCCCCCGCAGGCCTTCCCGGCGCAATTTCGACATCTGCGTCGTCGGTCACCTGCGCTACGAAAAGGACCCGTTGCGCGCCGCGTTCGCCGTCCGCCGCCTACCCGCTTCGTCGCGCCTCCGGGTCATTCACCTGGGCCAGGCCGTCGACGCAGCCTGGGCCGGAAAGGCGCGCGCCGAAATGGCCCGCAACCCGCGGTACCGCTGGCTGGGCGAGGTGCCCGGCTGGGCCGTGCGCCGGGAATGGGCGAAGACCCGCCTGATGGTGCTGAGCTCGGTGATGGAAGGCGGCGCCAACGTGATCTCCGAGGCCGCCGTCGCCGGCGTGCCGGTCATCGCCTCGGACATTCACGGCTCCGTCGGGCTGCTGGGCCGGGACTATCCCGGCTATTACCCGGTCGGCGACACGGCGGCGCTGAGGGACCTGTTGATGCGCGCCGAAACGGACGGGGCCTATGTGGACACCCTGGCCCGGCACTGTGCGAAACGGGCCCGGCTGTTCACCCCGGCGCGGGAGTTCCGGGCGTGGCGGGGTTTAATGGCGAAGGTCAGTTGACGATCGGCTGCGACAGGATCCACAGGCTGATCATGGTGTAGCCGACCATCAACACCAGCATGGGGATTTGACTGCGAAGCGCCGCGTCACGGTCGGCGAACACCCGCATCGCCATGACGTGGGCGATGTAGACGGCGCACACGTGGCCGACGACGATGGCGGTGACGGCCACGTACCAGACCAGCCTGGCGTTGACGATACCGATATCGAGCCGGTAGGCGGCGGTGCCGAACAGGTCCCAGCCAAGCCCGAACGGATCGGAGGCCAGCGGAATGATGTTCTGGCCGGCGATCAACAGATACGAGACATAGTGAGAGAGGTGATACGCGATGGCGATCGGCACCAGGGACAGCACGAAATACCCGACCACGCCGCGGGTCGGAACCCGTCCACCGCTGCCGAACATCGCGATCGCGTGGCTGAACACCGTGTAGACGGCGACGAAGACGCAGGGAAGAACGACCAGGGCGATGGTCTTGATCAGGGCGATCAGATCGACGCCGGCGCCCTGGAGCGCGATCAGGGGCCCCCGCAGGGCCTGGCTCACGGCGACCCGATCCAGGATTCCCGCCCACAGGGGGGTTTCGACGATGCCGTCGAAGGTGACGGTGGTCAGTAAAAGCAGCACGAAACAAACGGTCGAGATGTGGGCCGGACGTTCGACCAGCAGCCCCACCGCCGGCAGGCGCGCCTGCCAGCGGCCGGCCTCTCCGACGGTCGGCGCGAACCGTGCCAGCAGGCCGAAGACAGCGGTGAAGATTTCGCCGTTCCTGAGCCATGCCTCGCGCCCGAAGAGCGCCATGCCGGTCCAGGTGATGGCCGAATAGGCGACGATCAGCATGGCCAGGGTGCGCGGGTGCTCGGCCTGCCCGGAGATCAGCTCCATCCAGGCGAAAGCCAGGAACAGCACCACCACCGGCCAACGGCCGAGCCAGGCCGGGTAGGGAGTGGCGGGCGCGAAGCCGCCCGTTGCCCGTTCGAACCAGGTGAACAGGATCCTCCACGGGTTGACCAGCGCCCACAGGTTGCCGACGAGGGCCGAGGTGAACGCCATCCCCACCCACCAGACGACCCAGACGAACGTCGGCGCGATGTTCATGAACGGGTCCGGGTTGCCGAAGAACCCGGCGGCGAGCAGCAGCCCGAATACTGCCACGGAGAGCCATCTTAGGGCGTTGAGCGTTACGGGCGCGCCGAGCCAGCCGATCCCGGGTAGGCTCAGCAGGTCGAAACGCAGGGCCTCCTCCGCCGCGCCCCGGTGTTTCAGGAACCGGGCCATGACGACGAAGGAGAGCGCCACCGCGGCGCCGGCGCCGGTGAGGTAAAGCCCCAGCGGCAGTGGAAGGTCGTAGCGGGTGCCGAAGGCATGGGCCGCGGCCGGCCGGGCGGCCAGTTCGACGACGACCGCCGTTCCGATGACGGCCAGGACTTTGGTATGTGGTCCCCCCATGCTTCCGCTTTAGCGGGGATGGACTTCCAGGTAAAGCAGGGCGCCATGGCCGTGGCCGCCGGAGCCGTGGATGCCGACCGGAAACCGGCCGGTGGCATG
>JBHHXI010000175.1:0-4872 GCA_046756945.1 Rhodospirillales bacterium
CACGTATCCGTCCGGGGTCAAGGGCACGACCGGCACCAGGGGCGCGACCGGCACGGCTCCGGCCGTGGTGACGCCGACGCCGTCGCAGGCCAGCCCCGTCCCCGCCGCACCGTCCACGGTGACGCGGGAAACCACCGAAACGGCTCCGGCCGCGGTGATTGAGGCGCCCTCGACCAGCGTGATTCAGCAAGAGCAGAATTCCACTATGGGCACCTCTTCATCGTCGGCGGAGGAAGAGGCGCGTCGGCAGGCTGAAGAAGAGCGGAAAAGACAAGCCGCGATCCGGGCCCACCAGACCGCCATCCAGTCACGGGTCGATTCGGCAAACCGGGTAATGGGCCTGATCGGGAGGCCGGATATCGCTCCCATCGATTCCGGCGGCAACATCCGCGACTGGAGTACCAACGAGTTGATGGGCACCATCTCGCGGCTGTCGAACATGCCCGCCGCCGTTACCGGAGGCGCACCACCCGAGGTTACCGAGGAAGAAGCCTGTGACCTGGCGTGTCAGAGAGCCGCCAAAAAGGCCGCCGAAAAAGCCCGGCGCGCCAAGGCGAAGGCCGAAAGGAAAGCCAGGAAAAAAGCCGAAAGAGAAGCCAGAAAGGCCAAGGCCCGCGCTGAACGGGAAAGGCGCAAGGCCAAGCGCGAACAGAGAAGGCGTGACAGGCGAACCAAACGCCAGAGACAGCGCGACCGGAGGGAGCAGGCTCTCAAGGACAGGAGCGATGAACTCGAAGCGCAGGGCGAGCGTCTCTCGGAACGCGGCCAGGGTCTCGCCGACGAGCAGGAACGGCTGGATGCCGAAGAAGGCCGCCTGCGCGAGGCAGAGGGCGAAGCCCGGCGGAACGATCCCAATTGCCGCGGCACGGCCTGCCAAAACGCCCGCGCCGCGAGGGCCGAAAATTCAAGGGCAATATCCGATCTTGCCAAGGCGAGCGGCGAGTTCCAGGCCGATATGGCCGGCTTCCAGGGGCAGGCGCAGAGCCATGCCAGGGATGTCGCCAAACTGAACAAGATGAAGGATGCCGGTTGGGGCATGTCCCAGAACGAGTGGAACGACTATCAGGCCGAAAAACAGCAGATCAGGGCGCATGGGGAGGTTGCGGCGATCCAGCGCGATATCGCCGAAATGAAACGGCGGCAACAGGAAGTACGCGAAAAGGGCGGGTCGGGCTCAAAGACCGACCGGCAGTTCCAGGACAAGATCAACGACCTTGAAAACAAGTTGACAGGCGCCGAGCAATTCGCAACCGCGGCCGACCAGACCGCCTTTCAGGCCAAGGCCTATAACCTGGGGTTCAAGGAACAATATGACGCCTACGCCAAAATTCCGGATGCCATCAGCGCCCGGGATGCGGCCGATAAGGCAATAAATGATCGGAACAGTGCCGAGGATCGCCTGGCCAGGCTCGAAAAAGAGGGTGCCAGCCAGGCGGAAATCAACAAGGCCAAAAGAGCCGTCGCCCAATCGCAACGCGATGTGAAATCGACGACCCGTCTGGCAGATAAAATCGACCCGCGTCCGCAGAGCGACATAAGGAAGGAAGCCAACAATTTCATCAATGAGTTCACCGCTGAACAACATCAGCGGTCTCTCACCGATGCCCAACTGAATGAACAAGTTGCCATTCAGGACACGGCTCTGAAAAGAATCGATCAGGCCGTGGACAGCATTGGCGGCGTGCTTCCTCCGCCCTCGGGGCCGCTCTATGACAAGCAGAAGAAGCTCCAGGCGGACAAAATGGCGCAGCAGGCCAAGCTCGACGAAATTGATAAATCCCTTGAGGATTTGATGGGTCGCGGCCCCGTCATGTCCGATGTGGCCGAATATTTCGCCAAGAAGCGCGGCGCGGTGTTGAAGGAAATCAATGGCATAGATGCTGAACTCGGAAATTTCTCCGTGCTCGACCAGGCCGAGGGTTTCGCCGGCTATACCAATGCCGTCAATGACGCCCTGGGGGATTATTTCGCGGGGCTGCCGACGGACAAGAACGGCAACATCGATGAAGTCGAACTGGCCAAGCAGATTGGCGTGGTCGGCAAGGCCCAGATGGAATTGTCGAAGATAGGGGGCCAGATGAAGGCGCTTGATGCGAAGATTGCATCGGGTGCCGGGTTAACGCCGGCGGAGCAGGCCCAGCGGGCACAGCTTCAAAACGACATGACCGAGCTGACGGATGGCCTCAAGGGTTTTGGCGTCAATGTTTCCTATGATAAAGGCAAGTTCAGCACCGTCGCCGATTCCTTTGCGGCTGCCGTGACCTGGGACGGCGCGACCGACGCCGTCGTCGAAATTGTCGATAAGGTCAATCAAACCAAAGTAAAAGTGGCCAGCCTGCGGAACCAACCGCCGCCGACGGACACCCTGTCCGGACCGGCCCCCGCGGTTCCCGGCCCCCGGGCCGCCAAACCAAAGACCGTAAGTCCTCCGCCCGTCGCTGCCAGGAGTTCGGTTGCCAAGGATCCAAACGTTACCCGCGCCAGACCTCAAGCGCCGCCGGAAACACTCAAGGCGCCGCCGGGCGGCACGCCGAAAGCCCTGGGCGCGGGAGTGGCGGATGTCTCGGCCCGGCTCGGGGCCGCAGGTGGTGGGGTTATTTCCGGTGTAATAACGCAGACTAAAAAGGCCGCGCCTACGAGAGTTACCGAGGAAGAATTGGCTTTGCGGCGCAAGGGCGTTGAGATGGCGAAAGCCAGGACAAAGGAAGCCGCCAAGGATGCCCGTCAGGCCAATCGCGATGCCGATCAAGCCGAGAAAGAGGCGAAGGAAGCCCGCCGCGACTCCGACGAAGCCCGACAATCATCCGATGGCTACGGCGCCTCACGCGAGAGACAGGCGGGTGAATATCAGGAACTGGCCAAGGTCCCCTCCGCCAACGCGGACAGCCTGGACGCCAAGGCCGCCCATCTGCGCGACCGGGCGGGGAAGATGCGCGAAACCGCCGACCGGTACGACAAGCTCGCCTCCACCACCACCGATACGTCGCTGGCCGCCAATGCCCGTGAATCGGCCCGCAATGCGCGACAGCGGGCCGGCGAACTGGACGACCGCGCCAGGGAGAGGGACGGCGAGGCAGACCGGGAGCGTGAGCTGTCCCGCGAAAGGGCCGATCGCGCCGCGGAGATAAAGGCCGAGGCCGATAAACTCGAAGCCGATGCCAAAAGCGCCGAAGAGGAGACGGCACAGAAAGAGGCAGCCGCCGCCGAACTTCAGCAGCAGGCCGCACTGAAGGAATTCGATCTCGAAAAGGCCAGGTATGACGAGGCACGGCAGAAGGGCGGACTGCAACGTGCCCAGGCCGTAAAATTGAATAGCATCCTCAAAAATCCGCCTCCTGCTGAATTCTGGGAGGGTCTGAATTCCGGCGACCGGATGGCCTGGATGCGCGACAACGTCCCTGACTGGGACAATCTTTCGAACAAGGATCAGGTCGACGTACTGCGTAATATGGATTTTGCGGAGTCCCGCGTGCACGCCGTCGACGCCGCCAAAGCCTACGATAAATTCGTCAAGGACAAGAATATAACACAAGCGGGGATGGACGAGCGGGACGCTCGAATAAAGGACCTTGTAAAGAAAATCGAAGAGAAAGAAGACGAATTGATTATTTCCAGCGACGACAGGAACGAAATTCGGGGGCTAAAAGGAAAGTTGTTGCTGGAACGCAGGAGATACCAAAGCGACCTGCGGGAATTCAGCAAATTACGGGACGATGTAGTTGAAAAAAGTTACAAAGCCAAGCGTCTGGAATGGAGTCTGGTTCCGGACTCCCGTCAGAAAGAGATCGACGGCCGGGTCAACGAATTGGCCAAGGCCAAGGGGCAACTCCAACTCGCCAAAGCCGCCGCCGTCGAACGGGATATCGGATTTGTCGAGCGGCTATCGAAAATCCGGGGTGAACGCGCCGCTGCCGCATTGAAGGGCGATACCGACGCCGTTGCCAGGCACGACGAGGCCTTGGACCGGTTGGAAGCGGCGCAGACGTCCTGGCGGGAAATCGACACTGCCAGCATCAACACCCTTGAAAAAGTCGTAAACAGCCGGCGTGAACGGATCTCTCTTGACAGCGCCTACGATAACCTCGGCGAAATCGGCGATGAAGCAAAGCTCGACAAAGCCGCCGACGATATGCTGGCCAATTCGAACGCCGTCAAATCGCGGCTGGCCGGACAGGCCAACAGTGTGCGACAGACCATCGATCAGATCGATCTGGGGGGCGCGGACTTCGATCCTGCCCGTGCGGTGGTCGATGCCTACGATACCGTAAGCGACGCCACCGGAAAGGCTGCGACCACCGCCGGGGTTGTCGCCGGAGGCGTTTACGGATTCGGCAAGGGCGTCGTGACGGGCATCGTCGGCATGGGAAAGATGTTCATCTGGGAGCCGATCGATTCGGTTGGCGAGGACATCGAGATGCTCGTTGGCGAACCTATGGAAGCGGTTTTTGGCTGGCGTACCAATTTCTACGGAACCGACAACCAGGAATTTGTCCAGCAGGCCACCGAGGATCCCGGAAAGCTGATGATGAAAATGGTCCTGGGACAGGCCAAGCCGATTTACGAGGGCGTCCAGAATATCGAAACGGCTTACGCCTTTAATGACCCCGCTCTCGGCTTCGAAGGGGCGGTACCCCTTGGCCAATACGTAGGCGAAAATCTGGTCGAGCCGGAGATTGCCCTCGGCTATTTGGGCGCCAAGGTGGGCAAGTTAAAGGCAAGTATGGTCGACGACGTGCCGATGCCGATGCCGATTCGGACGCCGGTTCCGGACCGGCCGGCGCCTTTCGTACCGCCGCCCAAGGCGGGGGGGGCCGGGCCGATGCCGCTTCCGGTTCCGACGCCGGTTCCGGCCCGGCCAAAGCCCTTTACGCC
>JBHHXI010000176.1:0-4854 GCA_046756945.1 Rhodospirillales bacterium
ACCGCTTTATATTTTTCGTCACCCACGGCGGAGGGATGGAGCGAAAATGGGGCCGCCCTTGTAGGGAACCGCGGTACTATCCCGCCGCAGCGGACAGACGAAGGGAAAGGATCATGCCCGACATCGCGATGTGTCCCGGCGATGATTGCCCGTCCAGGAAACAATGCTGGCGCTACATGGCGACGCCCACCATCTGCGCCGGCGCGGACGGCAGGGAGGAGAACGTCCAGTCCTATGCGGATTTCAACAAAACCCGCCAGGGCGAGCGCTGCGATTTCTTCTGGCCGCTCGACGAAGCGTATTAGGCACCGGTCCGCCTGGCCGGCCGGGGTACTCAGGTCTTCAGTTTCGACACATAGTCCGCGAAAGCGTCCTCCGCCTTCTTGCGGCGCGCCCGCGCGCCGCCGATGGCCTCGACAAGGCTCTCCAGCCGGTCTTCCTGCTTGTTGAGCTTCTGTATATAGCGGTTGTACAGGTCGCTGCCCCGCGCTATCCGGGCAATATTGCCGCGGATGCGCTTCTGGTCGTTGACGATGGTTTTTTGCTCGTCTTCAAGCGTCTTCTCATCACGGCCGTGGCGCGCCATCGCGCTCTTCAGTTCAGCCATGCGGGCGAACGCCTTGCGCACCTCGGCGGACAGTGCGTTCGCCCGGGCGAAAGACGCGATCTGGGACGAGGACATGGACATCACCCGCAGGGTCTCCTGCCTCGGCCGTTCCATGACCACCTCGAAGACCTCCTTGGCGCCCTTGTCCAGCTTCACCTCCATGCGGTAGGTGTTTTTCGTCAGTTCGACGCCGTCCCCGCGGGGACTGACCAGCTTCCAGCCCGTCCTCCGTGGATGCTCCACCAATACGGTCCGCTCCTCCCGGGCCGGGGCCTTGAGGCGGTAGGTGGTGGTCTGGCGGTCGATGACCGTGCGCTTGAAGACGCCGCGGTTTACCGATCCCCTGGCCAGGGTCTGGCGGTGTTTCATGGCCCTGTCGACCTTGGTCTTCTGGTCCAGCGCGAAGCTCACCAGCCTTTCCTCGCCGGCGGGGAGCGTGGTCAGCCGGGCGTCGCCCACATAGGCCACGGCGCCCGACTTGGGCGCGCGTTCGTAAATGGTGAGCACGCCCGGCGGCAGGCCCGATGGGCCGTCGTTCTTCAGGCGCAGGGACGCCAGCGGACGGGTGGCGTGGGTGGCCGGCTGGTAGAGCGCCACCCGGCGCGCCGGAACCTCGCGGTTGACGATGGGCACGACGAGCGAATCACCGCTTTCGACGCTGACCGGTTCGGGGAGGCGGAACAGCACCTGGGTGGCGGCCTCGCGGCTTTCGGCGAGCAGGGCCGGCGGCGCCGGCCTGGGGGCGCTGGCGGGCGGCGCGGCTGTTGAATCGGAGGCGCGCCCCCCCATCTCGAACGCCGACAACGCCTTGCTGGGTGCGCCTGTAATTCCGCCGCGTCTGGCGCGGCGTTTCGCCGCCTTTTTCCCGGGCCGCGCCTGCGCCACCTTGTCCGCCCGCCCGACGGCGCCCTGGTCCGGCCTGGGCAGGATGCGGCCGAGCACCTCGACGGGCACCTCGGGCCGCTCGACGTAGTAGCTGGCATACAGCGCCTGGCGGAAGGTTACCGGGTTGCCCGACACCATCGTCAGCTCCACGCCGGTCCAGTCGTGGCCGCTCATGTTCTCGATCACGGCCCAGCCCTGCATGAGGGCGCTGTCGGCCCCGCCGCCCCCGGAAAGGGTGAGCCGATAGGTGGATTTCCACAGCGGCGCCGCGGCCACGTAGGCGACGCGGACGGTGCGTTGTTTCTTCCCCTTGACGGCGATGCTGAGCGTCCGCTTGCCGCGCACCCGGTGCCGCGCGGTGGCGGCCAGCGCGCGCTCGACCTGGGCCTGCAGCGCCCCATCGACGAAGCGCACCGATTCCGCTTCCTCGAGGACGAACTGCTGCACCCCATCGGCGGTCAGCAGGCTGACCCGGTGGCGGGTGACGGTCGCCCGACCGTCGCCCAGTTGAGTTTTCTCCGCCTCCACCCGGATGATGCGGCCCTGCAACCGGCGCTGCCCGACCGCCGCGACCCTGGCCCCCTGGAGGGCATTGAGAAGGCGGACGGGAGAGGTCAGTGCCTTGCGCCCGAAGGGCAGGTCCCGGAAAACCTGCGCCAGCGGCTTCCGGCCGGGCAGGCTGATGGTGCCGACGGCGCCGGTATCGTCGTAGACGACGATGCTTTTCAGGACGTCGTCCACCTGGTCCAGACGCACCTCCAGTTCGAGGTCCGCGTCGCCCTCGACCCGGGCCTCGTACTCGAAGTAGCCGACGCCGCCGGTCGACAGCATGACCCGTTTGAGCGCCAGTTCCGCCGCCACGGCCACGGAACCGGCGCCGACCCACCAGGCGACGGCGATTGCGATGGATAGGGAACGCAGGATGGTGCGGATCATCGATCGGCCTCCCATTATTTCCCGGACGCATGTGCGGCACACGCGATCCTGTTGGGGGGAAATATACGCGACATTTCCCCGATGACTCTAATCTTCCGGGTCAATTGTGCGGATTTCGTGATGGTCGGCCCGCATAGGGCAGGGATGGGGACGCGCCGGCGTCATTCCCGCGCTGCGGTCCCGGGAACCTGCCGGCCAGCGGCGCCCATGATCATTGAAATGCCGGACCGGGTCGACACGACACGCGGCCGGCGTTCGCCACAATTCGCCCCGAAATCACCTTTTCCCGGCCCCAGTGCGGCCACTTTTTTTCCTCTCTGTTGCCCACGGTCACGCCAACCGTCCCGCCCGGGGTCCGGTTCGGCCGGATGAAGGATCGGCAAGGGGCGGTGTGATTGCACCGGCGCGCCGGGCGTCGGCAAGCCGTAGCGGGTCCGCCCCGGGGGCCGCCCAGGCATGAGGGTATCAGGCCCTTCCTCCCTGCCCGCTGCGGCGCCCCGGTACCTGTTTCCGCGCCGGGAAACCCGGCGCCCCCGTGTTTCCGAAAGGACACCTGACCATGACAAGGCTCCCCACCGACATACATCGTCCCCCCATGGACGCGCGGACGGTTCTGCGGCTCGGCATCGGGCTCATTGTGGGCGCTTTCATCGCCGTGCTTCTCCTTTTGTGGAATGCCGTCGAGGCCGGTGTACCGGTGCCCGGCAAGAATGCGCTCACCATCAAGCCGGGCGACATGCAGCGCGGCGGGCTTCTGTTCAGGACCGATAAACCGGGCGCCTTCCTCCCGGCGCCGGACCTTGCCACCGAGGCCCACATGCGGATCAACGGCATGGTGGCCCGGGTCGAGGTCGTTCAGCACTTCGTCAATCCCGACGACGAATGGCAGGAGGGCGTTTACGTCTTTCCCCTGCCCGACGACGCCGCCGTCGATCACGTGCGGCTGCTGGTCGGGGAGCGCGTCATCGTCGGCGAGATCAGGGAACGCCAGGAGGCAAAGCGAAAATACGAGAAAGCCAGGAAGGCGGGACGGCGGGCCGCCCTGGTCGAGCAGGAACGGCCCAACATGTTCACCGCGTCCGTCGCCAACATCGGGCCCGGAGAGCGGATCACCGTCGAGATACGCTATCACCAGACGCTGCGCTACGACGACGGCGCGTTCCGCCTGCGCTTTCCCCTGGTCGTCGGCCCACGCTACATCCCCGGCACGGCACCGGAGACCGGCCTGGTCAACGCCGTCATCACCACGGCACAGCCCCAGGTGCCCGACGCGGAGCGGATCACGCCGCCCATCCGTCACCCGTCCCAGGGGAAGGCCAACCCGGTGCAAATGCGCATCGACCTGAACCCGGGGTTCGAGGTGGCGGAAATCACCAGCCCCTACCACGCCATCAGGACGACCGGATCGGCGGAAGACGGCTTCACCATCACCCTGGACGGGGACGCGGTACCGGCCGACCGGGACTTCGAACTGGTCTGGAAACCGCGTCCGGGCGCGACGCCGGTGGCGGCGGTGTTCACCGAGGAAGACGGCGGCGGCACCTATCTCCTGATGATGGTGACGCCGCCCGAGACCGAAGGCGCGCCCAAGGACCAGGGCCTGCCCCGGGAAGTGATCTTCATCATCGATACGTCGGGGTCCATGTCCGGCACCTCGATGAAGCAGGCCCAGCTGGCGCTCGGCATGGCGATAAAGCGTCTGCACCCGCGGGACCGGTTCAACATCATCGAGTTCAACAGCGTCACGTCGTCCCTGTTCGCCGCGCCCGAGGCCGCGGACCCGTCCGCGGTGCGCCGCGCGCTCACGTACACGGCCTACCTGGAGGCCGAAGGCGGTACCGACATGCTGCCCGCCCTCAGGAAGGCCCTTGACGGAAAAAAGGACGCGGGCCGCATCCGCCAGGTGGTGTTCATCACCGACGGCGACGTGGGCAACGAATCCGCGCTGTTCCGGGAGGTGACCGCCAGGCTCGGCGACAGCCGCCTGTTCACCATCGGCATCGGATCGGCCCCCAACGGCTACTTCATGCGCGAGGCGGCGACCCTGGGCCGGGGCACGTTCACCTATATCGGCTCCGTCGACGAGGTGCGGGAAAAGATGGAGGCGCTGTTCGCCAAGCTCGAACGGCCGGCCCTGACCGACCTGCGGCTCACCTTTCCCCCGGACATGACGGCCGAGGTGTTTCCCCAGCCCCTGCCGGATCTCTACTACGGCGAGCCCCTGGTCATCGCCGCCCTGGTCGACCGGCCCGGGGGCGAGGTCATGATCGAGGGAAGGATTGGCGCCAAGCCGTGGCGGACCGCGGTGCCGCTGGCATCCCCGCGGCCGGCGCCGGGAATCGCCAAGGTGTGGGCGCGCCGGAAGATCCAGGCCCTGTCCGACGCCGTGCACTACGGAGTGGAGCGCAAAGCAGTGCGTGAAGCCG
>JBHHXI010000177.1:0-4846 GCA_046756945.1 Rhodospirillales bacterium
GCCGCTGCGGAGGGTGGATGGGCCCGCATCGCCCGCGCGTCCCCTCCTGCCGAGGAAACGGGAAACGCGATCGTATGGTGCGCGAAATCGTGCAAGTGAGTACTAGTATTTAAGCCATGCGTTTTTTACATAGCTGAACTGCGGTTTTGCGGCTGGATTCCTTCGCCGGGGGCACTATATATGATTCACGCGATGTTGCGGTGCAGCATCACCCCGAGTTCCGGGCGCGATGCCCGGACCTGGGCCCGTTTCCTTAGACGGGTCCCCACGTCTCCCAGACGTGAAAGCCTCCCTGTTAAACTTGCCGGGTCTGAATGGACCCGGCAATTTTTTTCGCTGCGTCCCCATCCGCGCCCGGTGGCTCCGCTGGCGCCTATGCGTCACGTTCGGAGTGTTGTGCCACCGCCTGGTCGGCGACCCTGCCGGTGATCTCCTGCAGGTGGTCGAATTTCCAGTGAAAAGTGCCGACGCCAAGGGTGACCGAACGCAATTCGTTGATGAGGTCGTGCATCTCCGATTCCGGCATCTGCGCCGAGACCTCGTCCCAATCCTTCCACCCGGATTTGGCGCCGAAGCCGAGGATCTGCCCCCGTCGGCCGCTGACCAGGCGCTGGATCTTGGAGGTGAATTCGTTGGGGAGCGCGATCTCCACCTGGCAGATGGGCTCCAGCAGCACGGGCTGACCGTTGGGCATGCCTTCGCGCATGGCCAGTTGGGCGGCGGCCTTGAACGCCATGTCGGAGGAGTCCACCGAGTGGTACTGGCCGTCGGTCAGGGTCACGGCGACGTCGACCACCGGGAATCCCAGCGGGCCGCGGTGCATGTATTCGCGCACGCCGGCCTCGACCGCGGGAATGTACTGCTTGGGCACGACGCCGCCCGAGATGGTATTGGCGAAGTTGAAGCCCGATCCCCGGGGCAGCGGTTTTATGTCCAGGTGCACGTCCCCGAACTGGCCATGGCCGCCGCTTTGCTTCTTGTGGCGGGCGTGCTGGGAGAAGGGCCTGCGGATGGTTTCCTTGTAAGGCACCTGCGGACGGCGCGAGGTGACCTTCAGGTTGTAACGGTTGCGCAACCGGTCGATGGCGATCTGCAGGTGCACTTCGCCCTGCCCCCAGAGAAGGAGCTCGCCCGTATCCTGCTTTTGCTCATACGATAGCGAGGGATCCTCGTCCATCAGCTTGGCCAGCGCGCCCGACAGCCGGACCTCGTCGGATTGCTGCTGGGCGTGGATGGAAAGCGAATACAGCGGTGTCAAGGGGCCCGGCCAATCGGCCGTCTTCTCCTCCCTGGTGGGCGAGACGAGGTCCCCGGTGGCTATGCTCTCCATGCGGCCCAGGGCCACCACCTCGCCGGGTCCGGCCTTGGCCGCCTTGTCCAGTTTGCTCCCCAACATGTGGTAGACACCGCTGACCCTGTCGCCGTTCAGGGTCATGCCGTCGGCGATTTCCGGGCTCCACACGCGCACGTATGACAGCTTGCCCGAGTGGCCGGCATGCACGGTCTTGAACACCTGGCCCAGCGCCGTGCCCGCCGACAGATCGATGCCCAGCCGTTTAGCCGTTACGGCCGGCTCGGGGGCTTCGTGGCGCAACGCCTTCAGCAGGCGGCGCACGCCGTTGTCGTGCAGGGCCGAGCCGAAGAACACGGGCACGATCTGCGCCTGCTGCAGGTCCTTTGTCAGGTTCTGGTAAATCTCGTCGGTGGAGGGCACCACGTCCTCGAGCAGTTCCTCGAGCAGGGTGTCGTCGAAGTCGGCCAGGGTCTCCAGCATCTCGTTGCGGGCTTCATTTCCGCGGTCCTGCACGGAATCGGGAACCTCGATAAGGTCCGAGGGCCTGTCCGGGTTCCAACGGAAGGCGCGCTCGCTGACCAGGTCCATGTGGCCGGTGATGTGCCCGCCCTCGCGGATGGGAATCGCGCGCAGGACCAGGGGATGCCCGCAAACCTCCTGCAGCGCCTCCAGCGTCGCCTTGACGCTGGATTCGGCGGAATCCATCCTGTTGATGAAGATGATGTGGGGAACCTTCTGGTTGGAGAGGAACTTGAGCAGCCGGGCAACGGTCAGCGCCTTGGTCGCATCGGGCTCGCAGACGACCACCGCCGCGTCGACGACCATCAGCGCGTTGAAGGTCTCCTGAATCAGCTCGATGGACCCCGGGCAGTTGATGAACGTCCACTTGTCCCCCAGGTACTCGGTGCTGGCGACGGACAGCTCGGTGCTCATCTGGCGGGCGCGGGCCTCGGGGGCGGAATCGCCGACCGTATTCCCCTCCTTGATGGTCCCCTTGCGGTTGATGGCGCCGGTGGCGGCAAGAAGGCTTTCGAACAACGTCGTCTTGCCGCTCAAGTAGGGCCCGATGATGGCCGCGCATCGCGGTTCCGATGGTGCTTTCTTGGTCACGGGGTCCTCCCGGGGTTTGGTCTTCACGAACGGATTTGGGCACGTTCAGGCGTGCGCATTCCTTGACGCCGTAAAAGGGTAAAGCGCCTTGCCGGGGATGCAAGGAAAAAGGGGCGGGACCCTTTCCGGCCGCCCCCCGGGCCGGCCGCGGCGGCGTCTTAGCTCAGCGCCGCGCAGAAGCGCTGGATGCGCGCGCAGGCCTCTTCCAGGACCTCCGTCGAGGTGGCATACGAGACCCGGAAATGGGGCGACAGCCCGAAGGCGGCGCCCTGCACCACCGCCACCCCTTCCGCGTCCAGCAGGTGGCCGACGAAGTCGTCGTCCGTGGCGATGGTCTTTCCGTCGGGCGTCGCCCTGCCGATGGCGCCGGCGCACGAGGGGTAGACGTAGAACGCGCCTTCCGGCGTCGGGCACGAAAGCCCCATGGCCTGATTGAGCATTCCCACGACCAGGTCCCGGCGCCCCTCGAAGACGGAGACGTTGCGGGCCAGGAAGTCGGTGGGTCCGTTGAGGGCCGCCACCGCCGCGGCCTGGGAGATGGAGCTGGTGTGGGTGGTGCTTTGCGACTGCACCTTGTTCATGGCCTTGATCAACTCGGCCGGTCCCCCGGCGTAGCCGACGCGCCAGCCGGTCATGCAGTAGGCCTTGGAGACGCCGTTGAGCGTCAACGTGCGCTCCATGAGCCCGGGCTCCACCTGGGCCGGGGTGACGAAGGTGAAGCCGTCGTAGACGATGTGCTCGTAAATGTCGTCGCTCAGCACCCAGACCTGGGGGTGCTCCATCAGGACGTCGGTGAGGGCCTTCGTTTCGGCCTCGGTGTAGGCCGCCCCGCTGGGGTTCGACGGCGAGTTCAGGATCAGCCATTTGGTCCTTGGCGTGATCGCCCGTTCCAGGTCTTCGGCGCGCATGCGGAAGCCGCTCTCCACCGGGCACGGGACAAACACCGGCTTGCCCTCGGCCAACAGCGCGATGTCCGGATAGGAGACCCAGTACGGCGCCGGGATGATGACCTCGTCGCCGGCATCAAGGGTCGCCATGAAGGCATTGAAGATGATCTGCTTGCCGCCGCAGCCGACGGTGATCTGGTCGGGCGTGTAGTCCAGTCCGTTTTCGCGCTTGAACTTGTCGCAGATGGCCTGGCGCAGCTCCGGCGTCCCGGCGACGGCGGTATACCGGGTCTCGCCCCTGTCCATGGCGGCCTTCGCCGCCTCGATGACGTGCGCGGGGGTGTCGAAGTCGGGCTCGCCGGCGCCGAGGCCGATGACGTCGCGGCCGGCGGCTTTCAGGTCGCGCGCCTTTTGGGTGACGGCGATGGTGGGCGAGGGCTGGATGCGGGAAAGGCGCTCGGCGATGAAAGACATGGCGGTGCTCGCTATCCTTGCTGGTCGGGCGGGGTCCTTAGTCCGGCGGTCGGCGGCGCACACTACGCCGGGTGTGAGAGGCGCGCAACCGGGAACCGCCGCCGGGCCTTCAAGGCCCTTGGCACGGGGTAGGGCGGACGCTACCTTCGCCACATGGGACAGGAGCAAGGTCGGCGCCGATGACCGGGAACATTGCGATACCGCGGGAGAAGGTTAGCGCTTTCTGCCGGCGCCACCACATCCGCCGGCTGTCCCTGTTCGGCTCCGTGCTCAGGGACGACTTCACGCCTGAGAGCGATGTGGACGTGCTGGTCGAGTTCGAGCCCGGACACACGCCGGGGTGGGAGATCGTCTCCATGGCCGACGAACTGACGGAAATCCTCGGTCGCGGAGTCGATCTGCACACCCCGGCAAGCCTGAGCCGGTATTTCCGGGACGAGGTTCTTGCCGAAGCCGAGGAGCAGTATGTCGCGACATGACGTGAGTGTCCGGCTTCGACACATGCTGGACTATGCGCGCAAGGCCGTCGCGTTCAGCCGGGGACGGTCCCGGGCCGACCTCGAAAAGGACGAAATACTCACCCTGGCCCTCCTGCGCCTGTTGGAAGTCATTGGCGAGGCGGCAAGGCACGTTCCCTCCGAGTTTCGAACGCAGGCACCGGCGATTCCATGGCGGGACATAACCGGGATGCGGGACCGTCTGATCCACGCCTATCCCGACGTGGACCTGGATATCGTTTGGGAAACCGTAACCGAGCGTCTGCCGCAACTGATTACCGAACTGGAAAAGCTCGTTCCGCCCGAGACCGGCTGACGCGACGCGGCCCCGTCCCCAAGGCGCTGGCCAGCCGGGCGCCGAAAGCCATATATAAGGGCCATGGCGGAAGTCCTCACCAGCCGTTCCATCTTCGTCCCCGGCAAGCGCCCGCCGGTGGAGGGCGGCCGGCCGTTCGCGCTGGTCTCCGAATTCATCCCCGCCGGCGACCAGCCCCAGGCCATCGCCGCCCTGACCGACGGGCTGAACCGCGGCGAGCGCGACCAGGTGCTGCTCGGCGTCACCGGGTCGGGCAAGACCTTCACCA
>JBHHXI010000178.1:0-4798 GCA_046756945.1 Rhodospirillales bacterium
CAATTGAGATGATGGTTTTGGCGGCAATTAAGTAAGGTGTCCCCTTAATTCGTAAGGTGTCCCCTTAATTCGTCCCCGTAATTCCGTCCCTGGCGCCGGCCGGAGCTGACGGGACATCGTTGTCGGGTGCCGCGGGACGCGAATTCGTGCTAACCTCGCGGCAACCAGTGAATCCATCCGGGAATTTCCTATATAATCCCCTGTCCGAGACGACTTTGGCCAAGCGCTGGTTCCATGTTCGCGAGGATTCCGTGAAATACGCCGTGAAATTCGCATTGCTGGCCGTCGCGGGCCTGCTCGCCGTTGATGCTCATGCCTTCAAGCAGACCGACCTCGACAAATTGAAGGCGACGGGCAGTTGCGAAAGATGTGACTTGAATTCCGCCTATCTGAAACAGGCCAGCCTGAAGGGGGCAAACCTGGAAAAGGCCAGCCTGAGAGAGGCCGAAATGAAGGAAGCCGACCTCAGCGGGGCCAACCTCAGGCGGGCCGACCTGCGGCGGGCCGAGCTGGAAAAGGCCAACCTCAATAGGGCCCGGTTGACCGGGGCCAAAATGAGGGGAACGGACCTGGAAAAAGCCGATCTGAGCGGCGCCGACCTTACGCGGGCCGACCTGCGCGAGGCAGACCTGGAAAGGGCGCACCTGAGAGGCGCCATATTGACCGATGCGGATTTGCGCGGCGCCTTCCTGAAACGGGGCGATCTGAGCGAAGCCGATTTACAAGCCGCCAATCTGGAAAGGGTCAATCTCGAACGAGTCAATCTGCAGGGCGCCGTACTGACCAGGGCCAGTCTGAAGTGGGCCAACCTGGGCAGGGCCAACCTGGAGGGCGCCACGCTCACGCGGGCGGACCTCAGCCACGTCAGCCTTAAAAGGGCCAACCTGACCAATGCCAACCTGGAAAGGGCCAACCTTGCCGATGTCGGGATGAGGCTGGCCAACATAAGCGGGGCCAACCTGCGGGACGTCAGGAAACTGACACAGGATCAACTCGATTTGGCGTGCGGCGACAAGAAAACCGTGTTGCCGAGCGGGCTGACGGTCCGGCCCTGCCGGTAAATCAGGCGCACACTCAGCCGCACAGCCTGTCCCACACCGCCACGGCCTGGCGGGTTTCCGCCACGTCGTGGACGCGGAGGATGTGGAGCCCCTGGTCGAGCGCCGCGAGCGCCGCCGCCAGGGACCCGGGAAGCCGCTCCTTCGGCGGCCGTTCCCGGTCCGCGTCGCCGGCCAGGCCCTTCCGCGAGATGCCGAGCAGGATCGGGCAGCCGATGCCGTGGTAAAGCGTCAGCGATGCGAGAATGGCCAGGTTGTGCGCCGCCGTCTTGCCGAAGCCTATGCCCGGATCGACGATCAGGCGGCGGCGGTCGATGCCGGCGGCGACGCACGCCTCCACCCGGTCCTCCAGGAAGTCATAGACATCGAGCGGCGCGTTCTCGTACGCCGGGTCGACGTTCATGGTCGCCGGCTCGCCCCGCATGTGCATGAGCACGACCGCGTCCGCGCCCGCGGCCGCCACCTCCAGGCTGCGGGAATCGCCGCTCAGCGCGGTGATGTCGTTGACGATTGTGGCGCCGGCGGCCAGGGCCGCCTCCATGACCCCGGCGTGGCGGGTGTCGATGGAAAGCGCCGGCGCGTGCGCGCCCGTCCGCGCCGCCGCCAGCGCCTCGACCACGGGCAGCACGCGTGTCCGTTCCTCCGCCGCCGCGACCGGCTCCGCCCCCGGCCGCACCGATTCGCCGCCGATGTCCAGGATGTCCGCGCCGTCCGCCGCCAGCCGGCCGGCGTGCTCGACCGCGGCGGCACCATCGAAGTGCTCGCCGCCGTCGGAAAAGCTGTCGGGCGTGACGTTGACGATCCCCATGACCAGGGGCCGCGCCAGGCTCGCCCCGCCGGGCCCCTCGCGCGGCGCGCACAGCCGCCCACGAAGCGCGCCGACGCGCTCGCCGACCGCTCCACCGAGGGAGTCGGACCACGCCCGGATCTCGTCCATGGGCGCGACGGTGCCGGTGATCCGCGGGCCTTCGCGGAACAGCACCTGGCAGGCGCCGAACGCGAACCGGCCGCCGGCCAGCCGCACGGCGTGGCCGGCGGCGAGCAGGCGCTCGGCCGGCGCCCCGGCGACAAGCCCCAGGGGCCGGAGATAGATGCGCGTCGATGGGGAAACGGCGTCGGGCAGGGCGGGGCGCGGCTCGGGGGCTGTCACGCTGGCGGCCACGGCTTGTCTCCGCGCTTCCCGGTCATGGCGCCGGGTTGCCGAAAAGACTGGCGCGCCCGACAGGATTCGAACCTGTGACCTTCGGCTCCGGAGGCCGCCGCTCTATCCAGCTGAGCTACGGGCGCGTATGCGGCGCACCATACGCCAAAGCCGTGCCATCGTAAACGCCGCGCACGGGCGGCGGCGGCGGGGCCCGTTGGCGGCGGACCTTGGGCCGGAGAGGGTCGCCGATCACGGCGCCGCCGACGGAACCGCCGGCGTCGCGTCTTTCGCCAGTATCGTCGCCGCCCGCTTGTCGGCGCCGGACGGCAGCGGCGCCCCCGGATCGGTGATCCAGGCGGCGATGTCCACCCATACGGTCAGGGACTGCAGGTCCCTGAGCAGCATGTGATAGCCGTCCTCGTACAGGGCCAGGCGCTGGCGCCGGCCCGCCGATGGGGGCAGGTGGCGGACCATGGCGCGGGTCGGGCCCCTGGGGATGACCTCGTCGTGGGCGCCATAGAGGATGAGGGCCGTACGGTCGAACGCGGCGGACGACTCGAGGGCCGCGTCCATCAGGTTGACCAGCCCGTAAATGCTGTCGATGCGGGTTTCCTTGATGACCAGGGGGTCGCGCCTGAGGGCCCGCAGCATCTCGATGTTGTCCGACGGCTTAATTCCCAGGCCGCGGCCGGTCACCGTCGCCCAGGGCACCGTGTGGGCGCCCAGCCAGAGGGCCAAGCGTTGGTACCAGGGCATGGTCGAGCGTCCCCACACCGCCGGCGACGAGAGGATGATGCCGTCCACCTCGGGCGCGCCGGGGCCGGTCATGGCGACCATGATCACGGCGCCCCCCATGCTCTCGCCAAGCAGATAGAGGGGCACCCCGGGATGGCGCCGGCGCACGGCTTCGGCGACGGCCTTGAGGTCGTCCACATAGGCCCCGACGCCCGCCCACAGTCCGTGCTGCCGGGTCTGCCCGAAGCCGCGCTGGTCGTAGGCGTAGGTGGCGATTCCCTCGGTCGCCAGGAAGATCCCGGGGTCGGTGAAGAAATTGCTGTAATCGTTGAACCCGTGCAGTGCGATGATGACCGCCCTGGGCGCCCCGGCCTCCGGCATCCAGGTGCGCAGCGGCAGTTTTTCCCCGTCGGCGGCGACGAATGCGTCCGCCGCCAGGGCCGGCCGGGCGATGGCGGGACCGGGCCCGTTGACCCGCGGCGCGCAGGCGGCGGAGACGACGGCGATGAGCAGCAGCGCCAGCGGCGCCCGCCCGGCGCGCCGTCCCCGGTCCGGGCGCGCCGCCACGGTCATGGGGTTTCTTCTTCCGGCTGGCCGGTCAGGCTCAGGAAGATGTCCTTGAGGTCCGCCTCCCGGGTCACCAGGTCGGTAACGGTCAGCCCGGCCCGTTGCACGGCGGCGAGAATCTCGCCGCTGTGGGTCTGGCTCGGCGGATAGCGGAACACCAGTTGCCGGGCGGTGCGGAGTTCGACGTTGAAGGACCTGAGCTCCCCGGGCACGGCATCGATGTCGGCGCTCAGCGTCAC
This sequence comes from Rhodospirillales bacterium, assembly GCA_046756945.1. Classification (GTDB taxonomy): domain Bacteria; phylum Pseudomonadota; class Alphaproteobacteria; order Rhodospirillales; family 2-02-FULL-58-16; genus JACZQZ01. The sequence goes on from JBHHXI010000178.1 coordinate 3,744, forward strand.
CGCCATTTCCTTGGCATCCAGGCGGCGCAGAAGGGCCTCGGTGGTGTCGCAGGCGATCAGGCGGCCGTGGTTGATGATGGCGATGCGGTCACACAGCGCCTGCGCCTCTTCCAGGTAGTGGGTGGTGAGCAGCACGGTGGTGCCGCGCGCGTTCAGTGCGCGCACATAGGTCCACAGCCGCCGGCGCAGGTCGATGTCGACACCGGCCGTGGGCTCGTCCAGCACCAGGACCAGCGGCCCATGGATCATCGCCTTGGCGACCAGAAGCCGCCGGCGCATGCCGCCCGATAGGGTGCGCGCGTATGCCTCGGCCTGCGCCGTGAGGCCGACGGCGGCGAGGATTTCGTCGGTGCGGCGGTCCGCTTTCGCCACCCCGTAGAGGCCCGCCTGCAGTTCCAGGAGTTCGCGCGGCGTGAAGAAGGGGTCGATGTTCAACTCCTGGGGCACGACGCCGATGGCGCGGCGCGCGGCGCGCATGTCGCGCTCGATGTCGTAGCCCCAGACGCGCGCCTCGCCCGAGGTCCTGATGACCAGCCCGGCCAGGATGTTGATGAGGGTGGACTTGCCGGCCCCGTTGGGCCCGAGAAGGCCGAAGAACGACCCGCGGGGGATGTTCAGGGTGACGTTCTTCAGGGCCTGATTGGGCGGCTCGCCGCCGTTGGCGCCATAGGTCTTGCACAGGTCTACGGTCTCGACGGCGTTCTCCGGGACATTGGCGGACATGGACCCAGGCATTCGGTTTATGAAAACCCCCGGCCAGGCCCACGGAAACCGGGAATCCGGCGGGGTCCGCCCAGGGAACTGGACATTGATTGTACGGCGCCAATCGGTATCATCCGACCATCCTTGCGGTCAACGGTCTTTGGGTGCGCCATGGAGCCAGGAGAACCGGTCTACGTTGAATCCGCCACGGTGGGCTGTGACGGCGGCGGCGGCCCGCTGGGCCATCCGAAGGTGTACCTGAAGATCGGCGACGAGGGCGAAATCGTCTGCCCCTACTGTTCGCGCCGCTACATCCTGACCACGGACGCCGAACCCGCGGCCGGCCACTGAAC
>JBHHXI010000179.1:0-4785 GCA_046756945.1 Rhodospirillales bacterium
TGGCCATGGACACCAGGAACCACGCCGAACTGTCGCACATGGGCCCGCCCGGCGAGGAGCACCGGCTGGGCCTTCTCAGGGATTTCGCGCCGGACGCCGGACGGCGCGACGTGCCCGACCCCTATTACGGAGACGCCGGCGGCTTCGACCTGGTGCTGGACCTGATCGAAAAGGCGGCGCAGGGACTGCTCGCCGACATCCGCGAGAACCACTTGTGACCAGGGCTGCGACCGGCCCGGGGGCGCTCAGGGTTTTAGGGCCTCTGGCCCTGAGAAAAAGCGGGGCGTGGGGTGCAACCCCACCCGGCACGGCAGATACTTGTCGACGGCCCGCCAGGCAGTGAATCGTCAGGGTCCATGGACCGCGACATCGCCGAGACCATCGCCCGCGCCGCCGGCTCGCCCCCGGTCCGGTTTTCCCCCCTCGGCGGGGGGTGCATCGGCGAGGTCCACCGGGTCGGCCTGGAGAACGGCAACACCCTGGTCGCCAAGACCGGCGGCGCCGGCAGCGGCCTCGCCCTGGAAGGGTTCATGCTGCGCTATCTGGCCGACCACAGCGCGCTCCCGGTGCCGGCGGTCATGCACGCCGACGACCGGCTGTTGTTGATGGCCTTCATCGAGACCCGGGGCGGCCTGACGGCGGACGCGCAAATCCACGCCGCGGACCTGCTCGCGGAGTTGCACGGGGTGACGGCCGACGCCTTCGGCTTCGAGCGGGACACGGTGATCGGCGGCCTGCACCAGCCCAACCCGCTGGGCGAAAGCTGGGTCGCCTTCTTCCGCGACCACCGCCTGCTCCACATGGGGCGCCAGGCGCTGGATGCCGGGCGCCTGCCCGGGCGCCTGATGACCCGCCTTGAGGCGCTGGCCGGCCGCCTGGAGACCTGGCTCGACGACGGCGCCAAGCCGTCCCTCGTTCACGGAGACATGTGGACCGGCAACGTGCTGTGCCGGGACGGGCGCATCGCCGGTTTCGTCGACCCGGCCGTCTATTACGCCGACGCGGAGATCGAGCTCGCCTTCGCCACCCTGTTCGGCACCTTCGGCAAGCCCTTTTTCGAGCGCTACCGGGAGCGCACGCCGCTCAGGCCCGGGTTCTTCGAAGACCGCCGCGATCTCTACAACCTCTATCCGCTGCTCGTGCACGTGCGCCTGTTCGGCGGCTCCTACGTCGCCTCGGTGGAGCGCACCCTGGCCCGCTTCGGGGTCTAGCCCGGCCGGACGGTATCGCCGACGCGGATCTCACCCCCGGTGAGGATCCGGCAGTTGAGGCCGCTCCGGTGAATGAGGGCCTTGAACAGGCCCTTGATGCCGAGAAGGTCCTCCAGGTACCGGCAGGGGGTGTTCAACCGCATGCCCTCGAGCAGCACGTCGCCGACCAGGAACCGCCGGCCGACCAGATGATTGAGCGGCATCCCCCGGGTGATCACGTTGCGCCGCGTTTCACACGGCTCGAGCGCGATGCCGTGGTCTCGGCGCAACGCCTCGAGCGTCTCCTGCTCGAACAGGGTCACCTGCCGGCCCTCCTCCGGCTTGTTGGAATAGGTGCCTTTCCCGTTGGCGTAACGATCGCCTTCGAGGCCCCGGCCGGCAACGGCGCGGATCGTCTCCACCGTTGCCATGGGCTGGGACTTCTCGGCAACGATATGCAGAGATTCGACGGTACCTCGCCACATGGGTGTCCTCCTTTTTCGCCCTCGATTGCAACCTTCATGGCGAACGGCTCCTCTCCTGTCCGCTCAGGGTCCAGGCTGTGTGAAAACCATTTTCGAGGCCCGAGCGCGCAACACTGATTCGCGTAATTGCCGTCGCAGGCGATAATGGTTCACGCGTCCGCAATTGCCGAGTCTATTGTTGCGCCGACGCTCTTCCGACCCGAATTTTCACAAAACCTGGATCACAGGCGGACATCGGCGGGCCAAGCTCTGGACCCGACGCCGGCGCTCTTTATGAGACCACGCCCTGGTCCCCCAGCGGATAGTCGGCGATGGTCTGGTAGCGGGCGCCGGCGTGGCCGAGGTAGCTGCGCAGCAATTCGAATCGGTCCACCGGGAACGGTCCGGCGGCAAAGGTGTTGTGGGCCTCGAGATAGGGGCCGACCCGGGCGCTCGGCGTGTTTTTGAAGCGGGCCAGGGTGACATGGGGCCTGAATTTGCGGCGCTCGGGCTCGAAGCCGGCGCGGACGATGGCCGATTCGACCTTGTCCCTCAGGTGCGCCAATTCGTCCGACCTGTCGACCCCGGCCCACACCATGCGCACCTTGCGACCCGAATCGAAACACCCGACCCCGCGAAGGGCGAGGCGGAAGGCCGGCGCGCGCACGTCACCCAGCATCGCGTCGATGTCCTCGGCCTGGATGCTGTCCACCTCGCCGATGAATCTCAGCGTGACATGCATGTTGCCGGTGTCGACCCAGCGGGCGCCGGGCACGCCGGAACACAAGCTGCCCAGGCTTTGGCGCACCTCGGCGGGCAACGGGACGCCGACGAAGAGACGCATCACGGACCCTTTCTCCCGCTCACGGCGCCGGGTTGGGGTTTTCCCGGTGGATGGCCTCGATGCCGTCGACGACGTCGGCGGGCAGTTTCACGTCGACCGACGCCAGGTTGCTCGCGAGCTGCGCCGGCGTCGTGGCGCCGATGATCATGCTGGTCAGGAAGCGGCGTCCGTGCACATAGGCCAGGGCCATCTGCGCCGGATCCAGCCCGTGGCGGCGGGCCAGGGCCACGTAGGCCTCGGTGGCGGCGACGCCGTTCGCCGTTTCGTAGCGGGCGAACCGGGGGAATAGGGTGAGGCGCGCCCCCGCGGGCCTGGCGCCGCCCAGATACTTGCCGGAGAGCACCCCGAAGGCGAGCGGCGAATAGGCGAGCAGGCCGCAGTCCTCGCGAATCGCCGCCTCGGCCAGTCCCACGTCGAAGACCCGGTTGAGCAGGCTGTACGGGTTCTGCACGCTGACCATCCGGGGCAGCCCGCCCGCGTCCGCCAGGGCGAGGAATTTCATGACGCCCCACGGCGTCTCGTTGGAAACGCCGATGCAGCGCACCTTTCCCGCCCGCACCAGGTCGGCGAGGACACCGATAACCTCTTCCAGGGGGGTGAACGCGTCGTCGTCTTCGTGCTCGTAGCCGAGGCGGCCGAAGAAGTTGGTGTTCCGCTCCGGCCAATGGAGCTGATAGAGGTCAATGTAGTCGGTCCGCAGCCGTTCGAGGCTGCCGTCCACGGCCGCTTCGATGTGGGCGCGGTCGAACCTGAGGTCGCCGCCGCGGATGTAGGGGAAGCGCGGCGCCGGCCCGGTGATCTTGGTGGCGACGATCACCTTGTCCCGGTTCGCCCGCGCCTTCAGCCAGGTGCCGATGATGGTTTCGCTGGCCCCGAAGGTCTCGGCGCGGGCCGGAAAGGAATACATCTCGGCGGTGTCGATGAAGGTGACGCCGGCGGCGAGCGCCATGTCCAGCTGCTGGTGGGCCTCGGCTTCCGTGTTTTGTTCGCCGAACGTCATGGTGCCGAGACAGACGCGGCTGACCATGATGTCGGTTCGGCCCAGGCGGCTGAATTCCATGGTTTCTCTCGTTCGTCCAATTGCTTAGAGAAACAGGACAAGCACGCCCGTATAGGCATAGAGACGGCTGTTGGAAATCTCCCCGCCGGCATAGAAACCGACCAGGGGAACCGCGCCCAGACCGGCGCGGATCAGCGCCATTTCCCGGCCTTCCTCGCCGAACATGTTGGGGCCGCGCGCGACGCAACTGATATAAAGGCCGCCCCTGGGCGGTCCGGCGAGGCGGCGCTTCAGCTTTTCCAGCATGGCGGCAAGGTCGGCCTCGGCGCTTTCGGGATCGCGGCGCACGAACATCACCCGCTCGCCGGGACGGATTTCGCCGCCCACGGCCAGCCAGCCGCGCACCGGATCGATGCCGACCAGGTTGCGCACCATGTAGTCGCCGGTGTCGGACCCCTCGATCGGGATCGCCGCATGGATGTAGCCGGCCACCCGGTCCAGGTCACCGGCCAAGAGGTCGCCCACGTCCTCCTTGAACACGTCCAGCGCGCGCCGCCCGTCGAGGCCGAGAACAACGTTGTCCACACAGTCCGAGATCACGTGGCTTGGCGCGACCGGCGTGCATCCCTGGCTCAGTCCCGTCGCCACCTCCACCTCGGGGGCGAAAAGTATTCCCGAAAGGCCGCCGCCGGTGACCTGCTCGGCCACGTGCTGGCCTTCCGCCCGCGACGACGTCAGGCCGCCGACGAGAAAGCCCGAGGTGTCCAGGGCCAGCTCCTCGATCAGATCGGAGCTGTCGGGATTGCTCGGGTCGACGTGAACGATGCCGAACCTGGGCGAGACCCGTGCCATCCATTCCCGGTGCCCGGCGGACAGCTCGTCGGTCCCCTTGCTTATGGTGGGGATCACGGAAAAGCCGTCCTCGGGCAGGTCCGCCACCATGACCGCCACCGCCGGACGGTCGAAATATTCCTCCGAGCCCGCGCAGATGCCCATGCCGACGCCGCCGACCCAGTGCTCTATGCCGGTCTTTCGCCGGAGGTACGTAAGGATACTGCCCAGGTCTTCGGCCAGGGCGTCGGTGACGTAGACGAACCCCAGGTTGGCCTCGACCGGCGCCGGGCCCAGCCCGTCGGCGCAGGCCTTGGCGGCATGGGCCCAGTCGTCGGCCACGGCATGGGTGACCCTGAACGGTGTCATGGGCGATCGGTTCCTGCGTTGCCGTCGGCGCCCGGACGGCCCCGAATTCCATAATAGGTGGCGCGGCGCCCGGGCCCCACCAAAAAA
>JBHHXI010000180.1:0-4760 GCA_046756945.1 Rhodospirillales bacterium
GCACCGTCGCCCTGCGCGACACCTGGGCGAAGGTCCGGGCGAAGGGCTAGGTCGTAATTCGTGATGGCGGGGTATACGGTCACGTGGGCCGGGGGAGTCAATGATGGCAACCTTGAAGGCTCTGTGGCGCGGCGAAATTGGCCTGGCTAAAACCTTCTGGTTGTACAATTTTGTAGGCATCATCGTGCTATCCGTGCCAGCGTAGGTCCTGGAAGAGACGAACCCGTGGTTCGTAAACTTGGAGGGTCCCGGGGAACCGGGTCTTGGTCATCTCCTCCTCTATATTGCGTCCTCTCTAGGTTCAAAAATGTGGAGTTTTTTCACATAAATGGCGATCTGGCGCAGTGCATCGAAATATGATGGGCTGTACGATTGGGCGTTTGTCGCAAAGATCTACGCTTCCGTCGTTGTGGCCGGGTTCATTCTCGAGCTCGCTAATGAAATATCCAAAACGACCTCGTAGCTCGGACGCCTGAAACCCAGGTCCGGCCTTACCAGAACGCGGCGATGGCGCCGGCCATGACGAGGCCGAGGCCGGCGGCCTGCCACCGGTGGTCCCGGTACCAGGGCACGGGCGCCGCCGCCGGGGCGCCGGCGCCCAGGTCGGCGCGGCGGAAGGTGGCCTCGGCGACGGCCGCGGCCGGGGGCGCCGGGCCGGCGAGGCTGACGGCGGCCGCCACCAGCGCGGCGAAGGCGCACATGAAAAGCGCCATGTAGGTGAAGTGCACGTCGGGCAGGCCGACGGCCGACCACGCGCCCGTCACCTCCTTGAGGACGAAAAGCGTTAGCCCCAGGGCGAGGCCCGAGACCAGGGCCGAAAACGCGCCGGTGGCCGTGGCGCGCCGCCAGAAGAGCCCGACGAAATAGACGGCAACGATGGGCGGCACCAGGTAGGCCAGGGTCGACTGGAAGTACTGGAAGAGGGATCCGAAGTCGCGGATCAGGGGCGCATAGGCCGCCGCGACGACCATGGCGACGGCGGTCACCACGCGGCCGATGACGAGCAGGGTGCGCGCCGGGGTGCGCGGGCGGAGCGGCCGGACGAAGTCCATGGTCACCAGCGACGCCGCGGCGTTGAGGGCGCTGTCCAGGCTCGACATGATGGCGGCGACCAGCGCCGTCAGGATGAGCCCCCTGAACCCCGCCGGCAGCAGCTCGAAGGCGAGCGCCGGGAACACCCGGTCGGGGCTGTCGAGGCCGGGGAAAAGCCGGATCGCGATCATGCCCGGGATGATCATGAGGAAGACGTTGGGGAGCTTGAGGAGCCCGCCGAAAAGCGCCCCCCGGCGCGCGTCGTCGAGGGAGCGCGCCGCCAGCGCCCGCTGCACGAAGTACTGGTTCAACGTCCAGTAGTAGAAGCCGAGGATGACGACGCCGCCGATCCCCGGCCACGGCAGGAAGCCGTCGTCGGCGGGCATGATGAGCCGGGTGCGGGCGGCGTCCAGCCCGTCGAAGAGGCGGTCCCAGCCGCCCACCGCCTCGAGCCCGATGACGCAGATGGCCCCGGCGCCGGCGATCATGATCACCGCCTGCACGGTGTCGGTGACGACCACCGCCTTGAGCCCGCCGAAGATGGTGTAGACCCCGGCGAGCAGCGCCAGCGCCGCGCTCGCCTGCCACAGATCGAAGGCGGGGACGGCGGTGGTGATGACGATGCCGCCGGCATAGAGGGCGCCCGCGGTGTCGATGAACATGATGGTGACGACGGTGAAGCCGGCATAGGCGTAGCGCGAGCGCGCATCGAACCGGCGCTCCAGGTACTCAGGGATAGTGTAGAGGCGCGTGCGCAGGAACACCGGCGCCATGAACAGCGCGAAGAAGATGAGGACCAGGGCCGCCGTCCACTCGTAGTTGAAGACCACCATGCCGTGGGCATACGATGCCCCCATGAGGCCGACGAAGCTGGCCCCCGACATGTTCGACGCGTACAGGGAAAAGCCGATGAGGGCCCACGGCAGGGTGCGCCCGGCGAGGAAATAGTCGCGCGCGTCGCGCTCGCCGCGGCCCACCCACAGCCCGTGGGCGAGGACGGCGATGAAGTACGCGGCGACGATGGCCACGTCGACGGCGGCGAGTTCCGCTCCGGCGGTCATCGCGGTTTTCTCCGGGCCGGCTCGGGTGTCTCCGGCGGCGGCCCACAGGCCGCCGCGGCTCCTACCTTACGCCGGTTGCGCCGGCCGTTGCACGCCCGGTGCACCGGGCGCTGCCGCTACGGGACGCGGCGCAGGCGCACCGCCTGATCGCCACCAACGCGGTCAAGGGCAACATCGTCCTGCTGCCCTGGGCGGCGTAGGGATCGAAACCGGGAGTCGGAACGATGAGGACGTTTTGACTCCCGGTGTTTCACGCTCACGTGATGGCGTCTATCTGCTCGTCGGTGAGGGAGCCGGGGACGATGGTGATGGGGACGCGCAGCCGTCCGGCCATTTTCCCGACGAGGTCGGAGAGCAGGGGGCCCGGGCCTTCCGGCCCGGTGGCGGCGCCGAGGACGAGCACCGAGATGTCGTTGTCTTCGTCGTCGATCAAGGCGATCAGTTCCTCGGTGATCTTGCCTTCGCGGATGTAGATGACGGGCGTGTGGCCGGTTTGCTTCTGCACCACCGACGCCACGACCTGGAGCATCTCCTCGGCTTCCTCCCGGCGCTCCTCGCGCATCAGGTCGCCGACGGCCGCCCAGTGCTGGAACTCGGCCGGCCCGACCACATAAAGCAGGGCGACGCGGCCGTTCGCGTGCACGGCGCGGCGGCAGGCGAAGCGCAGAGCCTGGGCCAGCTCCTCGCTTTCGTCCACCACGCACAGGAAGGTGCGCGTCCCTTCGTCCGTTTTTTCCTTCGTCGCCTTTTCCGCCATGGGTGTTGGCATTTCAATTCGTTCAGGACTTGCGGAACATGACACTGGCCAGCCATCCTGCCACCGCCGCGATGAAAATGGCAAGGACCCCATAGGCCAGGGAATGGCGGTGGGCAAAGTCGAAGACGCCCGCCTCGAACCCGAATTTCCTGACGTTCAGCAGGGTCGTGCCGACGGTGACGATTTTTTTGTCGCGCACCAGATAGACGTCGATACCGTAGGTGCCGACGGAGACGGTGGTGGGAAAGCGGATCTGGGTGCGGAACAGCCGGCTGCTCAGAAAGATGACGTTGCCCGGCCGGTGGCTGTACAGGCCCTGGCGCTGCTTGTTGCGGATCAGGGCCGCACGGAAGGCATCGTAGTCCTCCGCGTACGGCTGTTTCCAATGGGGCAGGAGCAACAGATTTTTCAACCCGATCCGGCTCTTGGCGGCCAAGGCCTCGGGGAGGAATTCCTCCATCGGCCTGTTGCTGGCCACCGCGTAAAAGGCCGGCACGCCGGTGAAGACCAGTTGGTCCCGGTTGACCCAGACGCCGGCAACCCGTTTCTTGCGGCGCACGATTTCATCGCGCAAGGGGCCGCGCACGACGACCACCACGTCGCCTTTGCCGTCGGTGGCGCCGAACAGCAGAAGCTCGGAGCCGACGAAGCCGGCGGTGATCGCCACCACGGACTTGGACAGGTCCACCACCAGCTCCTCGGCGGCGTAGGCCGGTGTTGCCGCCGCCAACAGCAAGACGCCCGCCAGAAGATGTCTCGAAATGCGCATCAGTTCGCCACCACGCGGCCAAGGAAAAACAGATCCTGCGGCGTGACCACCAGATCGTAGGTCAGCTTCGCGCAGACGCCCACGACCAGGAGTCCCAGCAGCCCGCGCAGGTGCTCGCCCTGCAGCCGGGCGCTCGCCCGGGCGCCTATCTGCGCCCCGATGACGCCGCCGGTGAGCAAAAGCAGCGCCAGGACCACATCCACCGTCTGGTTGTTGACGGCCTGCAGGATGGTGACATTGGCGGTCACGAATATGATCTGGAACAGCGAGGTGCCGACAACCACCACCGTCGGCATGCCGAGCAGGTAGATCATGGCCGGGACCATGATGAAGCCGCCGCCCACCCCCATGATCGCCGACAGTACGCCGACCAGGAAGCCGATGCCGATCGGCAGCAGGGTGCTGATATACAGGCGCGAGCGGCGGAAACGCATCTTCAGGGGCAGGCCGTGGATCCAATAGTGATGGTGCCGCTTGCGGCGAACCTGGCGCTTGACGCGCATCAGGGTCCCTACGCTCTCGGACAGCATCAAGACGCCGATGACGCTCAGGAAAATCACGTAGGAGAGCTTGATCACCAGGTCGATCTGCCCGAGACCGCGCAGAATCGTGAACAGCCATACGCCAAAGGAGGACCCGACGATGCCGCCCGCCAGCAGGGTCATGCCCATCTTGATATCGACGTTGGCGCGTCGCCAATGGGCGAGGACGCCGGAAACGGACGACGCGACGACCTGATTGGCCTCGGTGGCCACCGCGACGGCCGGTGGAATGCCGATGAAGATCAGCAACGGCGTCATCAGGAAGCCGCCGCCGACTCCGAACAACCCGGAAAGAAACCCCACCCCGCCTCCCATGCCGAGGATGAGAAACACGTTTACGGACATCTCGGCGATGGGGAGGTAAATCTGCATCGGCGCCGGTGCCTTATTTCCGGACGGCTAGGTGGCGGGCATTCCACCGCCCCGCCCGGACGGGGCAACCGGGGCATTGCCTGGCGACGGTGAGTACGATGCTTAACATGTTTCCCGGCCCGGCGGGACCTCCGGACCGTGCGGAATTTCCGTTTCGGAATAATACGTTAGAGGCTTCTAATGTAATCCAGAGTCACTGTCAACACAAGGATTGGACGACGGGCCGG
>JBHHXI010000181.1:0-4745 GCA_046756945.1 Rhodospirillales bacterium
TCCGAAAGATCATCATCTCTAATTGGGTCAATTAAGTAAGGTGTCCCCTTAATTCCGGCTTCGCGCAGGCAGGGGCTTCGACGGACACGCCTATGCCTAAACGCCTTCGCGTGGCCTGCCACCCGCCCGGCCTTCGCAGCCGAAACCGCCGCTTCGGCGGAGTAGGCAAGCCGTAGGCGTTTCCCTCCGGGGGATTTTCGCCTCGAAACCGTCCACTGGACGGTTTCGAGGGTCGAAGGCCCGACGGCGAAAATGGTGGGCGCGGCTGGGTTTGAACCAGCGACTTCTCGCATGTGAAACGAGCGCTCTACCGCTGAGCTACGCGCCCTCTTTGCCTGGCGGGGAGTTGCCCATATAAGGTGGCGCCGCCGGGGCTGTCAAGAAAGCCCCGGTGACAAGAGCCGGCGGATGGCGTCGGGCAGTTCGTCGAAATGGCCGATGACCACATCGGCGCCGAGGTCGGCCACCGGCACCTTGGCGTAGCCGAAGGCGACGGCGATCATCGGAACGCGCGCGCCCAGCGCCGCCGCCGCGTCGTTTTCGGTGTCGCCCACCATCACCGCGGTTTCGCGGGTGGCGCCCAGGCGCTCGACGGCGGCGAGCAGGTGCCGGGGGTCGGGCTTGCGCACGCCGTCCAGGGAATCGCCGCCGAGCACGGCGGAGAAATAGCCCTCCAGGTCGAGGGCGGCCAGGATATCGCGCGTCGCGCCGTGCGGCTTGTTGGTGCAGATGCCGAGCGCGTAGCCCTCGCCGCTGAGGCATTTCAACGCCTCCACGGCGCCGGGGTAGGCGCGGGTGAGGACGGCGCCGTGGCCTTCATAGAACTCGAGGAAGCGGCGGGTCGAGCCGGCGACCTCGTCGGCCGCGGGCGCCCCGTCCCCGGTGGCGGCGAGGGCGCGCTCCACCAGCTTGTGCACCCCGTCGCCGACCATCGCCGTGACCGCGCCCAGGTCGAGGGCCGGGCGGCCCTTTTCGGCGAGCATGCGGTTGACCGCGGTGCGCAGGTCGGGCGCGCTGTCGATGAGCGTGCCGTCCAGGTCGAAAACGACCGCCTCTATGGAATTTCCGCCCATTGAAAAAGTCCGAAACAATCTTTGACTTGGCGGGATTCCCGCCTTGTGGCAAGGTCGGCCCGACAATCGCCCTGAACGGGTCTTGTAACCAACCGTCTGGTCATGACCAAGGAAAAAACCGCCGCCATCGTCCTCGCCGCGGGCCTCGGCACGCGCATGGAGTCCCGCCTGCCCAAGGTGCTGCACCGGCTCGCCGGGCGCCCCATGATCGGGCACCTGATGGAGACCCTGGCCGGCATGGAGTTCGAGCGCATCGTCGTCGTGGTCGGGGACGACATGGAGGCGGTCGTCGACGCCGTCGCACCCCATCGGACCGTGGTGCAGAAGGACCGCCTGGGCACCGGGCACGCGGTGCGCACCGCCTGCGAGGCCGTGGACGGCTTCGACGGCACCGTGCTCGTGCTGTACGCCGACGCGCCGCTGATTTCGCGGGAGACCCTGACGCGCGCGCTGGCTGCGCGCCGCGCCGCGCCCGGGCCGGCCGTCGTGGTGCTGGGCTTCCGCCCGTCGGACCCGGGCCCCTACGGCCGCCTGATCGTGGATGCGGACGGGACGCTTGAGGCCATCGTCGAGGCCGGCGACGCGACGCCCGAGCAGGGGGCGATCGACCTTTGCAACGCCGGCGTCATGGCCATCGACTCAGGCCCCCTGCCGGGGCTGCTGAAGCGCGTCGGCCGGGACAACGCCAAGGGCGAATATTACCTGACCGACATCGTCGCCATGGCGCGGGGCGACGGGCTGACGTGCGCCGTGGTCGAGGGGGACGAGGCCGAGCTCATCGGGGTCAACTCCCGGGCCGACCTGGCCCGCGCCGAGGCGGTGGTCCAGGAGCGCCTGCGCGCCGCCGCCATGGCCGGCGGCGCCAGCCTGGCCGATCCGGAAACCGTCTATTTCAGCCACGACACCCGGCTCGGCCGCGACGTGACGGTGGGACCCCACGTGGTGTTCGGCCCCGGCGTCGCCGTCGGCGACGGCGTGGAGATCCTGGCCTTCTGCCACATCGAGGGCGCCCGCATCGCCGCCGGCGCCAGGATCGGCCCCTTTGCCCGCCTGCGCCCGGGCGCCGACATCGCGGCGCAAGCCCACATCGGCAACTTCGTCGAGATCAAGAACGCCCAGGTGGAGACCGGCGCCAAGATCAACCACCTGGCCTATGTCGGGGATTCACGGGTCGGCGCCAAGGCCAACGTCGGCGCCGGGACCATCACGTGTAACTACGACGGTTTCGCCAAGCACCACACCGACATCGGCGCCGGGGCGTTCATCGGCTCCAACACGGCGCTGGTGGCCCCGGTGACGGTGGGCGACGGGGCCATCGTCGGGGCGGGCAGCGTGATTACCGGCGACGTGGCGGCGGACGCCCTGGCGTTGACCCGGCCCGACCAGGAGGAACTTAAAGGCTGGGCGAAACGCTTCCGCGGCCGCCAGTCGGGGCGCAAGGCGGCGCGGCCGAAGGGCGGAGGCTGATCGCCCGTGTGCGGCATCATCGGCATCATCGGCAAGGGAGAGGTGGCGCCGCTGCTGATCGAGGGGCTCCGGCGGCTGGAGTACCGGGGCTACGATTCCGCCGGCGTCGCGACCCTGGTCGACGGGCGCATCGAGCGCCGCCGCGCCGAGGGCAAGCTGACCAATCTGGAAACCCTGCTCGCCCGCGAGCCGGTGGCCGGGACCATCGGCATCGGACATACCCGCTGGGCCACCCACGGCGTCCCCAACGAGAAGAACGCCCATCCCCACGCCACCGACCGGGTGGCGGTGGTCCACAACGGCATCATCGAGAACTTCCAGGCCCTGCGCGGCGAAGTGGAGGAACGGGGCCACACGCTGGTTTCGGACACCGACACCGAGGTGGTCGCCCACCTGATCACGCTCTACCTGGAGGACGGGAAGGGCACCGCCGAGGCCGCCTGCGCGGCGTTGAACAGGCTGGAAGGCGCCTTCGCCCTGGGCATCATGTTCGCCGGCAAGCCCGACCTGATGATCGCCGCCCGCCGCGGCAGCCCGCTCGCCATCGGCTACGGCGACGGCGAGATGTACCTGGGCTCCGACGCCCTGGCGCTGGCGCCGCTGACCCGCGAGATCATGTATCTGGAAGACGGCGACTGGGCGGTGATCACGTCGGACGACGCCACCGTCTTCGACGCCGGGCACCTGGGGGTGACGCGCGAGGTCAGGCTGACGGCCCATTCCGGCGCCACCCTGGGCAAGGGCGGATACCGCCACTTCATGCTCAAGGAGATCTTCGAGCAACCGCAGGTGATCGGCGATACCCTGCACGCCTACACCAACCCGACGACCCGGTCCGTGGCGCTGCCCGATCTCGGCTTCGACGCGGCGGAAACCTCCGCCATGACGCTGGTCGCCTGCGGCACGTCGTACTATGCCTGCATGGTCGCCAAGTGCTGGCTCGAACGCCTGGCCCGTATCCCCGTCGACGTCGACGTGGCGTCCGAGTTCCGCTACCGGGGCGCCCACATGGCGGCGGGCGGGGTCGCCCTGTTCATCTCCCAGTCGGGGGAAACGGCGGATACCCTGGCGGCGCTCCGCTACGCCCGGGAGCACGGCCAGCACATCGTCTCGGTGGTCAACGTGCCCGAATCCACCATCGCCCGGGAATCGGACGCGGTGCTGCAGACCTACGCCGGGCCCGAGGTCGGCGTCGCCTCGACCAAGGCGTTCACCACCCAGTTGACGGTCCTGGCCTGCCTCGCCATCGCCACCGCACGGGCCCGCGGCGCCATGGATGACGAAGAAGAGACGCGCCTGGTCGATGCCCTGGCCGGGATTCCGGCGCGCGCCGCCGAAGTGCTCAACCATGACGACAGGCTGCGCGCCCTCGCCCACCAGGTGGCCGAGGCGCGCGACGTGCTCTATCTGGGCCGCGGCACCAGCTATCCCATCGCCCTGGAGGGGGCGTTGAAACTAAAGGAAATTTCCTACATCCACGCCGAGGGATACGCCGCCGGCGAGATGAAGCACGGTCCCATCGCCCTGATCGACGAAGACGTGCCGGTGATCGTCATCGCGCCGTCGGACGAGCTGTTCGAGAAGACCGCCTCGAACATGCAGGAAGTCATCGCCCGCGGCGGCCGCGTGATCTTTTTCAGCGACGCCAAGGGCGTGGAAAGGCTCGGCGCTCTCGCCGCCACCACCGTCGCCCTGCCCCAAACGGACCCCTTCGTCGCCCCGATCCTCTATGCCATCCCGGTGCAGATGCTGGCCTACCACACCGCCGTGCTCAAGGGCACCGACGTGGATCAGCCGCGCAACCTGGCGAAAAGCGTGACCGTGGAGTAGGTGCGCCGGCCCGTGCCGATGGTGGAAATGACGCCCGCCCGTTGCCCCGGCGACGGACCTGAGCGCCGGTTTCCGTCATACGGAAAGTCGGAATTCCCGAGGCGTGAAATGACCGAAGCGGCAGGGATCGCCCAAAAGTGCTGGGCGCTTACAAAATTCCCGGCGTACCTCCGCGTACCTCGGCGCCCTCGGCGTTGGAAAAATTCAAACGCTGAGGACGCAGAGGAAGGCGAACGTGCCGCGCGATCGCGGATATTTCCGAAACCAGCGCCGTCATGCATATCCGTCCGGCACGGCTCGGAATTTCCGAAATCGGGTATTATTGTTTCAGGGTTTCACGGCGCAGTTGGCGGGCCTTGGTCAGGATGGCGTCCT
>JBHHXI010000182.1:0-4680 GCA_046756945.1 Rhodospirillales bacterium
CGGCGTCTCGAAGGATAGGACGGCACATGGGTGGTTTTTCAGCAGCCTGCTAGCGGCGGCGGGACCCGTGCGCGCGCCGGCCGCCGCCACGCGGGTTATCGCGCCGCGCGGCTCATGCCTCCGCCAGCTCGTAGCGCACGGGCGTCGTGTAGGCCGGATCGTCGTGCAGGCGCCAGTACATGTCCTTGAGCCGCGCCGTCACCGGCCCCGGCTGGCCGTCGCCCACGGGCCGGCCGTCGATGCCGCGCACGGGCATGATGCCGCCGGCGGTCGAGGTCAGGAACACCTCGTCGGCGGCGCGGAGGTCGTCGGCGCCCATGCGCCCGAGCCTTCCCTTGATGTTGAGCGCCGCCGAGAGCTCCAGCACCGTCCGCCGCGTGATCCCCTCGAGCACCCCGCGGTCGGGCGAGAGGAGCTCGCCGTCCCTGAGCGCGAAGATGTTCCAGCCGCGGCCCTCGGTGACGAAGCCGTCCCGGTCGAGGAGCACCGCGTAGCGGGCGTCCCGGTCGTAGGCCTCGAACAGCGCCTGCACGAAGTCGAGGCGGCCGAAGTTCTTCACCGTCGGGTCCACCGCCTCGGGCGGGATGCGGATGGTCCGGGCGATGACGATGTCGCACCCGGTCTCCACCTCGTCCGCCGAGACGACCGCGGAAAACGGCACCGCCCAGGCGACGAGGCGGTTCCTGCACGTGCGCAGGTCCTTGTGCGCCGTCTCCGGCGAGCCGCGGGTGGCGATCACCGTGACCATGGACTCGGTCAGCCCGGCCCGCGCCACGCAGCCGTGCAGCACACGGGCGACCCCGTCGCGGTCGTAGCCCAGGGTATCGTAGCGGCGCCGGGCGAGCGAGCGCTGCCAGCGCTCCAGGTGATCGTCGAGGCGGAAGAACCGGCCCTTCCACACGTGCACCGCGTCGTAGCACATGTCGGCGAGCTGGAACCCCATGTCCGTGACCGGCAGGCGAAGCTCGGACAGGGCCATGAAGGCGCCGTCCATGAAGCCGACACCGGCGCTGCCGTACGCTACATTCTCCGTCATCGCGCGCCTCCCTCCAGCAAACCCGCCCGCGACACGCGGGCGGGGCCATCATATCCCGCCGGCGCCCATCGCGGCACCCCCGCCGTCATTCACCGCGCCGTCCGCCGCCGGCCGGCGAGGCCCGGCCGGGCAGACAAAAGGAAAATATGACGTTAGAGTCCCGGTTGACGCCCCGATGACGGCTGCCGCCGTCGACGGCGCGCGCAACGGAAAGAGGGGAGACGGGGCGTGGAACAGGGCACGGGATTTCCGCATCGGGCCATCCGATCCGGGTCGGGGATTTTT
Source organism: Rhodospirillales bacterium (assembly GCA_046756945.1). Classification (GTDB taxonomy): domain Bacteria; phylum Pseudomonadota; class Alphaproteobacteria; order Rhodospirillales; family 2-02-FULL-58-16; genus JACZQZ01. Next base: position 1,322 of record JBHHXI010000182.1, read on the forward strand.
TCGCGGATGCGCCCGCGCCATGGGCTTGGCGCGACCCTGGCCGCGTGCGGCGTTTTGGTGTCGTTTCTCGCCCATGGGCCCGCCGTCCACGCCCAATCGCGCGAAGCGGTGGCCTTCGGCAACGCGATCGTGGCCAAGATCCAGAAGTACGCCGCCAATCCGTCCACCGCCAAGCTCGGCGAACTGACCGGGCTTTGGCGCGGCGGCGGCGGGGTCGAGTCCATCTACCACGTGGGCGACGTATTCATCGAATCGGCCGTCAACACCGAGACCGGCGACCTGACGCCGATCGGATTCGCCGAGAACCGCCAGGGGACATGGTCCGGCTGGTTCAGGACCAGCTGCCGGAACTGCTGTCCCGGCGTTTTCTACTGGGGCAAGGGCGCCCTCGCCGCCTCGGCCAGGAAAGGGGTGATCCGGGTCCGCATCGCCGGGCGCAGGATCGACCCCGCCAGATGCGTCAGGACCGACGCTCCCCAACAAATCGACGACACCCTGAAGCTGGTCGAAAGCATGAGCTTCAAGGAGATCCTGCCCGGCAAATACATCCACATCGTCGCCGCGCCCCAGGTCGGAAGCCAGGCGGCCCAGTACAAGGCGTCGGTGACCGTCCGGTGGAACCTGACCGGCACCGGAGTGGCGACGGTGAGCATGGGCGTCCGCGGGCCCGGCTATGGGAAGCCCTTGTTTCAAAAGCAGGCCCGCGTCAAGGGCGAGCACGAATTCCTCGCCGACCGCTCGGGCAAATACACGTTCAGGCTGGCCGCATTCAACAGGGCCGGCCGGCCGCTGCACATTGAACTGCTGTCGGTCAAGATTCCGGCCATCCCCGGAATCGGACGCTGAAGGGGACCGGCGGCCGTGAGGCGGGGCGATGGTTGGTGGTAGCGGAGGAGGGACTCGAACCCCCGACACGCGGATTATGATTCCGCTGCTCTAACCAGCTGAGCTACTCCGCCCCGGGTGCCGCCCGCGCTTACAGGGGCGACGACGGCCTATACGTCCAAATCCGAAAGCGTGTCAAGGGAGCGCCCCGCCGGCGGCCGGCACAATCGCTCCCAGCCGCGCGCCGGCCTGGCGCCCGGCCTCTGCGATCTGCTCCGGCGACATGCCGGCGATGAGGTCGTCGCGCACCTCGGCGTCGACGTCGAGGCCGCCGGCGACGGCCAAATCCAGCCACATGAGCGCCCGCACCGGGTCCCGCCGCACCCCTGTGCCGCGGGCATAGAGGGCGCTTAAGTTGAGCCGCGCCGCGGCGACGCCGTTTTCCGCCGCCGTCTCGTACCACCACGCCGCCCCCACCGGGTCGGCGGCGACGCCCTGGCCGCGCTCGTACATGAGGGCCAGGTTGTACTGGGCCGGCGCATATCCGCCCTGCGCCGCCTTGTCGTACCAGCGCGCCGCCCGGGCCAGGTCCCTGGGCACGCCCCTGCCCTCGTAGTACATCAGGCCGAGCTTGTACTGGGCCTGCACGTGGCCCTGCCGGGCCGCCCGGCGGTACCACGCGGCGGCGCCGGCCATGTCCACCGGCCCGCGGACGCCGGTCTCCGCCATCAGGCCCAGGTAGAACTGGGCCCGCGCATCGCCGGCCTCGGCGGCGCGGTCGTACCAGCGCATGGCCTGGCCGTAGTTGGCGGGGGTGGGAACGTCCGCGGCCGGCGCGGCCGCGCACCACAGACCCGTCGAAAGCGCGGCGGCGAGGATCAAAACTCTCATCGGGGCCTCCCGGACGACGGTCCTGCGGCGCAGTTTAGCGCGATTACCCTTTATCACAATAGGACGGGGAAATGCATTCCCGCGGGCCACGGTCTTCTCCAACAGGTCAAACAGGCGGGCGGGGGCGATCAGGGCAGCGTACCGCCCCGGACCGGCGTCGCCGGCGCCGGCTCGGGGATGGGCTCGGGATCGCGCACGAAGAAATCCACCGCCGGCGGCGCCGCGAGGGTGGGCGGCGGCGGCGGCGCGGGCCGGTCGTAGCGGCTCGGGTCGGGTCCGAAGTAGTTGACCAGGCGCCGCTCGTCCCGGTGATTGGGCGTCTTGTAGCAATCGACCCCGCTGACGGACTGGCCGATGGACTGGTAGCAATAGACGGGCTCGATGTTAGTCGCCTTATCATATCCGGACAGGTAGCCGCAGGCCCCGACGAGGGCCCCGACGGCCGTCACGAACAGGGTGTTGCCCATCCCCATGTGCCGGTGTTCCTCCGTCGGCCGGGTGCCGCCATATCCCTGCGCAAGAACGGGACCGGAGGACCGCCCCTCGGTTCGCCACCCCTGCACGGGCAATGTTTACAGCACCTTATAGCGTTTATTTGCTGTACATTATCACGCTCAGGCGCGGACGTCGACCACCGTGCGGCCCTGCACCCGGCCCTGGAGTATTTTGCCGCCCAACTCGGCGACCCCGGCCAGGGGAACAACGTGGGTGATGCGCTCCAGCTTGTCCTTGGGCAGGCCCTCGTCCAGGCGCCGCCAGGCCTCGAGCCGCTTGTCCAGCGGGCACAGGTTGGAATCGATGCCGAGCAGGTTGACCCCGCGCAGCAGGAACGGGACCACGGTGGTGGCGAGCTGGGGCCCGGCGGCCAGGCCCACCGCGGCGCAGCTCGCCCCATGGCGCAGCGTGGCGAGGACGCTGGCCAGGGTCGTCGCCCCGACGTTGTCGATGGCGCCGGCCCAGCGCTCCGAGCCCAGCGGCCCCTTGGGCGGGGTTTCCAGTTCGGCGCGCTCGACGATAGTGGCGGCCCCCAGCCCGGTGAGGTAATCGTGGGTCTCGGGCCGCCCCGTCGAGGCGGCGACCCGGTAGCCCAGGTTGGCGAGCAGGGCGACGGCGATGGAACCCACCCCGCCGGCGGCGCCGGTGACCAGCACCTCGCCCTCGCTTTCCGGCGTCAGCCCGTGTTCCTCCAGGGCGATCAGGGCCAGCGTCGCGGTGAAACCGGCGGTGCCGATGGCCATGGCCTGCTTGAGCGTAAGCCCCGCGGGCAGCGGCACCAGCCAGTCGGCCTTGACCCGCGCCCTGGTGGCGTAGCCGCCCCAGTGGACCTCGCCGACCCGCCAGCCGGTGAGGATGACCTCGTCGCCGGGCTTGAACTTGTCGGACTCCGAGGCTTCCACCGTGCCGGCGAAGTCGATGCCGGGCACGTGCGGGTACGAGCGCACGATCCGGCCGAGCCCGCCGAGGATCATGCCGTCCTTGTAATTGAGCGTCGAGAAGGCGACGGCGACGGTCACGTCGCCGTCGGGCAGGGCGTCGTCGTCGAGATGCCTGATCTCCGCCGTAACCTTGCCCTCCGCCTCGTCGAGCACGAGGGCGGTGAATCCGTCGTTTCCGGCCATGCTGTCCTCCCTTCCGCGCCGCCG
>JBHHXI010000183.1:0-4466 GCA_046756945.1 Rhodospirillales bacterium
TCCGTGCCCACAGTATTTCGATAATTCTGGAAATATCGTTGATAATGCCGGCGCCGTGGCCTAGAATGGACGCCATGGACCTGGACCATGCCGCCCGATGCCTGGACAAGCTGGGCCACCCGACCCGCCTCGGGATCATCCGCCTGCTCGTGCGCGCCGGCCCCGACGGGCTGAGCGTGGGCGCGGTGCAGGAGCACCTGGGCATTCCCGCCTCGACGCTCTCGCACCACATCCTGCATCTGGTGAGCGCCGGGCTGATCGGCCAGGAGCGCCGGGGCCGGATACTGCGTTGCACGGCCAACTACCCGTTGCTCGACTCCGTCGTCGCCCTGTTGACCGAGGAATGCTGCGCCGGGCTGACGGCCGGGCGCAAACGGGCGGGCCAGGCGGGCTAGGTGCCGAGGGCATTTTTTTGAATTACCGTTTCGATCATTGCGGAGCGATGGAGAAACCGTCCACGGGAGCACTTTGCCCATGGCGGCCGTGACCCTTGCCATACAACGGCTGAACGGCGCCTTCAGGCGCCTGGACCGGGTCGTGCTGGCGGCCTTGGGCGTTTTCGCCGCACTGGCCGTGGCGGCGCCGGCCCAGGCGGTCGAAAGCCTTGTCTTCACCCTCGGCGCCCTTGGCTACATCGCGCCGTTCCTGGCCCTTTCCGTGGTGATTGCGGCGAGCGCCCGGGCGAGCGGCGCCGACCAGCAGATGGCCCGGGTCTTCGGCGGCCGGCCGATCGCCATGATCGCCGCCGCCGCGGCCTTCGGCGCCCTGTCGCCGTTCTGCTCGTGCGGCGTGATCCCGATCATCGCCGGCCTCCTCGGCGCCGGGGTTCCCCTGGCCCCGGTGATGGCGTTCTGGATCAGCTCGCCGATCATGGACCCGGAGATGTACATCCTGACCGGCGCCGTTTTCGGCTTCCCGTTCGCCACCGCCAAGGCCCTGGCCGCCCTGTTCATGGGGCTCGCCGCCGGCTACGCGACCCACGCGCTCATGCGCACGTCGGCCTTCGCCGACCCCCTCCGGGGAACGGCGTGCCGCCGCCCGTCATGCGCCGCGCCGGCGGTGGCGGAAGACGCCGCCGTGGTCTGGACCTTCTGGCGGTGGCCGGCGCGCCGCGGCAAATTCATCGCCGAAGCCCGCGCCACCGGCTGGTTCCTGCTCAAGTGGCTGACGCTGGCCTTCGTCATCGAGAGCCTGATGGTGGCGTACGTGCCCGCCGATACGATTGCCGGGTGGCTCGGCGGCGACCGTTGGTGGACCATCCCGGCCAGCGTCGCCGCCGGGGTGCCCACCTACCTGAACGGCTATGCCGCCATCCCCACCGTCGCCGCCCTGGTCGACATGGGCATGGCCCCCGGCGCCGCCCTGGCCTTCATGGTGGCGGGCGCCGTCACCAGCATTCCGGCGGCCATGGCGGTGTTCGCCCTGGTCCGGCGCGGCGTGTTTTTGTGGTACCTGGTGCTCGGGGTTTCGGGCTCGCTCGTGACCGGATTCGTTTACCAGGCGGTGGTCTGAGGGCGGCCGGCCCAAAGACCTTACGCCCGGGTCAGCCGTCGCACGTGGCCCTCGAGGTCGCGCAGACGGACCGGCTTTCGCAACACCACGGAAGGCCCGCCCGCGGCGGCGCCGTCATTCCCGGCGGCCGGGGCCGTCCGGCCGTCGTCCGACGCGCCCTGGCCGGTCATGGCGATGATCGGCAGGTTCGGATCGAGGGCGCGCAGGCGGCGGATCAGCCGGTTGCCGTCCATCACCGGCATCCGGCGATCGGTGACCACCACGTCGAAGGGATCGGCGGCGAACAGTTTCAGCGCCTCGGCGCCGTTGCCGGCGGTGGCGGCGTCGTACCCGGCGTACTCCAGATATTCGGCCGCGTTCCTGGCCGTCGATTCCTCGTCGTCCACCACCAGCACGCGGACCAGGCGGCCCCGCCTGTCCGCCGCCGCCGGCCGTTCCCGCGGTTTCGGCGCCGGGGGGCGCGGCTGCGCCTCGTCGGCCACCGGCAGGTCGGCCACCGGCAGGATGATGTCGAACCTGGCCCCGCCGGCGGCGTTCTGCACCTCGATACGCCCGCCCATGGTGTCGATGATGCTGTAGCTGATCGACAGGCCCAGTCCGGTGCCCTGTCCCATAGGCTTGGTGGTGAAGAAGGGATCGAAGATTTCGCCGATCACGTCCCCGGGAACGCCGCCGCCGTTGTCCGACACCGACAGGATGACGGTGTCCGTTTTGCGGTCCTCGGCGACGCGGACGGAGACCTCCGGCACATAGTCGCGTCCTTCGCGCGCCTCCCCTTCCGCCCTCGCCGCGGCGGCGTCGCAGGCATTCGACAACAGGTTCAGGAGCACCTGTTCCAGCTTGAACCGGTGGCCGGAGACGTTTCGGCAGCGGGCCGGAACGTCCCTCTCCAGGCGGATACCCAGCGCCCGGTACTGGTTTTCCACCATGCCGGTGGCGTCCGCCGCGCAGGCGGTCGGGCTGAACGATTCCCTCTCGGTTGAATCCTTGCGGCTGAACAGCCGCATGTGATCGACGATGCTGGCCATGCGGTCGACCTGCCCGATGACGCCCTCCAGTTTCCGCGTCTGGACATCGGCGTCGATGTCGCCGCTTTCGATATAGGCGAGGGCGTTCTCCGCCATCATCCGCATGTTGGTCAGCGGCTGGTTGAGCTCGTGGGCGATGCCGGACGCCATCTCTCCCAGGGTGGCCAGCCGGGAGGCCCGGATGAGTTGCGCCTCGGTTTTCTTGCGCTCTGTGATTTCCATCGCCATCGCGCCCACACCCGCGGGATCGCCCGCCGCGCCGGGGAACGGGAATTTCATCACGAGGAAGGAGCGAATTTCGTCGCCCAGTACGTACGTGCGTTCGTGCTGGACCGCCTTTCCCGACTCCAGAACCTCCCGCTCGTGCGCCATGACCAAGTCGGCATTCTCCGCGGAGTAGATATCGTGGGGTGTTTTCCCAATGATCTGGTCTCTGGGCATGCCAAAAATTTTCTCATGTTCCGGGTTGGTCAACAGGTACCGCCCGTCCCTGTCCTTGATGCTGATTGTGGCGGGCGAGTTCTCGATGAAGGCCTTGAACCGCTCCTCGCTCTCGCGCAGCGCCTCCTCCGCCCGCTTACGCTCGGTGAGGTCCTGAACCAGCAGGATGAAATAATCGGGCACGCCATCGGGGCGGCGCACGCACTGTGCGGAAACGCTGGCGTGGAGGGTTTCGCCGTTCTTGCGGATGAAGCGCTTGTCCAGGGTATACGCATCGCCCCCTTCCCCCAACAAAGCCCGGTCGAACAGCCGCAGGTTCTCGGCCATGTCGTCGGGATGGGTGATGTCGACCCAGGTCAGCGCCATCATTTCGTCCCGGGTGTAGCCGAAAAGATCGCACAGTTTGTCGTTGACCTCGATCCATCGCTTGTCGGGCGCGTAGATCGCCGATCCGACGAGGGGCAGGCCGAAATAGCTGCGGAAACGTTCCTCCGCCCGCTTGCGCTCGGTGATGTCGATCATGACGGCGAGCGAGCGGGAGAAATCTCCCTGTTCGTCGCGCACCGCTATGGCCGACAGCAGGACGTCCATGACGTCGCCGTTCTTCTTCACGAACTGATAGGAAATATCCTTGGCGACTCCGGTCCGGAAAAATTCAGGCAGGTGTTTTTCATTGGCCTCCCGGCGGGATTCTTCCGAACAAAATTCGTACGCCTCGTGCCCGATAACCTCATCGCGCTCGTATCCCAGAACTTCCAGCCAATAGTCGCTGACGCTGAGCAGGCGCCCGTCCCGGTCGATGGAGTGGAGCATCACCGGCGTGTTCTCGTAAACGCGGCGGTAGCGCTCTTCGCTTGCGCGAAGGACGTCTTCGGCCCGTTTGGCGGTGAACAGGAGAACCGCCGTTACCCAGATGGTGAAGATCGCGGGAACCCGGTTGCTCAGCACCATCCAGGAGATTTCGCCCGCGGGTAAGAAAAGGTATTCCGCCGCGGTGAGCACGGAAGAAACCGCGGCCAGCACGAAAATGTCGGACCGTCTGTGAAACCACCACCCGATGAGCACCAGCGCCACATACAGCACCTCTCCCGCGATCCCCAGGGGCAGCGACAGATCGACAAGGAAGATCACTGCGGCCAGGAACGCGGCGGCCGCAATTAACACTGGGTTGGTGCGTCGGGTCCGGGTCATCTCCGACCTCGATGCCCATGCCGCCGTTTCCCGCATGGGTCCAAACGCTTAAGGCATACCGACGGGGTCGGCCCCCAGAGAAACCCCACGTAAAAAAGTAGTTATTTCTCCTGTTTAATTATCCATACGGATGAGCATTCATGAAATTATCCATTGGTATGGCCGCCTATACGAACGTATGGGTTTTGGCCGCTGTTTCGCGGTTCAACCGTCCATTCCGGGCACCTTCGACAGCAAGAGCCGGCCACGGATGGCCCGGCGCGCAGTTCACCCGGCCTTTTTCTCCTTTCGGGT
>JBHHXI010000184.1:0-4390 GCA_046756945.1 Rhodospirillales bacterium
AGGACGCCATCCTGACCAAGGCCCGCCAACTGCGCCGTGAAACCCTGAAACAATAGACGCCATAGTCGCTTGGGCCGGGGGCCACCGGTTCCGGTGTCGGCGCGAGCCGGCGCCGGCGGGTGCCGAAACGGCGGAATTCGGGGATTTCAGGGGTCGCGGGAACCAATCAGGGCGCCATGGAGCGGTACAACTTCAAGGAATCCGAGGTCAAGTGGCAAACGGTGTGGGAGGAGCGCCGTTGCTTTGCCGCGTCCGAGGATGCGGACCGCCCAAAGTACTATGTTCTTGAAATGTTCCCATATCCTTCGGGACGCATCCACATGGGGCACGTGCGCAACTACACCCTTGGCGACCTTGTCGCCCGCTACAAGCACGCCCGCGGGTTCAATGTGCTTCATCCCATGGGCTGGGACGCCTTCGGCCTGCCGGCGGAGAATGCGGCTACCGAGAACAAGGTCCACCCGGCGGCGTGGACGCGCGACAACATCGACACCATGCGCCAACAGCTCAAGTCCATGGGCCTGTCCTACGACTGGGCGCGCGAGGTGTCCACGTGCGATCCCGAATACTACCGTCACGAACAGAAGATGTTCCTGGACTTCCTCGAACGCGGTCTGGCCTACCGCACGGAATCCTGGGTCAACTGGGACCCGGTGGAGAAGACGGTTCTGGCCAACGAACAGGTGATAGACGGCCGGGGATGGCGCTCCGGGGCGCCCGTGGAGAAGCGGCAACTGGCCCAGTGGTTCCTGCGCATCACCGCCTTCGCCGACGATCTCCTGGAGACGCTGGAGTCCCTCGATAGGTGGCCCGACCGGGTGCGGCTGATGCAGGAAAAATGGATCGGCCGTTCGCAAGGCCTGCGCATGTTCTTTGCCCTGAAAGGACGCGGCGACCTCCTGGAAGTGTACACGACGCGCGCCGACACCATCTTCGGCGCCACGTTCTGCGCCATCGCCGCCAATCACCCGCTGGCCCGGGAGCTGGCCGAAGGGGATGCGGACCTGGCCGCCTTCGTCGCCGAATGTAACCGTCTCGGCACCAGCGAAGCGGCCATCGAAACCGCCGGCAAGGAGGGGTACGACACCGGCCTCCGTGCCCTGCATCCCTTTGCCGGGGGGCGCGAGCTCCCGGTCTTCGTCGCCAATTTCGTGCTCATGGAATACGGCACCGGCGCCATCTTCGGCTGTCCGGCCCACGACCAGCGTGACCTGGAATTCGCCCGCAAGTACGGCCTCGGTGTCGTTCCCGTCGTTCTCCCGCCGGACGCCGATGCCGCCTCCTACGCCATCGGCGACGAGGCGTATCTGGAGGACGGCTCCGTCATCAATTCGGATTTCCTGAACGGACTGAGTGTCGAGGAGGCGAAGGCCGAGGTGGCGGACCGCCTCGAGGCCGCCGGCGCCGGACAACGGGCCGTGAACTACCGCCTGCGCGACTGGGGGGTGTCCAGACAACGCTATTGGGGGTGCCCGATCCCGGTGGTTCACTGTGCCGGCTGCGGCATCGTTCCCGTTCCCGTGGCGGACCTTCCGGTTCGCCTCCCCGAGGACGCCGACCTGGAGGCGCCGGGCAACCCGCTGGAGAACCATCCGACGTGGGCCCGGGTGGATTGCCCCGCCTGCGGCAAACCGGCCCGGCGCGAAACCGATACCTTCGATACCTTCTTCGAATCGTCCTGGTACTTCGCCCGCTTCTGCTCGCCCACGGCCGACACCGCCTTCACCCGCGACTCCGTGGACTACTGGCTGCCGGTGGATCAGTACATCGGCGGCATCGAGCACGCCGTTCTCCACCTTCTCTATTCGCGGTTCTTCACCCGCGCCCTGAAACAATGCGGATACCTGGGCATCAAGGAGCCCTTCGCCGGACTCCTCACCCAGGGCATGATCTGCCATGAGACCTATCGGGACGCCGACGGCGGCAAGTGGCTGTATCCGAAAGACGTGGTTCGGGACGCCGACGGCTCCCTCGTGCACGCCACCACCAGGGCGCCGGTGACCGTCGGCCGGTCGGAGAAAATGAGCAAGTCCCGCAACAACGTGGTCGACCCCCAGGCCATCATCGATACCTACGGCGCCGATACGGCGCGCCTGTTCATGTTGTCGGACAGCCCGCCGGACCGGGACCTGGATTGGACGGACGCGGGGATCGACGGCGCCTGGCGTTACGTGAGCCGGCTGTGGCGCATGGTCGCGGAACCGAAGGTCGGCCTTGTTGCGGTCGGATCGCCGAAGCCCGGGGACCTGTCGCCGGCCGCCGGGACGGCACACCGGGCCATCCATAAAACCATTGCCAACGTGTCGGCGGACCTGGATAAGTTCCATTTCAACAAGGCGGTCGCCAGGGTGAGGGAACTGACCAATCTGTTGGAAGACCTGGACGGCGCGCGGGACGGCTGGGTGCTGCGCGAGGGCCTGGAGACGGTGGCGCGCTTGATCGGTCCGATGATGCCCCACCTGGCGGAGGAACTGTGGCAGCGGCTGGGCCACGAGACCCTGGTGGCGGAGACGCCCTGGCCGGAGGTGGATGAGTCCCTGCTCGAAGAGGACACCGTCACCGTCGCCGTCCAGGTCAACGGCAAGCTCCGGGGAACGGTGCGCTTGCCCAAGGACAGCGACCGGGAATCCGCGACATCGGTCGCCCTGGATCTGGATAACGTGGTCAAGGCCGTCGGCGGCAGGCCCGTGCGCAAGGTCGTGGTGGTGCCCAATAGGATCATCAATGTCGTTGTTTAGGACATTCGCGCCGCTTTTTGTGGTGCTTCTTCTCGGGGCCTGCGGCTTCCGCTCGCTCTACGGAACCGACGCCACCGGGAACGGCCCAGGCGAACTGGCGACCATCGAGGTCAAACCCATCGCCGACCGCGTCGGCCAGCAGTTGCGCAATAACCTCCTGGACCTCCTCAGTCCCCGGGGACGCCCGGCCAATCCCCGGTACCTCCTGACCGTGCGCCTCGATCAGTCCACCCAGCGCCTGGCGATCGAGAAGGACGCGTTTGCGACGCGGGCCAACCTCAGGCTCCTCGCAGAATTTTCCCTCCAGGACCCGGACAGCCGGGAAATCGTGCTCTCGGGCAAGAGCCTGGTGGTCAGCAGCTACAATATCCTGGACTCGGAATTCGCCACCCTGATGGCGGCGAAGGACGCCAAGACCCGCTCCGCCCGCGAAATCGCCCACGACATCCGTACGCGGCTGGCGGCGTTCTTCGTGAGCAAGAGACGGGCGCGGGAAAACCCGTGAAGATCACGGGCGGCGGGGTCGAGCGGTTCCTGCGGCAGCCCGACCCCGCCGTTGTCTGCACGTTGGTTTACGGACCCAACCAGGGCCTGGTGCGCGAGCGGGCCGAGGCACTGGTCCGCCGCGTCGCCGGGGATCTCGACGATCCTTTCCGGGTGGTCGAACTGACCGGCGTCGCGGTGGCGAACGATCCGGCGCGCCTGGCCGACGAGGCGGCGGCCCTCAGCTTTTCCGGCGGCCTGCGGGTGGTGCGGGTGCGCGCCGTCAACGATGGCCTGGCCAAGGTCTTCGAGGACTTTCTCGCCGGCGCCCGCGGCGACGCCCAGGTGGTGGTCGAGGCCGGGCACCTTGCAAGCCGCTCGTCCCTGCGCCGGGTCTTCGAGCGGGCCGGGAACGCCGCGGCGCTGGCCTGCTACCAGGACGACGAGCGCGGTTTGCAAAAGATTATCGCGGAGTCCCTGGCCGGCCATGGGTTGACGGCTTCGCCGGACGCCCTTGCGTATCTCACGGAGAACCTGGGCGCCGATCGCCAGGTGACGCGAAACGAACTGGAAAAGCTGGCGCTCTATAAGGGCGGGCCCGGCACCGTCAGCCTGGAGGACGCCGCCGCCAGCGTCGGCGACAGCGCCGCCACATCCTATGACGCGGTGGCCTATGCGGCCGCCGGGGGCGATCAGGCGGGCCTCGACCGGGCGCTGAATCGCGCCTTCACCGAGGGACTCCATGCGGTCGGCCTGTTGCGCGCCGTCGCCCGCCACCTGCGGCGCCTGCATCTGGCCATCGCCCAGGTGGCCCAGGGACGGTCGCCCAAGCAGGCCATGAAGGCCCTGAGGCCGCCGGTCATTTTCCTTTTCGAGGACCGCTTCCGCGCGCAGATGGGGGCCTGGCCCGACGACCGTCTTGCCGCCGCCATGGAAATCCTCACCGGGGCCGAGGTCGAGTGCAAGACCACGGGCCTGCCGGCGCGCGCCGTCTGCGGCCGCGCCCTGATGCGCATCGCCCAGGCGGCACGGCAAACCGGCGCCCGCCCCTAATACGCCAGCGGGTGGTGGCCTTACGGCCATGGGGGGGCTCCGCCCCCCACCCTCCCGCCAGGGGATTTCAAATCCCCTGGACCCCTAGTTTATTGGGTTCCAAGGGCCGACGGCCC
>JBHHXI010000185.1:0-4339 GCA_046756945.1 Rhodospirillales bacterium
CTGGTCATGTACGACCGCCAGACCGAAAGCTGGTGGCAGCAGTTCCTGGGCAAAGCCATCGTCGGCAAGATGACCGGCAAGACCCTGAAAATGCTGCCCTCGCGCCAGGAATCCTTTGCCCGCTTCCGGGCGCGGGCGCCGAACGGCAAGGTGCTGGTGTCCAACAAGCCGTTCCGGCGCTACGGCATCAACCCGTACGTGAGCTATGACAGCGCCCAGTTTCCGTTTCTCTTCCGCGGCGATCTGCCCAAGGGCATCGCGCCCATGGTGCGGGTCGTCGCCGTCGGCGCGGAGGCGTGGAGTCTGCCGCTGCTGCGCAAGAAGGGGACGATTACCCAGGGCGATCTGGTGCTGAGCTGGGAGGCGGGGCAGAACTCGGCCCTCGATACCCGCGTCATCCGCCGCGGCCGAGACGTGGGCAACGTGGTCGTGCAGCGCCGCAACGGGACCAAGACCGAAGACGTGGTGCACGACGTCACCTTCGCCTTCGTCTTCCACGCCTTTCATCCCGAGGGCGCCATCCACACCGAATAAGGTCCCACGACCGAGCCCCGGCGGCCCGGTTGATCGTGGTCAAGGGCGGCCGGGCGGCCGGCGGGTATAGCTGTTTTCCGGTTGCAGCGAAAATGATGCCCTGCCCGGGAGCGGCTCATGACGATTATCTGGCGGGACGAGATGAGCGTCGGCGACGAGCGGATCGACGGCGACCACAAGCGCCTGATCAACCTGGTAAACGGTTTCGAATGGGCGACGGTGGGCGAGGTCAACTTCGCACTCCTGAAAAAGATTCTTTCCGATCTCGAGAACTACACCGTCGTCCATTTCGAGCGCGAGGAGGAAATCCAGGACACCATCGACTACCCGTACCGTGATGCCCACAAGGCCGCCCACCGCAGCCTCATCCACGAGCTCCATAAGGTCCAGGAGCACGTCACGGCCGCGGCCGCCAAGGAAGGCGAGGAAGGCACGAAGGTGGCCCAGGAAATGGCCGTGTTCCTGAAACACTGGATCGTCGATCACGTGATCGAGGAAGACCTGCGGATGAAGCCGTTCATTCTCAAGCACAAGGGCCAGTGACCCGCGGCCCGGCGTCCGGTCCGCCATAACCGGCCTGCGTGTTGCCCGGGCGCCGGGCGGGCGCTAGAGTCGGCCCGTTCCAACAATCCGGGTGTGGAACGGCATGGTCCTGGGGTTCATTCCTTCCAACCGTCCGAACGCCGGCGCCCGCCTGAGGGGAGGCCGGGAATGACCGCCGGCAAGGGGGCGCACGTCATCGTCGTCGGCAACGAAAAGGGCGGCTCGGGCAAGTCCACCACGTCGATGCATCTGATCGTCGCCCTACTTCAGCTTGGCCGGTCGGTGGCCAGCATCGATCTGGACGTGCGCCAGGGGACGCTGACGCGCTATATGGACAACCGGCGCGCCTTCGCGGCGGCGCCCGGGCGCCGGCTGCCGATGCCCGTACACGCGGTGATCCAGGCGCAGACGGCCGCGGCGAGCACCGAGGCCCCTGCGGGCGCCGCGCGGGCCGAGGAGGATCGGTTGTCCTCGCTGATCGCGCAACTGGCGCCGCTCCACGACGTCATCGTCATCGACACGCCGGGCAACGACACCGGCCTCACCCGTTTGGGCCACTCGTACGCCGACACCCTGATCACGCCGCTGAACGACAGTTTCATGGATCTGGACGTGCTGGCGCGCGTCGATGGCGACAGCATGCAGATCATCGGACCCAGCCAGTACGCCGAGATGGTGTGGAAGCAGAAGATGATGCGGGCCAGGCGCGACAACGGTTTCATCGACTGGATCGTCATACGCAACCGGTTGAGCAGCCTGGATGCCCGCAACAAGCGCCGGATGGCCCGCATATTGCGCGAGCTTTCGGCGCGCCTGGGCTTCCGGCTCGTCCCCGGTTTCGGCGAGCGGGTAGTCTTCCGCGAGCTCTTCCTCCGCGGCCTCACCATGATGGACCTGCGCGACGTGGCCGGCCCGGACGGGTTGACGCTGTCGCAGACCGCGGCGCGCCAGGAGGTACGGACACTAGTGGCCAGTATCCGCTTTGCGTCGCTGGCACGGGGCTCGGCCACGGGGTAAGCTAAATAGGGGTGGAGATGGCGCGGTTTGGGCCCTATTTCACATCCCTCCACCCGGTGAGATCGGCGATGGCAAGCGGCAAAAGCAAAGTCCCCACCAAGACCTCGTCCCGGGACGACGTGGCGGCCTTCCTGCGCAAGGTGGCGGAGGCGCCGGTCGCCAGGGCGACGGGGGAACGGGGGCGGCTGATCTTCGCCATGGACGCCACCGCCAGCCGCGAGCCCATGTGGGACCGGGCCGCCCAGATTCAGGGAGAGATGTTCGTCGAGACGGCGGCCCTCGGCGGGCTGGAGATCCAGCTTGCCTTCTACCGCGGCTTCGGGGAATTCAGGGTCAGCCGATGGCTGACCGGATCGTCCGAGCTCAACCGGCTGATGACGTCGGTGTTCTGCCTGGCCGGGCAGACCCAGATCGGCAAGATCCTGCGCCACGCCATCAACGAGACGAAGGCGAAAATGGTCAACGCCGTCGTTTTCGTCGGCGATTCCATGGAAGAAGACGTGGACCACCTGGGCGCCCTTGCCGGCGAACTGGGGCTGCTCGGCGTGCCCGCCTTCATGTTCCACGAGGGCGACAACCCGGTGGCGGCCTTCGCCTTCCAGCAGATCGCCCGCCTCACCAACGGCGCCTACTGCCGGTTCGATTCCTCGAGCGCGCATGTGTTGCGGGATCTCCTGAGCGCGGTCGCCGTCTATGCCGCCGGCGGCCGTCCCGCCCTCGAGGATATGGCCAGGCGCCGCGGCGGCGAGATCCTGAAAATCGCCCACCAGGTTCAGAATCCGTCGAAATGACCGGGCTTCGATGGAGTCGACACCGAAACGGGCGCGGGGCGCGCCCGGCCCAGCGGGGGGCCACCGGGGGGTGTCCCCCCGACAACGTATGCGGGGGGCGCCCCCGCGACCCCCGGGCGGCAATGCCCGGCGCCGTGACGGGGCCTCGATGGCCCGCCGGCGCCAATATTTTCGAATATTTGTATAGGGAGAGCTAAGGTCTTGTTGCCCTATTTTATCCTCGGCATCGCCCTGCTCGCCGGTTTGATCCTGGCCGGGCACTGGTTCACCCGGGCCGACCCCAGGCTTCTGGCCAAGGTCCTCAAACGGCTTGCCTTTGCGCTCATCGTCGGCGTCGCCCTGTATCTGATCCTTACCGGCCGGCTGGCCTGGGCCCTGATGGCCCTGCCGGCGCTGCTGCCGTGGTTCCTGCGCTTCCGTTCCCTCGCCCGCACGGCCAAGGCCTATTCGCGCATGTCGGCGTCAATGCGCGGAGGCCCCGGGGCGGGGACGGGACAGGCCTCGGAGGTCGAGACCCGGTTCCTGCGCATGTTTCTCGATCACGACAGCGGCGCCATGACCGGCGAGGTGATCGCCGGGGCCTACGCCGGGCGGCGCCTGGACCAGATGCCGCTGGCGGAACTGCTGGAGCTGCTGAAGACGTGCTGGGACGAGGACCAACAATCGGCGCAGGTTCTGGAGGCCTATCTGAACCGGGTCCACGGCAACTGGCGCGACGAGGCGGCGAAGGCGGGCGGCCGCGGGGCGGAAGCCTTTGGCGAAGGGCCCATGGACCGCGACGAGGCCTACCGCATCCTGGGCCTCGATCCCGGCGCCGGCGCCGAGGAAATCAGGGAGGCCTACCACCGGCTGATGGCCGGGCTGCACCCCGATCACGGGGGGTCCACCTATCTCGCCGCCAAGATCAACCAGGCCAAGGACGTGCTGCTCGGGAAATGACCCCGGGGGTCACCCCGAACGTCAATCAGAAACGAAACGACTCGGTCAGTTGGGCGATCGACTGTACCTGGTACCTGGCGGAGCCGGTCGATCTGGCGACGGACCACTTGGTGGACTTCATGCGAACGGCCCAGGCGTCGTAGATGCCGGACCGGCGGATGAGCGCGCGCATGTCCTTCTTTTCACCGGGGCCGAAGGGTCCGATCACCACCCGGAACACCCTGCGGCTGTTCAGCGTCGCGGTGACGACGGAAGGCGCGAGCATGCCGTAGCGCGCCGCCAGGCGCTTGGCGTTGTTCCACTGCGAAAAGGTGCCGATCACGTAGTAAAGGCCCGGACCCACCATTGCCCCGGGCACCCATTCCCGGCGCGGCGCCGGCCGGTCCGCGGAGGCCGCCGGCCGTACGGGGTCCACGGTCCCGGGCGCGCCGGGCATATAGGCGGCGTCTACCACCATCGCCGGTTTGACGGGCCCCGACGGGGGCGCCGTTTCCTCCGCCGGCGCGGAGGCGGGG
>JBHHXI010000186.1:0-4326 GCA_046756945.1 Rhodospirillales bacterium
AGGTGCTCGAAGATGCCGGTCATGTCGTCGGGGATGTCGCCCATGACGAAGCAGTTGAACAGGGTCACCTTGCGCCCCGATCCGGCCCCGGAAAAAATCCGCCCGCCGGGCAGGAAACGGAAGTCTTCCATGGCCTCGAAGAACCGCTGCTCCCAGGCCGCCGGTTCCTCTTCCGGCGCCGCCAGGGCCCGGGCCACCCGCCGCCAGGTATCGGAGACGGTTTTGTCCACAGGCTCGCCGTCCGCCCCCTTGAGACGGTATTTCATGTCCCAGATCTGTTGGGAAATGGACGCTGCCTTCGCCATCACGGTCCCCGCCGGCGCCGGGTCCCCCGGGCGGCGCCCCCGCGGCCCCCCGCCGGAAGCCAGAAAGTCACTGAAAACCCAATGTTTTCAATAGAATCTTCCGAATCGAGTGTAGGGCAACGGGGTCCCCATCGTCAAGAAATTTGTTCTTGTTATGTTTCCACGGGGTTTTCCCCGCGCCGGCGTCACCCGCCATCCCTTGGTGACCGGGGGATGGCGGGTTTTTGTTCCCGGAATTCACGATTCCGGCCGCGATCTTGTCCACAAATCTGCCCACAAGGGCCGTTCGTGTGCCGGTCCGCCCAGTTTTCTTCCGGGGGGCGTCAGGGGCGGGTCCGGGCGCCCGTGGATTCCGCGCGGACCTTGACTTCCGCCTCCGCCCTCAGGCGCTCGGACGCGGTCTCTATGCGGGCTTGCAGCTCGGTCAGGAAGGCGCGGCGGTCGAGGCCGCGGGGCACGGGCGGGAGGAATTCGAGCGTGATCACCCCCGGCCGCTTGAGGAATTGGCGCCGTCCCCAGAACACGCCCGAATTCAACGCCACCGGCACCACCGGGGCTTCCGTGGCGGCGTAGATCGCGGCGATCCCCGGTTGATAGGGCCGGGTCGTTCCCGGCGCCGTGCGGGTGCCCTCGGGGAAGATGATCACCTGGCGGTTGGCGTCCAGGGCCGCCGAAGAATCCCTCACCAGCCGTTTGAGGGCGCCGATGCCCCCGGCGCGGTCGACGCCGATGGCCTTGCACTTGTGCCCCACCCACCCCCAGAACGGAATGTAGAGCAGTTCCTTCTTGAGAACGTAGGCGGGGTCGTCGGCCAGGACAAAGAAGGCGGTCGTTTCCCAGGCCGATTGATGCTTGCAGGCGAATACGGCCGCTCCCTCGGGCACGTTTTCCAGGCCGCGCACCTCGTACGCCAACCCGGCGATCCATTCCAGTCCCGCGTTCAGGCTCCGTACCCACAGGCGCAGGCCCCTCAGCATGTAGGGCCGCGGCAACGGCAGGCACACCCACAGCACGAGGGGCGTCAGCACGAACGAGGCGAAGTAGTACAGGTTGAACAGCAGCGAGCGCAGGACAAGCATGACCAGGCTCACGACGCCCCTTTCCCGGCGGACAACCATGCGCCCAGATGGCCCGTCCACGCGAGAAGCACCTTGTTGTATTCGCTGATGATCAGACTGGCGGTGCCGGGCCAGGCCCACCAGCGGTCCTGCTTGACGTTCTTGGGGAACACGGGATGGGGAACGAGCATGACGTCCGGCAGCACGTGGCGGAATTCCAGCAGGGTCCGGGGCATGTGATAATTCGACGTGACGATGCGCAGGCTGCGGTATCCCTGGTCCCTGACCCAGGCGGCGGTCTCGGCGGCGTTGCCGGCGGTGTTGCCGGCGCTGTGACCGATCTCCACGCAGCACTTGAGCTCGTCGGGCGTGCGCTGCGACAGCTCGAGAAGCTCGTCCACCTCCACGCCGCGGTAGACGCCGGAAACGAACAGTTTCTCGGCCTTGTCCTGGGACAGCAGCTCCAGGCCCGCGGCCAGCCGTCCGCTGCCCCCGGTCAGCACCACGATGGCGTCGGTGTGGAGGCCGGGGTCCGCCACCTGCGCGGGAATGGCGGCGGCAAAGCGGAACAGGCCGGCGGTCCAGGCGACGGCGGCGACCAGCGCGGCGATGGCCAGGTACGCCAAGGTGCGCCGGGCGCGCCGGCGGCGCCGGAAGGTCAAGGCCGCCATGGGCGCGTCACCCTACAGCATCCGGGCCAGGGTTCGCATCACGGTCAGGCGGGCGGTCACCATGGCGATGGCGGCCACCACCAGCGGCAGGCCGGCAAGGGCCGCCCAATGTTGCGGACCCAACGAGACATCGGGCAGGAGGCCGGCCTGCATGCGCGCCGCCAGGTAGCCGATGCCGAGCAACGTGGGCACGGCGAAAACCAGCCCTATGACGCCCCCGCGCAGCCCCATGGCCAGGGCGCGGCCGGCGAACTGCCGGGCGACGTACGTGTCCTGGGCGCCGATCAGGTGCAACACCTCGATCGCCTCATGGTGGATGGAAAGCCCGGTGCGGGTGGTGAACACCACGGTGCTCGCGGTGGCCACGCCGATGAGCAGCAGCACCGCCGTGGCCAGGATCTCCACCGTACGGACAAGGCGGATCAGCCGCTCCAGCCAAACCCCGTGGTCGTCTACGGCGGTGCCGGGCACGGCCGCGGCAAGGCGCTTCGTCAGGGCGGCGGCGTCGACGCGGGCGCCCGCTTTCAATTCCACGTCGATGAGGCGGGGCAAGGGCAGGTCTTCGGCGCCGCCGCCCGGTCCCAGCCACGGTTCCAGCAGGTCCATGAGCCGTCCCTCGTCGATGGGCTGGGCCTGGGCGACGCCGGGAAACGAGCGCAGGATGCCGAGCGTCGCGCGCACCCTGAGGGCGTCCTTTTCCGGGCTGTCGGCGGGCGCGATCTGCACCGTCAGCGTGTCGCCCATCCCCCTGTCCCAGCGCGCCGCCATGGCGTCGAGAAGCAGCATCCCGGCCAGGGACAGGGCCGCCAGATAGACCATGAAGGCGATGAGCCAAGGCAAAAACCGCCCCGGCGCGTCATGGTCGAGCGGCAGGTCGGAGCGGCGGGCCCACATTCAGGCGGCGCTTTCCGAATTCTGTTTCGCGCGCGACCCGGACGCGGGCGCCGCGAAGACACCGGCCGCGGTCTTGCCGGCGGCCTGCTGGTCGGGCGTGCCCGCGTCCAGCCACCCGGCGTCGAGGCGCAGGCGGGGATGCCCAAGGCGCCCGACCAGGGTTTCGTTATGGGTGGCGATGACGATGGTGGTTCCCAGTTTGTTGAGCTCCTCGAACAGATGCATGAGCCGCATGGCCATCCGGTCATCGACGTTGCCCGTGGGCTCGTCGGCGAGCAGCAGTTTGGGCCGCGCGATGACGGCGCGGGCGATGGCCACCCGTTGCTGCTGCCCGCCCGACAGGATCGTCGGACGGATGTTCACGTGGTCCTTGAGCCCGACCCAGGTCAACAGCTCGACCACATGTTTGCGGATCTCGTTCTCCCGCACCCCGGCGACCCTGAGCGGCAGGGCCACGTTGTCGAAGGCCGAAAGGTGATGCAACAGCCGGAAGTCCTGAAAAACGACGCCGATACGCCGGCGCAGGGCCGGCAACTGGCGGCGCGGGGTGGTCGCCATGGTGTGCCCGAACAGCGAAATCAGGCCCCGGGTCGGCTTCAGGGCCAGGTACATCAGTTTGAGCAGCGTGGATTTACCGGCGCCGCTCGCCCCGACCAGGAAATGGAACGAGCCGGGCGCGAGCGCGAACGAAATGTCCTGCAGGACCTCCGGTCCCAGGCCATAGCGCAGGCCCACACTCTCGAAGCGAACCACGCAGTCGCTGCCCTCGGTGGTCACCAATTGGCTCCCGGTTTTCCGGCCCACAATTACACGTGTCCAGTCCGCTCGTCCAGCGCTCTCCCGCCGCGCCACGGCTTGCTTTGCCGGGGGTGAACGCCTATAAACGCAAAGCCGTCACAGCCTGCCGCCGATGATTATAACCTGTCCGGCCTGTTCGACATTTTACTCCATCGATTCCGACCTGCTGCGCAGCGGGGACAGGGTCGTGCGCTGCTCCAAGTGCGGCAAGCAGTGGCGGCAGGCACCTGTTGCCGCTGCTCCCGTGCAAACGGCCGCCGCGCCGCCGCCGCCCGCACCGGCGTCCGCGCCCGCACCGGCGCCCACACCGGCGCCCGAGCCGGCGCCTGAGCCCGAGCCCGAGCCCGAGCCCGAGCCTGAGGCCGCACCCGAGGCCGAACCCGAGGCCGCACCCGAGGCCGAACCCGAGGCCGCACCCGAGCCCAAACCCGAACCCGCACCGGCGACCGATCCCGATCCCGAGCCCGAGACGAAGCCGGAACCGGAACCGGAACCGGAACCGGAACCAGAACCGGGAACACCGGAACCACAACCCGAAGCCAAGGCCGAAGCGGAAACCGCGCCTGAAGCGGCCGCGGCGGGCGCGGAGGATGCGGGGGG
>JBHHXI010000187.1:0-4253 GCA_046756945.1 Rhodospirillales bacterium
GGCGGCGTCTCGAAGGATAGGACGGCACATGGGTGGTTTTTCAGCAGCCTGCTAGTGTCCCGCACCGCGGCGCGGGGCGAAACAGGCCCTTTCCGCTGATGATTTTCCGGGGCGCGGCCTATACCATGGCCGCGCCCGGCGCGTCCGCCGGCGGCTGATGGCAAGTGGGAGTACCCGATGGAATACCGCACCTTGGGCCGAAGCGGCCTTCGCGTTTCCCCCATTTGCCTGGGCACCATGATGTTCGGCGGCGCCACCGGCGAGCGCGCCGCCGGGCGTATCGTCGGCCGCGCCCGCGACGCCGGGGTCAACTTCATCGACACCGCGGACGTCTACAGCACGGGCGCGTGCGAGCGCATCGTCGGCAAGCTCATCCGGCGCGACCGGGCGCGCTGGGTGCTGGCCACCAAGGTCGGCAACCCCATGGGCCCGGACCCGCACCAAAGCGGGCTCGGCCGCAAGTGGATCACGCGGGCCATCGACGCCAGCCTCAAGCGCCTGGGCAGTGATTACGTGGACATCTACTACCTTCACCTGGACGATCCGGAGACGCCGCTTGAGGAAACCATCGCGACCCTTGGCGACCTGATCCGGGCGGGCAAGGTCCTGCACTGGGGATTTTCCAACTTCCGGGGTTGGCGCATTCCGGAGATGGTGCGCCTGGCCGAAGGCCTGGGCGTGCCCTGGCCGGTGGTGGCCCAGCCCTATTACAACGCCCTGAACCGCATGCCGGAGGTGGAATACCTTCCGGCGTGTTCCCATTTCGACGTCGGGGTGGTGCCCTACGCGGCCCTGGCGCGCGGCGTGCTCACCGGCAAGTACCCGCCCGGCGCGGCGCCGGCCAAGGGCAGCCGGGCGGGCCGCAAGGACCAGCGCATCCTGGAGACCGAGTTCCGCAGGGAATCCCTGGTCATCGCCCAAAAGGTCAAGGCCCGCGCCGAATCCCGGGGCATGACGGCGGGGCAGTACGCCTTCAACTGGGTGCTCAACAACCGGCTCGTCACCTCGGTCCTCGCCGGACCCCGGACCGAAAGACAATGGGCCGAGTTCCTGGGCGCGCTCGAGCACCGGTTCCCGGCGGGGGACGAGGCCTTCATGGACAAACTGGTGCCGCCGGGCCATCCCTCGACGCCGGGGTACTCCGATCCCAAATATCCGGTCACCGGAAGGGTGGCGCGCGCTTAGGCGGCGGGCAACGCCCGCGCGCCGGCTACTCCGCCGCCGCCCGCGTTTCGCCCAGCCACCCGTCGAGATCCCTGAGCGCGCGGGCCGAGAGCGCCTGCTTGCGGTCCCGCCCCCGGGGCCGGCGACCGCCGGCGTCCCCGGCCTCGATCGGCGGGAACAGGCCGAAGTTGACGTTCATGGGCTGGAAGGTCTCGGGTCTGGCGTCGCCGGTAAGGTGGCCCAGCAGCGCCCCCAGCGCCGTGGTCGAGGGCGGCGGCGACGGGGTCTGCCCGAGCCGCTCGGCGCTGGCGAAGCGCCCGGCAAGCAGGCCGATGGCGGCGCTTTCCACATAGCCCTCGCATCCCGTGATCTGTCCGGCGAAGCGCATCCGCGGGCGCCTTTTCAGGCCGAGGGTCCGGTGCAGCAGCCTGGGGCTGTTGATGAAGGTGTTGCGGTGGACGCCGCCGAGGCGCGCGAACTCGGCGCCCTCCAGGCCGGGGATGGTGGTGAACACCCGCTTCTGCTCGCCGTGGGTGAGCTTGGTCTGGAAGCCGACCATGTTGTAGAGCGACCCCAACGCATTGTCCTGGCGCAGCTGGACCACGGCGCGGGGCTTGGTTTGCGGGTCGTGGGGGTTGGTCAGCCCGACCGGCTTCAGGGGGCCGAAGGCCAGGGTCTGGCGGCCGCGCCCGGCCATGACCTCGATGGGCAGGCAGCCCTCGAAATAGGGCGTGTCCATTTCCCAGTCCTTGAACGCCGTCGTGTCGGCGCCGCACAAGGCGTCGACGAAGGCCTCGTACTCGTCCCCGGTCAAGGGACAGTTGATGTAATCGGCCCCTTCGCCCTTGTCGTAGCGGGACTGGAACCAGGCCTTGGAGAAATCGATGGTGTCCTTGTAGACGATGGGCGCGATGGCGTCGAAGAAGGCCAATGCGTCCTCGCCGGTCGCCTCGCGGATGGACCGGGCCAGGTCCGGCGAGGTCAGGGGCCCGGTGGCGATGATCACCGAATCCCAGGCCTCGCCGGGCAGGGCCGGCACCTCTTCGCGCTGGATGGTGACCAGCGGTTCCGCCTCCAGGGCCTCCTCGACGGCGCGGCTGAACCCCACCCGGTCCACGGCGAGGGCCGAGCCCGCCGGCACCCGGTGCCTATCCGCCGCCCGCATGATCAGGGAACCGAGGCGGCGCATCTCCTCGTGCAGCAGGCCGACGGCGTTGTATTCGGCGTCGTCGGAGCGCAACGAATTCGAACACACCAGTTCGGCCAGGCCGTCCGTGACGTGGGCCTCGGTGGGGCGCACGGGCCGCATCTCGTGGAGGACCACGGGGACGCCGGCGCGCGCCGCCTGCCAGGCGGCCTCGGACCCGGCCAGGCCGCCGCCGATGATGTGAATGGGGTTCATGCGCGCGCTGCCCATGGCCGCGCCCCCTTATGTCTTACCGCATGTCTTACCGCGCCCCGGCTTCGGCGAAATCATGGCGCCGGGAACAGTATCCGTTTTTAATTTCGCCAAGGCAAACCGTTCCGGCGGCGGCCCGGGATTGACCGTGCGCCGGCGGCGTGGGACCCTGTGGGCGCCGGGAAAATGGGGCGCCGCCCCTGTCCCGCCGGTCGCCCGGGGGGCGCGGCAGGTGCGTCCCTCGTGGAAAGGAGGCTCGCCGTGGGGAACAGGTTGCGGATTCCGTCTCCGGCCCTTGTGCTTGCGGCGGCCATGGCATGGATGCCGCTTGGCGGCGCTTTCGCCGCGCCGCAAATCCTGGGCATGGTGGCGACCGCCGAACCCATGCCCCTGGTCTGCGCCGGGGGCACGTGCTCGGCCGAGTTCAGCACCTTCTGCCTGCAGGACAAACGCGTTCCGCCGCGCTCCGGCACCGCCTACACCGTTGCCCGCGGCGAGGGGCTGACCCTTTTGGTGACGGGCAGCGACGGGTCGAAGCGCCGCCTGCCCGCCGCCGGCCTTGTCCGGGTGGCCTCGGCCCGCGCCTACATGGCGGTGACGGTCAGCGTTGCCGGGCCGGACCTGAAGGCCCTTGGGGCGACACGCGCCTCGATCGCGGTGGGCCGGCGGGTCTCCCTGGTGCCGGTGCCAGTGCCCGGCGACCCGTGGCCGCTCAGCGGACACGACGTTGCCTCCGCCACCGGTCCCCTGCGCGCCGCCGCGGCCAGCCTTTTCGACCGGGGCGGCGAGAACATGGTCGCGGCGCGCATCACCAACCGGCTGATCAACGCGGCTCCCGCGAACGGGCCCCTGGCGCCGCACGGGCGCGACGGCCTGTGGCGCCGGGTGATGGGCGCCGATCCCGCCGACGCCGCCGACCCCGGTACCCTGAGCGCCGCCCGCATCTTCACCCTGTGCCGGGGCCTCGCGGCGGAGGGCGCGTATTCCACCTTGCGCCGCTGCCTGGAAAAGCAGCACGACGCCCTGATGGTCGAGACCAACGGCCGCTATTGGCAGACCCTCGGCGCCGGCAGCTGAACGGGGCGGCGCCGCCTCCGCGACTCCACGACCCCGGCGGCCGCTCCGGGGCGTTCCAGGGGCTCAACGGGTGCCGGCGCTGGGGACGGTGACGTCGGATCGGAAATCCTCGAATTTCCCGCCCGGCAGGCGGGGAATCTCGTCGACGTAAACGAAGCGCAGCGCGAAGTCCGGGCCCAGCCTGGTCCCGATAAGCGTCCGTAAGGCCGCCTTCTCCCCATCCGTCAGGTCACGTGCTGGCACCAGCTTGACCTCGATCTCCTCGACGCTTCTCTGGACGAACTGGAACTGGCGGACCGGGGCGACGGCCAGGAGTTCGCTTGAAAAGAACTGAACCGGCCAGACCTGCTCGCCCGAGGGCAGGGTCAGCATGTTGTGGACCCGTCCCGCGATGCGCGTGATCACGGGCAGGCCGCGCCCGCACGGGCAGGGGGGGCCGACCTCGGCAAAATCACCGATTTCGTAGCGGATGAGGGGCGTGGCGAAGTTATGGAGCGCGGTAATCACGATCCTTCCCACGTCGCCGGGCGCGCACGGCCTGCCGTCGTCGTCGAGACCCTCGACCAGGACGCCCTCCGCCAGCACATGATAATGGGGGTAATCCGGGCACTGC
>JBHHXI010000188.1:0-4150 GCA_046756945.1 Rhodospirillales bacterium
CGCTGAAGGAAAGCGCGCTGTACACGGTGGAGGCGTTCGAGGCGTACCTCGCCCGCCTCGGGCCGGGCGGCATTCTGGCCATCACGCGGTGGCTCCGGGTGCCGCCCCGGGACAGCCTGAAACTGTTTGCCACCGCCATCGCGGCGCTCGAGGGGCTGGGCGTGGCGGCGCCGGGGGAGCGTCTGGCCCTGATACGGAGCTGGAACACGGCGACGTTGATGGTCAAGAACGGCCCGCTGACGGCCGAAAACGTCGCCGCCATCCGCCGGTTCGCCGAGGCCCGCTCGTTCGACGTCTCCTATTATCCGGGCATGGCGCCCGGGGAAGCCAACCGCTTCAACCGCTGGCGCGAGCCCTTTCTTTACGACGGAACGGCGGCCCTGCTGGGTCCGGGGCGGCAGCGGTTCCTCGAGGACTACAAGTTCGACGTCGCCCCGGCCACCGATGACCGGCCCTACTTCTTCCGTTTCTTCAAGTGGCGCCTGTTGCCCGAGGTCCTCGCCATCAGGGGCGGGGCCGGGATGACGCTGCTCGAGGGCGGCTATCTCATCGCCGCCGCCACCCTGGCCCAGGCGGCCATCGTCAGCGCCCTGCTCATCGTCCTGCCCCTGGCCTGGCTGGGGCGCGGGGAGGGGGCGGCGCCGGGGGCTCCGGGACGCGGCCGGGTGATGGTGTATTTCCTTGCCCTTGGCCTGGCGTTCCTGTTCGTCGAGATCGCCTTCATCCAGCGTTTCGTGCTTTTCCTCGGCCATCCCCTGTACGCCATCTCCGTCGTGCTGGCGGCCTTTCTGGTGTTCGCCGGCGCGGGCAGCGGATACGCGGCCCGCCTCGCCGAACACCGGGCGGCGGCCCGCATGGGGCCGATTTCCCTGGCGGCGGCCGGCATCATCCTGTTCGCGGGGGTGTATCTGGCGCTGCTGCCGGTGCTCTTCGGCTGGCTGATATCCGAACCCGATCCGGTGAAGATCCTGGTGTCGGTCGTGCTGATCGCGCCCCTGGCCTTTTTCATGGGCATGCCGTTTCCCCTTGGCCTGCGGCGCGTCGCCGACGAGGCGCCGCATCTGGTTCCCTGGGCCTGGGGCGTGAACGGCTGCGCCTCGGTCCTGAGCGCCGTGCTGGCGGGCCTGCTCGCCACCCATTTCGGATTCACGGTCGTCGTCGCCCTGGCCATGGGCCTTTACGGGATCGCCGCCCTGGCATTCGCCCGCTGAGCGCCGCGGCAATCGCCGTTCCCCATGAGCGCGGCGGCTTCCCCCTGAACGCTCAGAGGACGCCGGCCGTTCATCCCCCGGTTAAACGGGTCCCCGCAATTTTCCTCCCGGTTGGCACGCCTGTTGCGGTGCTTCCCCGCGAGCACGGTAAATGCCGGGAGATTGCGCCATGCGGGATGGCGGAATTCGCGTTTTGCGTCGCGTTTCGAACAACGCCGGGGCTTTTTGCGCCGCCCGTCGCGGAATTTTCCGATCCGCGGACAGGCCGCGGACGACCAAGGGATCGACGGCGTGACCGTACCGAGAGGCCGTGGCGAGACGGTTCTGGTCGTAGCCGGTGATGCGGACCTGCGCGGCCTCGCCGCGGCTCTGCTCGGCGCCCTGGGGTATCGGGCCCTGGAGGCCGGGGATGCGCCCTCGGCGCTGCGGGTTTTGACAGACGCCGCCGACGTGGAGCTCCTGATCACGGACGTGGTGTTTGCGCACCCGATGACCGCCGGGGACCTGGCCCGGGAAGCCCGGGCCCTTTTCCCGGACCTGGCGGTGCTGTACACCTCCAGCGATTCCGACGAGGCCGTCCGACAGATGGAACGGCTCGAGGACGGCGCGGAACTGATCGCAAGGCCCTGCCGCACGGGGGACCTGGCGCGGCGGGTCCGCGCCGTCCTCGACGCCCGGAAGCCTTAGACGGGCCGCCGACTTACGCGCCTGTATTTTTAAAACCTCCCCCCAAACGAGGGCCGTTAGCATCTCAACACATGAACCGGACGCGACGCCCGGCGCCCGCGGCCAGGCGCCTCAGTCGCCGTCCAGGAGAGCCGCGATCTCCTCCCGGCTGAGGGCGCGGCGCCTGAGCGCCGTTCTTTCCATGGCCGAGAAATAGAAGGACATGGCCAGGTCCAATGCGGCCTGCCTGTCCAGGGATTTCCTCCTGTCCACGTCCGACCGCCTGTCGACGAAGGCCCGGAAACAATAGGGCTTCGAATTCTCATGGGGAGCGTTTTCGGCGCGAAAATCCACCCAGTCCCCGCCGCCGGGCTGACTGTCCCGGCCGGTCCGCCTGTCCCGGCCGCCGCGCCTGTCCGTCTCGGCGCGCCTGTCTCCGGCCGACTGCCGGTCACCGGACCCCTGTCCGACGAGCTCTCCCTGGGAATTCATTGCCTTCGCCTCCGTATATTTTTTGGTCGGGCATTGGCGGTATCTTACCCTGTGGCGTTCCTTCGCCGCATCCCCCGTTTGCGGTATCCCCACAAAGTTTTGCACAACATGTGCCATCATTTGAGCCTTGAGCCACAAAATATGGGGAACGCCGGGATGCGCCCGCGCCCCGGGGGCGAATCCCGGGCGGCCCGCCCTGGGCGCCGGGCCCGCCGCCGCGGACCGGAAAAAGGGCCCTGGCGCGGTCGCGGAACCCCGCCATGGGGGACACCGGCCGGCCGTCGGTCGGCGCCGGACGGTCACGGTGTGTGGGGCGTGCCGTCCGCCGCGCGGGGCGGCGACGACGTGCTCAGGTACCGGCGCCGCCCCGCCGCCCATCGCCCCGCCGGTCGCCGCAGCGGAATTCCCCGCCCGCCTTCCCCGGGAAACGGGGAGACACGGGCATTCCTTTGCCGCAAAATGACCTTATGGATACGACCACCGCCTGGATTTTCGTCATCGTATTCTGGCTGGCGCCGATCGTCCACGTGGCCATATCTCCGAGGAGCGGCCCGGCGCGCCCGCCCGAAGGCGCGCGCTGTCCGTTCGGCCCGCGCGTCGGCTGGCTGGTTATCGTCGTCCTGCTCGGCGCCGTCGGCTGGCTGTTGTTTATGAGCGCGAAATTCCGCCGCCGCGCGGCGGCGGACCGTGAAGGCGGTTGAGGCGGCTTCGTCGAAGGGGCATCTCCGGACAGGGGCGGTTCGGGCCGTCGGCCGGCCCCTAGTGGCCTGTGCGGCGTTTACCGCCGGTTCGAAGGTTTCCGCCGGTCCGGGAGTGTCCGCCTGTCCCGTATGCGCCGCCTGTCGCCGCCCGAGCGCCTCTCGGGCCCGTCGAAATCCCTGGTGAATTGCCGCCTGTCCCGGACCGACCGCCTGTCCCGGCCGGTGCGCCGGGAACCGAACTTGCCCTTGGATCCTCCTCCCTTGTCCTCAGCCATCCGCAACTCCTCACCCGGGGCGGGCGCGATCTAAACGACGCACAACAGTAGGTTTATGACCACCGCGCGGCAAGTCCCTTTCACTCGTGCGCGTTTGGAGGACGGATCGGAAAGCCGCCATTGGATACGGGTGGCCGTCAATGTGTGCTAGAGTTGTGCCTGGCCGGTGAAACTGCTTCGGGACGTATCGGTCTAGCTCGCCCTCCGTTCAGTGTGACAGGGCGTGGGAGGGTTTACGGGGCGCCGCCGATGGAACGGCCCGGGATCGAACGCAAGCTTGCCGCAATCCTCTATGCCGACGTCGCCGGATACAGCCGGCTGACCGGCGTGGACGAGGAGGGGACACACCGGACCCTCAGCGCCTATCTGGATGCCATCACCTCTTCCATCGAAAGCCACGGCGGCCAGGTCGTGCACTTCGCCGGGGACGCCGTGCTGGCGGATTTCACCAGCGTGGTGAACGCGCTGACCTGCGCGGTGGAGGTACAGCGCGACCTCGAGGCCCGCAACAAAGACCTGCCCGAGGACCGCAAGCTCCGGTTCCGTGTCGGCTTGAATATCGGCGAGGTCATGGTCGACCGGGACGACATCTATGGCGACGGCGTGAACATCGCCGCCCGGTTGGAAGGATTGGCCAAGCCGGGGGGCATCTGCATCTCCGAGCGCGTTTACGAGCAGGTCGAGAACAAGCTGGACCTCGGGTACGAATATCTTGGCGAACAGGAGGTCAAGAATATCAAGAAGCCGGTGCGCGTGTACCACGTGCTTCTGGAACCGGAGGCCGCCGGTACGGTGATCGGCGGTG
>JBHHXI010000189.1:0-4046 GCA_046756945.1 Rhodospirillales bacterium
CGCCTGGATCAGTTGTTCGCCCGCCTCAAGGCCGCGCCCAGCGCCCGCGAGGCGCAGGCCATCGAGCATAACATCTGGCGCCTGTGGACCCATGCCGGCATAGAAAAGGTCGACGCGGAGATGGCGGTGGGCACCCTGGCCCTGGCCGTCGGCGAATACAAGGCGGCGTTCAAGTCCTTCGACGCCGTGGTCAAGATGGCGCCCGATTTCGCCGAAGGCTGGAACAAGCGGGCGACGGTGGAGTATCTCCTGGGCGACTTCGATGCCTCGGTCGGCGATATCGAGCGCACGCTGACCCTCGAGCCCCGTCATTTCGGGGCGCTGTCGGGACTGGGACTCATCTATCTCGCCATCGGCAAGGAGCGGGCGGCCATCCGGGTGTTCGAGGGCGCGCTGGCGATCCATCCCCACCTGCCCGGCGCCAAGGCGCGCATCAAGCGCCTTCGCAGCAAGCTGGAAGGCGAGGAAACCTGAGGCGCCATGCGCCGGTCGACATCCCTCCGATATAAGGCTGGCGGAAGGCGGCCATGACCAAGGTCCTTGTTCTCGGCGCCGGCAAGATCGGCGTCAGCATCGCCCAGGTGCTGGCGGAATCGGGCGATTACCAGGTGACGCTCGGGGAAGGCATGCCCGACTCCGCTGCGGCGGGCGGGGTCGGCGGCGTCGAACACACGGTGCTCGACGTCAACGACGCCGGCGCCCTCGGCCGGGCGCTTGGACGCGTCGAGGTGGTGATCAGCGCGCTCCCGTATTTTCTCAACGTCGGCGTGGCCGAGGCGGCCAAGGCGTCCGGTGTCCATTACTTCGACCTCACCGAGGACGTGCGCGTCGCCCGCCAGGTGCTGGCCCTGGCCGACGGGGCGGACACCGTCTTCGTCCCCCAATGCGGCCTTGCCCCGGGCTTCATCTCGATCGTCGCCAACCACCTGGTGAAGCGCTTCGACCAACCCGAGGACGTGCGCCTCAGGGTGGGCGCCCTGCCCCAGTACCCGGACAACGCGCTGAAGTACAACCTGACCTGGAGCACCGAGGGACTGATCAACGAGTACTGCAACACCTGCGAGGCCATCCACGACGGCGAGCGCCGCGAGCTGTTGCCGCTGGAAGGCCTCGAGCACTTTTCCCTGGACGGCGTCGACTACGAGGCCTTCAGCACGTCGGGCGGCGTCGGCACGCTCTGCGACACCCTGGACGGGCGGGTGCGCAACCTCAACTACAAGACCGTGCGCTATCCCGGACACCGGGACATGGTCCAGATGCTGGTCCGCGACCTCAAGCTGGGCGAACGGCGCGACATCTTCAAGGACCTGATCGAGCATGGCATTCCCGTCACCCGCCAGGACGTGGTGCTCGTCTTCGTCGCCGTGACCGGCAGGCGCGACGGCCTGCTGACCCAGGAGAACTACGTGAAAAAGATCTACGGCGACACCCAGGAATCGGGGCTGAGCGCCATCCAGGCGACCACGGCGGCGGGGATTTGCGCCATGGTCGATCTGCACCGCGCGGGCAAGCTGCCGGCGACGGGCTTCGTGCGCCAGGAGGACACGGACCTCGACGACTTCATCGCCAACCGCTTCGGCCGGATCTACGCCTGAGGGTCCGCGAAAACCGCTGCACGACGGAGAGAGGCGAGCGATAGAGACATGGGCGAAAAAGACATGGGCGAAAAAGGCGTTACCCTGATCGTCGGCGTCGGTGCGGGGCTGGGCGCGGCGCTGGCGCGCTGTTTCGCCGGCGCCGGCATGGACGTGGCGGTGGCGGCGCGCGACGGCGCCAGGCTGGAGCCCCTGGCCGGTGACCTGGACAACCGCGGCGTCCGGGGCCGGGCCTACGCCTGCGACGTCAGCCGCGAAGACGACGTGCGCGACCTGTTCGCCCGGGTGAGCAGCGATCTGGCCGAGCCCGACATTGTCGTCTTCAACGCCGGCGCCTTCGTCCGCAAGGGAATCCTGGAGACCGGGAGCGCGGAATTCGAACGGTGCTGGCGCATCGGCTGCCTGGGCGGCTTCCATGTGGGCAAGGCGGCGGCGGAGATCATGGTCCGGCGCGGCCGCGGCACCCTGCTCTTCACGGGAGCCACGG
Organism: Rhodospirillales bacterium; assembly: GCA_046756945.1. Taxonomy (GTDB): domain Bacteria; phylum Pseudomonadota; class Alphaproteobacteria; order Rhodospirillales; family 2-02-FULL-58-16; genus JACZQZ01. Next base: position 2,083 of record JBHHXI010000189.1, read on the forward strand.
CGTCGCTCAGGGGCGGCACCAACTTCCACAACCTGGCGGTGCCCAAATTCGGGCTGCGGGCGCTGGCCCAAAGCATGGCGCGGGAATTGGGGCCCAGGGGCGTCCACGTGGCCCACGTCATCATCGACGGCCAGATCCTGTCCGAGCGCACCGCCGGGCTGGCCACGAAGCGTCCCGAGGACGGCCTTCTGGCGCCCGACGCCATCGCCCAAAACTACCTCGCGCTGCACCGCCAGCCGCGCAGCGCGTGGACCCACGAGATGGACCTCAGGCCCTGGGTGGAGACGTTCTGAGCGGGGCGTTCACATGCCTTTCACGCCAGCCGTCGGGAGGAAAACGGGATATGCCAAAGGGTGAAAACGCGTTGAAGGAATGCCGGCTGCTGATCGGCGGGGAATGGGTGGCCGGCGCGGAAACGTTCCCGGTCAGGGACAAGTTCACCGGCGAGACCGTCGCCCAGGCCCACAAGCCGTCCCGCGCCCAGGTCACCGGGGCGGTCAGGGCGGCAAAGGACGCCTTCGCGGCGCGCCCCCTGGATGCACAAGCGCGCTATGCCCTGTTGAGCGCCGCGGCCGGGCTTCTGGAGGAGCGGCGCGAGGCGTTCGTCCAGTCCATCACCGCCGATACCGGCTTCACCACGAGCGACGCGGCGGGCGAGGTGGGCCGCGCCGTGCAGACGCTGACCCTGTCGGCGGAGGAGGCCAAGCGCATCCTGGGCGAGATGGTGCCCGTCGAGACGGCGCCGGGCCAGGCCATGCGCATCGGCTATACCATCCGGGTGCCGGTCGGCGTCGTCTGCGCGATCACGCCGTTCAACTCGCCCCTCAACACCGTCCTGCACAAGGTCGCCCCGGCCCTGGCCGCGGGCAACGCCGTGGTCCTCAAGCCGGCGCCGCAGACGCCGGTCACCGCCGCCCTGTTGTGCGAGCTGCTGATCGACGCCGGGACGCCCCCCGGCTACCTGAATCTGGTCAACGGCGACGAGGACGTGGGCGGCTGGCTGCTGGACGAGCCCGACATCTCGTTCTACACCTTCACCGGCAGCACCCGCGTCGGCAGGATCATCCAGAAAATGGCTGGCCTGCGCCGCACCCAGCTCGAACTGGGCAACGTTTCCGGGACCATCGTCTGCGCCGACGCCGACCTCGACCACGCGGTGCCGCGCATCGTCAACGCCGGATTCCGCAAGGCGGGGCAGGTGTGCACCTCGGTGCAGCGGCTCTATGTGGCCGAACGGATCGTCGACCCGCTGGTCGAGCGCCTCGTCGCCGAGACGAAGACCCGGAAGGTGGGCGACCCGAGGGACGCCGACACCTTCGTCGGCCCGATGATCGACATCGCCGAGGCCGAACGCGCCGAGGCCTGGGTCACCGAAGCGGTCGGCCAGGGCGCCCGGCTGGCCCTCGGCGGCAGCCGCGACGGCGTCCTCTTCCAGCCCACCATCCTCATCGGCGTCGAGGCCTCCATGCGCGTGGTGTGCGAGGAGATCTTCGCGCCGGTCCTCTCGGTGCTGCCCTTCGCCTCCCTGGACGAGGCGATCGAGCGCGTGAACGCCACGTCCTATGGCCTGGCGGCGGGCATCTTCACCGCCGACATCAATACCGCCATGAAGGCGGCGAAGACGTTGCGCGTCGGCGGCGTCCACATCAACGACACGTCTTCCAGCCGCGTCGACCTCATGCCCTATGGCGGCGTCAAGGACAGCGGCCATGGCCGCGAGGGCCCCCGGTACGCGATCCAGGAGATGACCGAGGAACGCATGGTCACCATCAGCCTGTATTAGGGCGCGTGCTGATAAACGAGAGTTGGGCCGGCGGCGGGGCGCCGATGTCGGCTTCTACGCCAACACCGGTCGCAAATCCGCGCATTCGGGCACTGCCGCCTGGTGCCAGAGGCGGCCCTTTCGGGCCCGTATGTCAACACGCCAATTCTGCGGCCACTAGCAGGCTGCTGAAAAACCACCC
>JBHHXI010000190.1:0-4016 GCA_046756945.1 Rhodospirillales bacterium
TCATAGGCCGGAGAGTGACCACCCGCGATTACGCTATGTGTCAAATGATCAGGCGGATTTCCATCGGAAGGTCATGGCCGTGGGACGGTGAACGGTCGCCATAGAACACAGATGGACACGGATAAACACGGATGAAAATTCTTCTCGGCGAACGCAGGGAGAGCTCACCGAAGGGATCATTCGGGTAGGCTTTCGAGGTCTGGAATCAATACCGAATACGGGGTTTCAAAACGAATGAGCCGCTCCTCGCTTTCGACATGCTCGGCGTGAGGACCCCATAACCCGTTCAGGCAAAAAAACCGGGCCTATCAGGGAAGGCCCGGTGAGTTCATCCTGTCGTCCAAGAGGGGGAGGCGAAACCCCCTCGCCTATCACGTGGGGACGCTATGCCAAGGTATCAATGGCGGAGTGCGGGCGCGCCTTGCGCGTTTCTATTTCGCGGCCCCGGACCGGGCCCTCGGATGAACAGGCCCGGGGTGTGTTATCCGTGGGTGATGGTCTCGTATTTCAGACCCAGGCGCTCGGCGTAGCGGTAGGAATCGCGCACCTCGTCCCGGGTCAGGCGGCGGGCCACGTCGGCGTAGCGGGCCTCGTAGCGCGGGTTGCAGGGGTCGGTGCAGGTATCCGGGTGGTACTGGTCCATGATGTTGACCGGCACGTCGGGCATGGTCTCGGCGATCCAGTCGAGCACCGGATAGGTGCAGCATTCCACGTGGTTGGGCATCACCAGGTGGCGGATCGTGAAGTCCTCGCCCCACCGGTGGATCAGGGCCAGGTTCCCGGTGACCGTCTCCCAGTACCGGGGCGTCCGGGCCAGGGTGATGGCGCACCGTCCGGGACCGAACTTGAAGTCGGGCAGCCAGACGTCCATGAGGATGCGCAGGATCTTCATCGCCTCCGCCGTCATGAAGAAATTGCTGTTCCACAGCATGGGCGTGTTGAACGCGCCGGCGTAGGTGCCGCACCCGGAGACCAGGGAGGTGAGCGTGAACGGATCGCTCTTGACGCTCAGCGCCTTCCGCACGTCGTCGGTGTCCGGGCGCGCCATCTCCCCGCCCAGCAGCGCGATGGCGTCGACGATGGTGTGCAGATGGATGACGGCCTCGCCGCCGACCCAGTTGATGTTGTGGCAGCCCTCCATGCGCAGCAGCCAGGCCATGGTCGCCAGGGTGCGGGCGTCGGCGACCATGCCGTTGTCCTTGTCGGTGCTGATGTCCCCGTTCTGGCAGAAGGCGCAGCGCATGTTGCACGACGTGAAGAAGATGGTCCCGGAACCGCGGAGGCCCCGGTAGACCAGTTCCTCGCCCAGGTGGTGGAAGTACGTGCTTACCCGGGTGTCCGAGCCCAGCTTGCAGGTGCCGAATTTGGTCCCCCGGGTGCGGTCCACCCGGCAGTTCCAGCGGCAGAAGTTGCAGTGCGCCAGCATCCGGTAGGCGAGCTCGCGGCACAGGTCCAACAGGTGCGGCCCGGGCGCCGCCTCCCCGGGTGACCCGCCGGTCTCGCGGATGCGCGCGAAGCGCTCGACGAAGACGGGCGTAAGCCTGTCCAGCTCCCCCCACAGGGCGTCCTCCGGGGCGTCCGGCAGGGACAGGGCGACGGGAACGGTGCGGGCGATCCTGAACTTCGCCGACTTCCGGTTATCGGCGACGTCGAGATACCAGCCGAGCCTTTTCGCGAGCGCCGGGTCCTTCCATGCCGAAAGCTGGTCAAAGGGGATGATCGCCCACCTCCCGCGCTGTCCGACCGGGCGCGGGCACCGCCCCGCCATGCCGGCGCCGACGCCCGGGGCTCAGTCCTTCTTGTACGGGTTCTCGATCGACCTGACGACGGCCTCGAACACCTGGCGCACCTTTTCCTCGTCGCAGCCCATGAGCAGGGCGTCGGTGAAGGCCTCCTGACAGTACTCGCGGATTTCCTCCAGGTTCTCGTTCAGGACCTTCAGCTTTTCCTCGCACGACACGGGCAGGCCGTCGGGCTGCAACCAAACGATATTCGATCGCCGGGGATTTGGTTTGTTCATCGGTATCCGGTTCCGTTCACGGCGCCGCGCCGAAATTATACCTAAACATCACGTCTTCGCCTTGCCGCCCCCGAGGCAGGGGGGCGTCGGGGCGGTGCGGCCGTTTCGGTCCTGCCATTCCCCCGCCGTCAGCGTCTCCATGGAAAGGGCGTGGATGTCGCGCTTCAGTTCGTCCGCCAGGATCGCGTTCACCGCCTGGTGGCGCTGGAGCAGCGACTTGCCCTCGAAGCCGCCGCACACGATCACCACCTTGAAATGGGACTGCGAGCCCGCCGGCACGTTGTGCTTATGGCTTTCGTTGACCACCTCAAGGTGCACGGGCGCCAGGGACGCCGTGATCTTCTCTTCGATGGTCCGTTGCACCGTCATGGTGACCGCTCCCGCCGCATGATCCGTCATTTTAGCACGATTCCCGGCCGTTCATCGCTAAAATCCGCCCGAAAACGGGCTCATGTCGCCCTTGCCCGGCTGGAAATAGGGGTTGGTGCCCCCGGCGTGGTCGGTCACGTCGAGCACGGTGGCGATTTCCGGCACGCACCGCTTGATCTCCTCCTCGATCCCCTGTTTCAACGTCACGTCCGCCATGCCGCACCCCTGGCAGCCGCCCTCGAGGCGGATGTACGCGGTATCGTCCTGGACGTCGACCAGGGAAATGTAGCCCCCGTGGGCGGCGACCGCCGGATTGATCCGCTCCGCCAAAATCTTTTGGATGGCTTCCGCCTCAGGCGTCCGCATGCCCGGTTTGTCCGAGGTGTCCTCGGCCGGGCGCGCCACGTCCGTGAAGCGCACCTCTGTCACCTCCGGGAAGTCCCGGCGCACCGTGTTTTCGATCCGCACCTTGAGCGCGAACAGCGGCGTCGAGAACCCCGCGCCGCCCAGCTCCAGCGTGAGCACTCCATCCTCGAACCCCGCGAAGGCCACCTCGCCGCCTTCGGCGGCCAGGGCGGGGCGGATGCGGGCGCGGAGGAAATCCATGAGCTCGGCGGCGATCACGCCGTCCGGGTCCGCGGGCGCGGCTTCGCCGGGCTCGCCACCGACGGCCGGCCGGCCCGAGGCGAAATGCTCCATGATGGCGCGGAAGATCGCCGGCTTCAGGACATGCCAGTCGGTGTCGTCCCGCTTGCCGACGGTTATGGACTCCGGGTCCAGGGACACCCCGGTGACGCCGTCTATGGCGAACAGACGGCGGGCCAGGGGCGAGCGCCGGGACGACTCGGGGTCGGGGAATTCCGCCTCCCCCGAGGGCAGGACCGCTTCGCCGGGCACGAACCGCATGGCGTCCGGGTCGGACAAGGCATCGGTTTGAATGAACATCGCCGTCGATCCTCAAGACAGGACAGGGCCCAAATCCCCTATCATTTGGGGCACCGATCATTATATGGCAACACTTTCCACGGGGACCGGAAACATTCGGATTGGCCATCCCGCGCCGGAACTTATATGGATAATATGGATCGCCGAATTATCGCGGATAACACAAGCGGCCCTGGAGAACACCGCCAACGCGCCCCGGCGGACGTCCCGGCAAGGCGCCAACTGATTGAATTATTGGAACTTTTCCAGCAGAGGATGAGATGAGCGAGGCGAAGGAACAAGAAGACGGATGGCACCTTGTCGCCAGGACCGGCGACATCGAGGACGGCACGCCCGAACAGGTCCGCGTCGGGGACGCCGTGATCGCCCTGTGCAAGGTGAACGGAACGTTCTACGCCGTCGACGACATCTGCACCCACGAGTTCGCGTGCCTGTCGGACGGGGACATCGACGGCGACGAGATCGAATGCCCGCTGCACCAGGCGCGGTTCCACCTTCCCACCGGCGAAGTGCGCGCCGCCCCGGCGGCGGCAAACCTCCGCACCTACCCGGTGAAGGTGACGGGGGACGAAATCTACGTGAAGGTCTCCGAGTCCTGAGCGGCGCCGGGGCGGCGGGACCGGGACCCCCCGCATTGCCTGGTACAGCCGATTAAACCAGAGAGTGGCCTTACGGCCATGGG
>JBHHXI010000191.1:0-3848 GCA_046756945.1 Rhodospirillales bacterium
TGCGGCGGGATCGAAAAACCGGGTGATCGTGCCGTCGGCGATCATCGCCGCCGCCGTCTCGTAGTCCTCCACGGTGTCGATCTCGAGCCAGCCGCCTTCCACGGGCACGGCGTGCACGTCGCACCCCATCAGGATCATCTCCATCAGGACGTCGGTCATATAGGCGTTGGCGAGGGTGCGCTTTTCCATCCACGGGCGCGAAACCGTGGCCAGGTGGGCGCGCGCCGCCTTCAGCGCCTCGACGCCGGCGCCCCTGAACCGCATCAGGCCGATGTATTGGGCCTGGATCGTCTCGATGTCGGAAACCGGGCTGCCGATGTCGGTGATGCATCCCCGGGCGTTCACGGCAAGGCTTTCGGCGTCTTCCAGGGGATCGGCGAAGCGGTGTTCCCAATAGGCGCGCCAGTTGCGGTCGACAACCACGGAAACCTCGTCGGGACTTTCGAGAAGGGCGGAAAGGACCCGCGGCTCATAGGCGATGTCGCCGTACGACACCACCACGTCGCCGTCGAATTCGGCCTCCGCCTGGAACAGGGTCTCCACCATGTTGGTGGCCTCCCAGCGGGAGTTGTGGACCCGGCGGGTGCCGGGCAGCTCCAGCATTTCGCCGCAATAGCCGGTGGCGATGACGATGTCGGTGATCCCGGCGCCGCGCAGGTTGGCCAGTTGGCGGCCGATCAGGGTCATGCCGCCGAGCTCGGCCAGGCACTTGGGCGCCCGCTCGGTATAGGCATGCAGGCGCCTGCCACGGCCCGCGGCGAGGATGACGGCCCTCATGTCCAGAATGCTCCCTCGGCCGTCAGCCTGCCGATCAGCCTCAGGTCCTCTTCGGGGGCGTCGGGCCGTTCCGGATGCCACATGACCCCGGCCAGGGGCTTTGTCCGATGGTGGAATGCCTCCACATGGCCTGCGCTGTCGAAGGCGGCCGCGGCGAGCCCTTCGGCCAGGCCGTCGGCGGGAATTCCCAATGCGTGGAACGAGTTCACCGTTGTCCGGCCGTCGTAAAGGTCCCGCCAGACGGGCTCGACGGCGATGCCGTGGGAGCATGCCACATGATCGTCGATCCTGCTCAGGCGGCCGCCGAGATGATGGTTGATGAGCTGCATCCCCCGGCACACGCCAAGCACCGCCAGACCCTTGCCGACGGCGTGGGCGAGGAGGCGCGATTCAGTGGCGTCGCGCGCAGGGGTCACGCCCAGATCGTCCCCTCCGGTGAGCACCAGGAGATCGACGCCCAGCCCGTCGAGGTAGGCCTCCGGCTGGGCCAGGATGTTGGGGACCGGCACCGGCGTCATCTCCCATGCGGCGAACCGCGCCAGCCAGTCGTGGCTGATGGCGTCGCGAAGCTCGGCGGTGCCGGGGGCCTCCGTGATCCGCATGGTCAGGGCTATGCGCATTGGCCGGCCCCGGCTCAATGACCGCTGACCTTGCGGGCGGCGCAGTTCAACTCGATGACCGACCCCTTGAGCAGGGCGCTGAACAGCCTCTCGGCGCAGCCGATGGCGGCGGGCAGTCCGAACTCGGCGCAGCGGATCGCCATGTGGGAATTGGCGCCGCCGTACTGGGTGATGAGTCCGGCGATGTCGTGGGAAAAGATCCAGTCGAAGCCGGGATCGGCGCTTTCGATGAGGACGATGCGCCCGTCCAGGTCACCGCCCTGGTTGGCGTGCAGGTGCCGGGCCCGGGCGGTCACCGATTTGTCGGTAATGAAGGTGGGCTGGCCGCGCGCCGGGTACACCACGTCGATGTCGTCGGGTTCCACGATCAGGTGATGCAGCCGGATGGTCCGCGTCAGCCGGTGGGCCTCGCGTCCCTCGTCCACCCCCGCCCGCAGGCGGCCAATATCGTCCCCCTGGCCGAAGATGGCGCCGACGTCCAGATACGACAGCTCCTCGCGGGACAGGCCGACGCCGTCGCCCCAACGGCCGAGCGCCGCCAGGGCGTCGCTGATGGCGCGCGAAAAGGCGAACTTCGCCTGCTCGCGCGCCGTGATTGCGGTGGCGATGTAATCCATGACCGGTTCGGGCTCGCACGTGTACCCTTGTTCTTTCAGGCAGGCGGCAATCCCCGCCCGCTGGTTCGCCGTCAGCCGGAACTCGCCGCCCTTTTGGACGTCCACCGCCCTGGCGTGGCCGGTCTCTCCGATATAGAGGTCCGGTTTCTCGTCGTAGCGCCAGGACAGGATGTCATAGGTCCCGGGGCGCAGATGGCCGTAGCGGGCGAGGAAGACCTCCCGCCCCATTCGCCCCTGGGCGAGAGCGCCCATGTCGCGGACCAGATCGGCGGCCACCGTGTGGATGGTGCGCATGAACCGGTCCACGTCGGCGTCCGCCAACACGCCGCGGGCGACCAGGGAGCGCAGCATGGAGACGCCGATGAACGCGTGCCGGGCGAGGATGGAAAACGGCAGGGTGCCGAAGGCGATGCAGTCGGACAACAGGGTCCGGGCGCGCTCCAGGGGCTGGGACGGCAGAGGCCCGGGTTCGGAATGCAGGAACCTGTCGGTGAGGGCGAGCAGTTCGTTGAGACCCGCGCTGCCCGCATCCAGGGCACGGGCGGTGATCCGGCCCAGGGCCTCGCCGAGGGCCGCCGTATCGGTCCCGGAGAATCCGGCCTCGCGAAGCGACCGCGACCGTTCGCCGAAGGCGAAGTCGCGGCAGGTGACGGCGATCTCGAACTCGATCTTGTCGTGCAGATCATTCCGTTCCGCCAGGCCGGCCAACTGGTGGTCGACCAGCCGGTGGGCGAGGTCCCGGTCCAGCTCCGCGGGAAGGAAGGAATTCAAACTCAGGCGCACGTCGATATAGGGGCGTCCGGCGAAATCCACGAGCAACGGGCGCTCGACCCGGCGGTAGCCCATGCGCGCCCGGGCCTCGCTCCAGGTTTTGTCCGTGATCAGGTGCTTGTACAACGACAGCGCCAGCCGCCGGGGCGTGTTGCCGATCATTTCCGCCGGATTCCAGTCCGGCATCTCACCGAGGATGGTGGTGCCGCCCGCCAGGTCCGGCCGGGGTTCCATGCGGGCCCGCAGGTCTTGGCGGATGGCGGCGAGGGCGCCGGCGATGACGTCGTCCGCCACCCCTTGCCAGGCATGGCGTGCGGCGAGGGGGCGGACCTGAAGCACGTAGAACTCAAGATCGGCGGTGGCGCAGAACTCGATGTCCAGCTCGTCGCACCCGGTGACCGCCTCGATCTCCTGGACCACGGCGATCAGCTTGCGCATGCGCGGGGAATGAAGGGCCTCCGGGTTGCCCCGGTGCACCATGACCGTCTTGCTCACGGCGCCCCCTGTCACCGTGTCGGTGCGGCCGCTGAAGTCGTCGTAGTTGACCACGTAGTACGGCGCGCCGGTGTCCAGGTCCCGCGTCAGCACGACGCCGGAAATTACCACGCCCTGGACCATCGGCTGCACCAGCACCTGGTGGTGCGCCGACGGCGTCTCATAGCTGGCGAAGACATCGTCGATGGCGCGGGCGACCGTTTCGGGGTCGGGCTCCACGTTAATCAGGCTCAGGTACGAGCCGGCCCGGGACGCTTCCCAGCCGTCCTCGCCGGCGGCGCTGGAACGGACCGACAGCCGCGCCGGGGCGAAGCGCCCCAGGGCCTCGGCCACCAGGGCATCGCGGTCGCGGTGCCACGCGTCCGCGGGCAGCGTGACCTGGTCGCACGTGCGCGCCCGGGTGAGGCGGGGGGCGAGGCGCTCCAGCGTCGTCGCCTTGGAAGCGAAGCGGAAGGGCGCGTTGGCCCGTGAAAGGGCTTCGTTCATGGGCTGGTCATGGTCGCCGTGGCCGGGGCGCTCACGCCGCTTCGCCGCGCAGGACCTGCCAGACGCGCGCCGCCGGGTCCGG
>JBHHXI010000192.1:0-3767 GCA_046756945.1 Rhodospirillales bacterium
ATCGGCGCCGCGATCAAGGGGCCGGTCAATTGACATCCCCCGGGCGGTGGACTATCTGACGACGCCGCACAGGGACAAGGGGAACGGCATGGCCATCACGTCATCTGCGGGGGTCCGCGTCGGGCTCGTCGGGCTCGGGTACGTCGGCCTGCCGCTGGCCCTTGCCCTTTCCCGCCATTACCCGGTGACCGGTTTCGATGCGGATGCAACCCGGATTTCCGAGCTCAAGGGCGGCCACGACCGGACCGGAGAGATCACCGACTTCGGGGCGCCGGCGGGGGCGCTGCGATTGGTCGACGATCCGGCCGCCATCGCCGGCAGCAACGTTTTCATCATCGCCGTGCCGACGCCGGTGGACGCCGACAACCGGCCCGACCTCAGCGCGCTCATCTCCGCCTGCCGGACCGTGGGCAAGGTGCTGGAAAGGGACGCGGTGGTTGTCTTCGAAAGCACCGTCTACCCGGGCGTCACCGAGGATATCTGCGGCCCCGAACTGGAGCGTGTTTCCGGCCTGGTGTGCGGCAGCGACTTCTACCTGGGATACTCCCCCGAGCGCATCAATCCGGGGGACCGGGAGCACACGGTCGACAGGATCACCAAGGTCGTCGCCGGGCAGACGCCGGACGTGGCGGCGTTGCTGGCCGAGCTGTACGGGGCCGGCTCATCGGGCGGGACGTTCGTCGCCAGGGACATCAAGACCGCCGAGGCGGCAAAGGTCATCGAGAACGCGCAGCGCGACATCAACATCGCCTTCATCAACGAGGTGACACAGATCTTCGGGCGCCTCGACATCTCCATGCTCGACGTGCTGGAGGCGGCCTCGACCAAATGGAATTTCCTGGCCTTCGCGCCCGGTCTCGTCGGCGGCCACTGTATCGGGGTCGATCCGTTCTACCTCGCCCATTGCGCCCAGGAGGCGGGCCACGACCCGGAGATCATTCTCGCCGGCCGGCGCATCAACGACGGCATGGGCGGCTACGTGGCGGCGTCCATCGCCGAAACCCTGGCCGGTGCCGTCGCACCGGAAGGACCGGCACGGGTCCTCGTGCTCGGCCTGACGTTCAAGGAGAACGTGCCCGATCTGAGGAACTCGAAGGTGGTCGACGTGATCGAGCACCTGAAGGGGCGCGGCCACGCGGTCCAGGTTCACGATCCCCTCGCCCATGCGGAAGAGGCGCGGAACCTCTACGGTATCGACCTCTGTTCCGGCCTCGGGGACGCCTCCGGGTACGACTGCCTGATCGGGGCGGTCGCCCACAGGGAATATTGCGCCTTCGTCGCCGAGGACTTTGCGCGCCTTGTCCGTCCCGGCGGCGTCGTCGCCGACATCAAGGGAATGTGGCGCGACGTGGCCCTGCCCGAGGGCCTGCGCCGCTGGCACCTGTAGTATCCCCGTCGTCCGCCTTTTACAGGCGGCGCAGGCGGGCGGCGAAGAATCCGTCCATCCCGCCTTCCTCGGCCAGGTGGCTGGGCAGGCTGCGCAGGTCGCCATCGCCGGTGAGGAGCTCGCGCAACCCGCCGACGTCGTCGGCGCGGAGCGCCTCGCGCGCCACCGGGGCGCCGGCGCCAAGCAGGGCGGCCACCTGCCCGGGCCCCTCGTCGGGCTGCAGGGAGCACGACGCGTAAACCAGCAGGCCGCCGGGGCGCACCATCTCCACCGCCGCCGCCAGCAGGCGCGCCTGCACCGCCGCCAAGGCGGCCACATCGTCGGGGGTCTTCAGCCACGCCACGTCGGGATGGCGGCGGATGGCGCCGGTGGCGGTGCACGGGGCGTCGAGAAGCACCGCGTCCGCCGCCTCGGCGGGACGCCATTCGGCGGCGTCGGCGACCACGATCTCCCCTTCGAGGCCGAGCCGCCCGAGGTTGGCCTCGAGCCTTTTCAGCCGTTCGGGCGCATGGTCGACGGCGGTGACCCGGGCGCCGGCGTTGAGAAGTTGCGCCGTCTTGCCGCCGGGGGCGGCGCACAGGTCGATGACCCGGCGCCCCGCGACCTCGCCCAGGAGGCCGGCGGGCAGGGCGGCCGCGGCATCCTGCACCCACCAGGCGCCGCGATCATAGCCGGGCATGGCGCTGACCGGTCCCCGCGCATACAGGCGGAGCGTGCCGGTGGCGAGCACGGTGGCGTCCAGTCTGGCCGCCCATAGGTCGGGGTCTTTCTTGACCGTAAGGTCGAGCGGCGGTTTGGTCAGGTGGGCCTCGGCGATGCGGCGGCAGGTGGTCTCGCCGTAGGCGCCGCACCACGCGCTCCACAGCCAGTCCGGCGTATTCAGCCGGGGCGCGTCCTGCGCGTCCAAGAGAGCCCGCCCTTCCCGCTCCAGGCGGCGGAGGATGGCGTTGACCAGCTTCTTGTGGGCGCCATGGCCCGTGTGCTGCGCCAGTTCCACCGTGGTCGCGACGGCGGCGTGGGGCGGCGTGCCCAGGAACAGCAGCTGGCAGACGCCAAGCCGCAGGAGGTCGCGTACGGCGCGTACCTTGCGGGGCAGGGGCCGCTCCAGACAGTGATCGATGAGGGTGTCGATCTGTCTCAGCCGGCGCAGCGTCGTCGACACCATCTGCCGGGCGAAGGCCCGGTCGCGGGCGGCAAGGGCGGGGAGCGCGGGATGGGCGTCCAGGGCCTCGTCCAACGGGCGCTTGCGGCCGAGGACGGCGCCGAGAAGGTCGAACGCCACCGACCGCGCCGATGCGCCCGCGTTGGGGACGGGCCGCAGCACGCGCATCAGGGGATCAACCTTTCGAAGGCCGCCGCCGCCTCAGGCCAGCCCCAGCCGCGTTGCTTGTCGAGGGCGGCCCGGTGCTGGCGGCGCCACAGGCCGTCGTCGGTGAGCAGGCGCACCGCGGCCTCGGCGAAGGCGTCGTCGTCGGCGGCGACGAACCCGGTCTCGCCGTCGATCACGCGCTCGGCCACGCAACCCAGGTTCTGCACCACCGCCGGAACGCCCATGGCCTGCGCCTCGCCCACCGCCAGGCAGAAGGTCTCGTTGGAATCGCCCCGGTACGCCATCAGCCGGGCACCGCGAAAGGCCTCGACCAGCCGGCCTTTGGCCACCGGTCCGCGCACGACCACCCCGCGGTCGCCCAGGCGGCGGGCCTTGTCGAGGACCGCTTCCATGGCCCGGGCCTTGGCGTCGCCCACCGTGCCGTAGGTGGCCGCCCCGGAGAAGACATGCAGTTCGGCTCCCGGCACGCGCGGCCGGACGCGCCCGGCCCACACATCCAAAAGCCAGTCCAGCGACCGCAACGGATTGGACGTGAACACGGCCCTGGGCGCCGGCGGCCCGGCGGCGGGCTCGGCGGCCAGGAACATCTCGGGAATGCCGTAGGGGATGACCACCCGTTCGCCGGCCGGCGCCCAGCGGGGATAGGTGGCGGCGTGGTACGGGCCGGCGAAGACGATGGGCGGGCGCAGGCGCCAGAGCTTCGACAGGTACCGCCACTTGAGCAGATAGCGGGCCGGATTGTGGATCCAGAACACGGTCCGCCGCGCCCTGGGCATGAGCGGCAGCAGCCTGTCCCCGCGGTTGGCGAGATAGAGATCGGCCTCTTCGGGCAGGCCGCCGTCGAGGGACGCCCAGTCCACGCCGTCGTGGCGCACTGGCCGGGCGCACCGGTTGCGGACGACGACCTCGTGGCCGCGGCGGGCCAGTTCCTGGAGCAGAAACACGACCGAGGATTCGACCCCGCCGAGGGGTTTGGTCTCCATGGTCGTGCCGTCGAACGGGATGCCGTCGTCGGCGAGGACGATGCGTGCCATCTAGTCGTCTTCCAGC
>JBHHXI010000193.1:0-3679 GCA_046756945.1 Rhodospirillales bacterium
CCCGCCCCGCTGCCGGAAAACCCCCCAGGCGCGGCGCCGTGCCTTGTGAATCCGTCGCCGCACCGATAGGTTGGCGCCGGTCTTCACATCAGGAGAGGCGCGTGACGTCCGCCATCGAACGCTTCACCGGCCTGCGATGGGCGGGCCAGGGACCGGCTTTCCTGGTCGGGCTCGGCCACGCCGGGACCCATTGGATCGCCGCCACCTTCTATCTGCTGTTGCCGTTCATTACCGGCGACCTCGGTCTGTCCTATGCCGAGGCCGGCGCCCTGGTCGCGGTGTTTCACGTCAGCGCGGTCGCCGCCAACTTCGCCAGCGGCCTGATCGTCGACGTCACCGGCCGGCGCGTGGTGTTCCAGGTGGCGGCCCTGGTGGTCGGCGGCGGCGCGCTGCTCGCCTTCGGGCTCGGCGGGCATATGGTCATGCTTTCCGTGCTCGTCGCCCTCATCGGCGCCGCCAACAACCTGTGGCACCCGGCGGCGATCTCGTTTCTGTCCCAGCACTATCCCGACAACAGGGGTTATGCCCTTTCCATTCATGCCCTTGGCGCCAACATCGGCGACGCGGTGGCGCCGCTGGCGGCGGGAGCGTCGCTGGTGTGGCTCACCTGGAAGGGCGCGGCGCCGCTGGCGGCGCTGCCGGTGCTGGCCGCCGCCGGCTTGATCGCCCTCATGCTGTTGCCGAAAGACACCCCCGGCGCCCGGGAAGCCCGCCGCGGCATGGATCTTGGCGAGTACTTTTCCGGCCTGGTGGAGTTGCTGCGCGACAAGGCCGTCCTTGGACTGTGCCTGATGGCCGGCTTTCGTTCCATGACCCAGAACGGTCTGCTCGTCTTCCTGCCGCTCTATCTGGCCGACGTCCTGGAGGTGGGGCCGTTCGGGATGGGCGTGGCGCTGATGGCGATGCAGGTGGCGGGCATGATCGCCGGGCCCATCGCCGGCGCGTGGTCCGACCGGGTGGGCCGCCGCCCGGTCGTCCTCGCCGGGCTCACCACGGCCACGGCGGTCATCGCCGCCCTCACCCTGGCCGGCAGCGGGCCTCTGTTCACCGCCGGCATCTCGGTGCTCGGGTTCGCCCTGTTCGCGGCGCGCCCGGTGATCCACGGCTGGCTCATGGACCTGACCCCGCCGCGCCTCGGCGGCAGCGCCACCAGCGTCATGTTCGGCACCCAGTCGGGGCTGTCGGTGCTGGTGGCGCCGGTCGGCGGCCTGATCGCCGACGCCTGGGGCCTGGCCGCCGTCTTTTATGGGCTGGCCGGAACCATGCTGGTGGCGAACGTCCTGGTCGCCCTGCTGCCCCATCACGACCCGCGGGCGACGGCTGACTGAGGGGGGTCCCGCCGTCCTCAGGCCAGTCCCATCTGCCCGAGCACGGCCCGGGTCAGGGGGCTTTCGCGGTCCGCGAAATCGCCCAGGATGGTGAAATGGTTCAGCCCCGGACGGGTAATCACCTGGACCGGTGCGCCCCGTTCGCTCCAGGCGGCACCCAGGTCGGCGCTCTGGCGGCGGAACTCGTCGCTTTCGTCGCCGCCGACGGCGACGATCAGGGGGGCGTCGGATGTGGGGGCGAGGCGGACGGGGCTGTTCTGCTCGACCTGGGCGGGGGTCAAGCCGAGGGTGTCGTTCAGGTAGCACAGGCGCACGGGGTCCAGGTCGAACACGCCGCTGATGGCGCAGCCGCCCTTCACCACGTCCCGGGGCAATCCGGCGAAGGCCGGCCAGTCGGTGGCCATCATCATGGCCACGAGATGGCCGCCCGCCGAGTGGCCGGAGACGAAAATGCGCCGCGCGTCGCCGCCGAAGGAAGCCGCGTTGCCGTGCACCCATGCCACGGACAAGCGGCACTGGCGCACCAGCTCGTCCATGCCGACGGCGGGAATGAGGGCGTAGTTGACCACCACCATGGCGGCCCCGGCGTCGACGAAGGCCGGCGCCAGGAAGCTGAAGTCGCTTTTGTCGCGGCTCATCCAGTAGCCGCCGTGAAAAAACACCTGCACCGGCGCCGGCCCGCCGGTGGCGGGGAACAGGTCAAGGGTTTCCGCGGCGGACGCGCCGTAGGCGACGTCGAGGCGGCCGGCGTAGGCGCTGCGCACGGTGACGCAGTCGCGGGTCCAGCGTTCGTGGTGCTCGACGTGCTCGGGCACGGCGGTCCGGTTGTCGTACTGGGCGTCCAGGGCCGCCCGGTCGTACTCGCGGTACAGGGTCTCTCCGGTCATCGTCCCCGGTCCTTCCGGCCCGTCCTCCGCAGCAGCGGCGCTGCCGCTGCGGAGGGTGGATGGCGCCACCCTACACCGTCGGGTGGAGAGAGGAAATGCCGCGCGCCGGGATTTTCGTATCTTCAGCGTAGCCGGGTCGCGGGTTTGCGCAAACAAATGCTACCGTGCCAGCCATGCGCGCAACACTGACCACCGCCCTTTCCTCCATGCTCGCCATGCAGACGATGACTTCCATGGCGGTGTTCGCCGTCGCCGTCTTCGCGCCCGCGGCGGCGGCGGACATCGGCGTCGACGCCACCTACATCGGCGCCTTCATGTCCATCGCCTATTCCGTCGCCATGGTCGCCGGCCTGGCGGCGGGCACGCTGCTGGCCCGTTACGGAGCCGTGCGCGTCAGCCAGCTCACCATGGGGTGCGTGGCGGCCGGGATGGCGGCCATCGTCCTCGCCTCGCCCCTCGCCGCGGTGGCGTGCGCGGTGTTCATCGGCATGGCCTACGGCCCGGGAAGTCCGGCCAGCGCCCACGTGCTGACGGCGGTGTCATCGCCCCGGCGCCGGCCCCTGATCTTCTCCATCCGGCAGACCGGCGTGCCCCTGGGCGGCCTGCTGGCGGGGGCCGCGGTGCCCGCCATCGTCGTCGGGTTCGGCTGGCAGGCGGCGGCGCTGGCCGTCGGCGGGCTGGCGCTCGCCGTCCTCGCCGCGGTACAGCCGGTGCGCGACGCCTTCGACGCCGACCGCAGGCCCGACCTGCCGCTCGCCGTGGCCGGCATCGCCGCGCCGCTGAAACTGCTGCGCGCCGATCCCATGCTGCGGGCCCTGGCGGCGGCGGGGTTCGCCTACGCCGGGTGCCAGACGTCCGTCGCCGCCTTCTTCGTGCTCTACCTGACCGACGCCCTGGGCATGCCGCTGATCCAGGCGGGCCTCGTCCTCGCCGTCGTCCAGGCCGGCGGCATCGCCGGGCGCCTGTTCTGGGGCGCCCTGTCGGGGAGCATGATCTCGGCGCGCGCCGTGCTCGCCGGCCTGGGCGTGATGATGGCCGCATGCCTGACGGCGACGGCGCTGATCACGGCGGACTGGCCGCCGGTCCTGCTCAGCGTCCTCGCCCTCGCCATCGGGGCCAGCAGCTTCGGGTGGAACGGCGTCTTTCTCTCCGAGGTCGCCAGCCGGGCGCCCGAGGGCGCCATCGGCGAGGCCACCGGCGCCGTGCAGTTCGTCATGTTCGCCGGCGTCGTCTTCGTGCCGCCCGGCTTCGGCGTCCTGGTCGCGCTCACCCACAGCTACGCCGCCGCCTTCCTGGCGATCGCCGCGGTGGCCATGGGCACCGGCCTGTACCTGGGGCGGGCCTACACGGCCGGCCGGACGGGCGTACCGGTTTCCGGCAAAGGCTGAACCGGCCGATCCGGGGAACGCTTAGCAGGCTGCTGAAAAAGGGCGTTGCTGGTGCCTTATGCTTCGAGACGGCGCT
>JBHHXI010000194.1:0-3576 GCA_046756945.1 Rhodospirillales bacterium
CCCCCCCCCCCCCCCCCCCCCCCCCCCCCCCCCCCCCCCCCCCCCCCCCCCCCGGGGGTGTAGGGAGCGGCCTGCCCTCGCCGAGGCGAAGCTCCCGCTTCGCGCAGGCAGGAGCCCCCACATGGCCATAAGGCCACCACCGCGGGGCCGGATCCCCGGCCCCTCAGAACGGAATTTCGTCGTCCAGGTCGCCGCCGGAGGGACCGGCCCCCGGGCCGCCCGTTTCGCCGGCCGCCGCCGGCGCCTCGTCCGCCGCCGCGCCGCCGGCCTCGCCGGCCGCGTATTCGCCGCTCCCGGCGCCGCGGCTGTCGAGCATGGTGAGCTCGCCGCGGAAGCGCTGCAGCACCACCTCGGTGGTGTACTTCTCGACGCCGTCGTTGCCGGTCCACTTGCGGGTCTGCAGGGCGCCTTCGATGTACACCTTCGAGCCCTTGTGCAGGTATTTCTCGGCGACGTCGCCCAGGCGTTCGTTGAACAGCACGACGCGGTGCCACTCGGTCTTTTCGCGGCGCTCGCCCGTGTTCTTGTCCTTCCAGTTTTCCGACGTCGCCATGGAGAAGGTGACGATCTTGGTGCCGTCCTGGGCGTAGCGGACCTCGGGATCGCGCCCCAGGTTGCCGACCAGAATGACCTTGTTGACGCTGCCTGCCATGGGACCCCCTGTTCACGTCCTTCCGGCGTACTGTACACGGCTCCCCGCCCCGCCGCCACACGGTGTCCGGTGGAAAACGGGGATAAACCGGGGCACGGACCCGGCATCGAGCCTACATCACGATATAGAACAAATCAAGAACAATTAATGGCGCGTGACGAAAGCCGATCGGGACCGGCGCTCCGTCGACGGACGGGGCTTCGGCCCTCAGCGCCCCTGTTTCCGCGCCCAGGCGCGCCAGAACTGGACCTGATCGTCGAAGGCGTCCTCGTAGGCCGCCGCGGAGAGGGCCCTGAGCGGAAAGCCTTGCCTCTTGAAAAAAACGTTCCCCAGCACGCCGGTCTCGGTGGTCACGTAGTGGAACGTTCCCTCCCGGTCGCTGCCCTCGGTGAAGACGATATCGAAATGGCCGCTTCCGGGAACGCGGCGCACGTCCAATGCCTTAAGTTGGCTGCCGTCGCCCTCTTCGATCACCACCTCCTTGGCCAGCCCGACCCCTGCCCTGTCGGGAATCCTGAAGGCCCGGGCGATGGCGTCGAAGTTGGTGATCTTCGTCCCAACCACCATCCCGGCCCGGGCCACGCCCTCGAGATGGCTGTCGGCGCGCGCCGGCAAGGCGAGCCCCAGGAACAGAACCGCGACGACGGCCAGGTATCGCATTGCCGCACCCCCCTTGCGGACGGACCAGTTGGTAACCTCGTACAAGGCTGGTACAAGCCTACCACAACGGGCGTGCGGGGTTAACCGCCCGGCCTCCCTTTACACCCCACCCCGATCCCTATAATTCTGGTCGGTTACGCCCGGCCCTTCCGAATGACCGGATATAAAAGGTCCATGGACAAGATCGAGATCCGCGGCGCCCGCGAGCATAACCTCCGCAACATCGACGTGGAGATTCCGCGCGACTCGCTCACCGTGATCACCGGGCTGTCGGGCTCGGGCAAGTCGTCGCTGGCCTTCGACACCATCTACGCCGAGGGCCAGAGACGCTACGTGGAGTCCCTGTCCGCCTACGCGCGCCAGTTCCTGGAGCTCATGCAGAAGCCCGACGTGGACTCCATCGACGGGCTGTCGCCGGCCATCTCCATCGAGCAGAAGACGACGTCGCGGAACCCGCGCTCCACGGTCGCCACGGTGACCGAAATCTACGACTACCTGCGCCTGTTGTTCGCCCGTGTCGGCGTTCCCCATTCGCCGGCGACGGGGCTGCCCATCGAAAGCCAGACGGTGAGCCAGATGGTGGACCGGGTGATGGAGATGACCGGGGGCACCCGGCTGTACCTGCTCGCCCCCATCGTCCGCGGCCGCAAGGGGGAATACAAACGGGAGCTCCAGGACATCCGGAAACGCGGCTTCCAGCGGGTCAAGGTGGACGGCGCGCTCTACGACATCGAAGACGTGCCGGCCCTGAACAAGAAGACCAAGCACGACATCGAGGTCGTCGTCGACCGCCTCAAGGTGCGCGACGGAATCGCCAGCCGCCTCGCCGACAGCTTCGAGACGGCGCTGTCGTTGAGCGACGGCCTGGCCTTCACCGAGGACGCGGACAGCGGCGAACGTGTCACCTTCTCGGCCAAGTTCGCCTGCCCCGTCTCCGGCTTCACCATCGACGAGATCGAGCCCCGGCTGTTCTCGTTCAACAGCCCCTTCGGCGCCTGCCCGGCCTGCGACGGGCTGGGAACGGAGATGTACTTCGACCCCGGCCTGGTGGTGCCCGACGACCGGCTGTCCCTGGACGAAGGCGCGATCGCGCCGTGGGCCAATTCGACGTCCCAGTACTACATCCAGACCCTGGAAAGCCTGGCCCGGCACTTCCGTATAGACCTGTCGGCGCCGCTGGGGACCCTCGGCGACACCGTGCGCCGCATGATCCTGTATGGCTCGGATAAAGAGCCGGTGACCATGGTCTATGACGACGGCCTCCGGGCCTACGAGATCAAGAAGCCGTTCGAGGGCGTCATCCCCAACATGGAGCGCCGCTGGCGCGAGACGGATTCGTCGTGGGTGCGCGACGAGCTCAGCCGCTACCAGACGGTGACCGTGTGCGAGACCTGCGCCGGCCACCGGCTGAAACCGGAGGCCCTGGCGGTGAAGATCGCCGGCCTGCACATCAGCGAAACGACCGAGATGTCCATCGACCGGGCCCATGCCTGGTTCGCCCGCCTGGAAGAAAGCCTGACGCCGACCCAGCGCGAAATCGCCCGGCGCATCCTGCGCGAGGTCAACGAACGGCTGCACTTCCTGGTCAACGTGGGGCTGGAATACCTCACCCTGTCGCGGGCCTCGGCCACCCTGTCGGGCGGCGAGAGCCAGCGCATCCGCCTGGCGTCGCAGATCGGCTCGGGGCTGACCGGCGTGCTCTATGTGCTGGACGAGCCCTCCATCGGCCTGCACCAGCGCGACAACGACCGCCTGCTGGGCACCCTCAAGCGGCTCAGGGACCTGGGCAACACCGTGATCGTCGTCGAGCACGACGAGGAAGCCATCCTCAGCGCCGATTACGTGGTCGACATGGGACCCGGGGCCGGCATTCACGGCGGCCGCGTCGTCGCCCGGGGCACCCCGGCCGACGTCATGGGAAGCCCGGAAAGCCTGACCGGCCAGTACCTCACGGGCTTCCTCCAGATCCCGGTGCCGGCCCGGCGCCGCGCCGGGCGCGAGGGCCGCTGCCTCGGCGTCGTCGGCGCCCGGGCCAACAACCTGGCCCATATCACCGTCGACTTTCCCCTCGGCGTGTTCACCTGCGTCACCGGCGTTTCCGGCGGCGGCAAATCGACCCTTGTCGTCGAGACCCTGTACCGGGCCCTGGCCCGGCGCCTGCACGGCGCCCGCCTGCACCCCGGCGCCCACGACCGCATCGAGGGGCTGGAGTTCATCGACAAGGTGGTGGACATCGACCAGTCGCCCATCGGGCGCACGCCGCG
>JBHHXI010000195.1:0-3574 GCA_046756945.1 Rhodospirillales bacterium
CGAGTGAATTTGCCCTTCATCGAGAATCTTTAGTGGACCGTTGCCAACCACTATTCCATCTCCCGATAGTACTTAGTAACTGTCCGTAAATAACTTTTCACTTTTCCCCAAGAAACACCCTGCAAAAACGCCAAGTTATTTCTGGACAACTACTTAACCCACTTAACTATCTCATCCACATCGGCCGATAACTCCAGCAAGCCAACGTGCTCCTCATACAGCTCCGAATCTATCAGCGCTTTGATCTCAGGATCAAGGATATGATATACAGGGAGCCCCAACGGGACTCCGGCCAATGGACCTGCCCAGGTCGGATCGCCCTGGGTGAACGTCTCGGCGAACAGCGCGGAGCTGTTCGGATCCGGCTGGCCGAGCAGAACGAGCATGTCGTCCGTCCCTTGCGTCTCGGCCAGGCGGTTGACGTTGGCCTGGTCATCCAGGTCCATAGCCCCGGCGGCCGTTCAGACAAAGCATTGCGTGGTCGAGTAGATCACCTCCGCGCCGGCCGCCTCGGCCAGTGCCTTGAGGCTGGGCCCTTGCACGCCTTCCCGTTCGCCAATAGCGATCACACGTTTGCCTTTTAGGTCCATATTCTGTCTCCTCTGAAAACAGGAGTGCAAACCTTGGTTTGCCTGGGCAGAGCAAGCCCTGCACTCCATTTTCATTGTCGTTGTTGTCCCGCCAGGGACGGTCCGACTCCTCAAAATAGAGTTTCCCGAACGGGGCGGTTATGGTTTCTCCAAAATGAACGACACGCCGTCCGCCATTTGAGTCATACGCCCCAGAAACAGGCTGCCCTTGGCGACGACCATCACCCGCGATAAACCCCCGTCCAGCATCGCCGCCCGCGCGTGGCCCAGATAGGGCACGCCGGCCGGGATGTGGCCCTGGGTCGGGGCGAAACCGGGCAGCCCACGCCGGGCAACGAAATCGTCCATCGCCGCGCGCTCAATTTCCTTGCGCATGACGGCCATTGCAGCCAGCGCACGGTAGTTGGTTTGCGGCACGTCGCCGCTGCCGGCCGGAACCGTAATCTCCGGGTTGTGCAGCTCGACCGCATAGCGGTCGACATCGGTCATCTTCAGCCCGGCGCGCGCGAGCGGCTCGACGACCAGGGCTTTGTACAACGCTTGCGGCGACGAACCGGCGCCGATGGGATGCCGCCCCACAATATCGAGCCGGAATACCGGGTCGCTACCGTTGCCGGGACCGACGACGAAGGCCATCGCCCCCAGCACGTCTTCCATAACCGGCACGCCGGACTTGAGATGCCCCAGGAATTTCATACCCAGCTTGGCCTGCGAGCCGCCGCCGAGCACGACCACGTACTTAAACACCCCCGCCTGCACCAACCCGGCGGCAACGACGAGGGCGTGCACCGGCATAGAAGTCATCGCCGTCAGAATGACCGCCGGCAGGCCGGCCCGTTCGATCTCTTTTGCCAGCGTTGCGCCGCAACGCGTGCTGGTCCCTCAGGTGCCGGTGACAATGGCGGCGTGAACGCCGTCCGAGATAAGCTGCCGCGCTATCTGCTCACCCATCGTGGTTGCATTTGGAACCGTGGTGCCGGTACCGACCGTCACATAGAAATAATCGTGCAACTTACCGATCACCCCGGCCTCCTCGAGCGCCCGCGCCGCATCGAGCGGCACCAGGCGGTTCGGGTCGGCGTTCACCCAGCGCGCGTCGTAACCGGCGTGAATTGAATGGAAGCCCGCGCCGTCGTTTTCGGCCAGCATTTCCAGCGGGTAGCGCGCCCAACGGGTTGCGCTCGACGACTCGATGCGGTCGGGGTTGTCGAGCGGCACCAGCCCGCCTTCGGTGACAAGCGCGATGGTCGCCGTGGACAGGTCAGGCACGGGCGGGGCCGGCGGGATCCGTTCCGGTGGCGGGGGCAGGATGATTTCGCTCCTAAAGGGAAGGCCATTGATCTTTGCCAGCAGCATATCTACGGCTCGGGTCGCCGCCGGCGTTTCGGCCACCCAATTGGCGCGATAGCCCAACGGGAAGATGCCTTCCTCAGCAGCCGGTTGCAACGGTTCGCCGTTTGCCAGTTTCATTCCGACGCGGACGATGTCGCCAATGGCGGCCTTCATGCCGGCCGCCGAGTTGCCGGTCGAGACGATAACCACCCGGTCGTGATAGATCTCCACCGCAGGATTATCGGCAAACAGGCCGGTGATCACCGGCATATCGAGCGCCTCGTTAGCCGCTGCGCACAAGGCCGCGCAGGCCAGGCCATAACGACCGGCGTTGAAGGCCGGGCCGGCCACCAGCAAATCGGCCCCGGACTCCCGGAGCGCGTCGAGCGCAGCCTCGATTACGTCGTCGCGCCGCTCGTGGAAAGTGTTATCACCGCAAACGAGCGTGCACACCACCGAGGCGCGATCGCCCAGGGCCATTTGCAAAGCGCGGCCCGGCCCGACTGCGCCCTGGCGCACCTCGAACGGCGCGCCGGCTTTGTCCTCGCCGCCGATGCCGGCAAAAAACTGGTTGATGTAGTGAGCGATTTTTATGGTCATCTAAAATTCCCGTCCGGCCAACACATTCCCGCCGATTTGGCTTAACCCACTGAATTGGAAATACACCCGAATGTCGAACGGGCCAATGGCCGGCGTCTCGCCGTCGAGCAGCCGCTCATCGCCAATAACCTTTTCGACCAGGGGCATCGCCAGCAGGTCCGCGTCCGAGCCAATGCTGACCAGTGCGTCGGCTTCGGGCACGCTGTAAAACAGCGGGAAGTCGCGCCCGTCCGCGCCGGGGCTTTCATACGAGAGCACTGTCGTCTTGATGCCGGTCTGTTCCATATACTGGCAGGCCAGCATCATGTCGATAGCGGAATTGCCGCCGCCTTCAGCCGTCAAGATAACGCCGTCGGCTTCAAGAAAACCGGCTAACTTGGCGGCCCAGTACGATGAACGTTCCTTCTCGGTCTGGGTGTAGTTGTGCCCCCGGTTGAGAATGACGCCGACAAAATTCAGGTCCACCCCGCGGCGCGCCTGCAATTCCCAAATGATAGGGTTGTTGAGATGCAAATAGGTCGGGTTCTTGAACGCGGCATAGACATAGACGCCGCTGACGAGCGCGCCGTCCATGACCTCATTGGGGTGGATCAGGGTCGGCACCAGGTTCTCGATCGTCTGGCCGTACAGGTAGGTGTCGGCCATACTGCCCTGGCCCTGAATCTGGTAGAAGTAAGCCACGTTGGGTAACTGCGGATCGCGCGTTGAGAAGTCGAAGACGGTCTTCTCATCCGGTTCAAGATCGACCGCCAGCCGGGCCAGCCGGTCGGCGAGCTTGAGGCTGGCGCGGCGCACGGCGTCGTCGTAGTCGGCGTTGTCCAGGCCGGATTGTGGCTCCAACACCAATACGATGTTAAGCGTGCGCGAGAAGGGGCTATAGTTGGCCACCGACCCCGACATATCGACGATGGCTTCACGGGCGGCCAGCAAGCCTGAAAACGGCTGCGGGTAGCGGGTGGAGGTGAGCACGCTCACCCCCGCCAGGCGCAACGTTCTGCCGCGCCCCACCGTCTCCGGGCCGCCCAGGAAGCCGGGGAACACAGCGCCCGGCC
>JBHHXI010000196.1:0-3434 GCA_046756945.1 Rhodospirillales bacterium
GGTTCGTGCGCCGTCGTCTCGTCGAGCCGGCCGAAGGTGGCCAGGTAGGACCGGGTGTGCTTGACGATGTTGTAGGCGATGGTGGCCAGGCCGCCGCCGATCAGCACGGCGGAAATGGGTTCGGTGAAAAAGTTGAGGAAGTTGTAGTCGATCATGACCATGGCCTGGGCGAACACGTTTTCGCCGATCTGGCCGAGGATCACCCCCATCACCACCGCCGGAATGGAATAGTCGCCGCGGCGCATGAAGAAGCCGGCGATGCCCGCCCCGAACATGGTGTAGACGTCCAGGATGTTGGCGCGGAGCGCATAGGCGCCAATGGTCGAGAAGACCAGGATGGCCGGCGCCAGGATGGGAAACGGGATGCGCAGCAGGTGGACGATGCCCTTTGCCTCGATGATCCCGAGAAACAGGATCGCCAGGCTCGCCCAGAACATGGACGCGAACAGCACCCAGACCAGGTCATGGGCCTCGATCATGATCAGGGGGCCGATATCCATGTCGTGCAGATTGAAGACGCCGATCATGATGGCGGTCAGCGCGCCGCCCGGCAGGCCGAGGGCGAGAAGCGGGATCATCGCGGCGCCGGTGGCCGCGTTGTTGGCGGTCTCGGGCGCGACCACGCCTTCCGGGTCGCCCTGGCCGAAGGTTTCGGGGTGTTTGGACCAGCGCACCGCTTCGTTGTAGGAGACGAAGGCGGCAAGGGTGGCGCCGATGCCCGGCAGCAACCCGCAGAACCAGCCGATGACGGCGGAGCGGACGACCGCGACCTTAAGGCGCCAGAACTCCATCACCGACGGATAGGCCACCGACACCTTGGACGGCACGTGGGTCCCGGTCGCCACCCGCTGGCCCTGGACGAAAACCTCGGTGACGGCGAAGAAGCCGAGGATGAGGGGCACGAAGTTGAGGCCGCCGGTCAGGTAAAGGGACCCCAGCGTGAACCGCGGCACGGCGCCCACCGGATCGCCGCCGATGAGGCCGAGGAAAAGACCCAGCAGCAGCGAAAGCCAGCCCTTGGCCAAAGAACGCGTCCCGATGCCGGCGACCACGGTCAAGCCGAAGAAGACCACGGCGAAGACCTCGACCGGACCGAACGTGCTGATGGCGAAGTCGGCGATGGGCTCCGTGGCCATCATCATCAGGACCGCCGAAACGGTCCCGCCGACGGCCGAACAGGTCACGGCGAAGCCGATGGCCTTGCCCGCCTGCCCCTTGCGGGTCATGGGATAGCCGTCGAAGGCGGTGGGCGCGTTTTCCACCGACCCCGGAATGTTGAAGAGGATGGCCGTGATGGCGCCCCCGTACACGCCGGACACGTAAATGACGCCGTACAGCATGATCGCGTGCTCGGCCGTCAGCCACGCCGAAAACGGCAGCAGAACGGCGGCCAGGGTGAGCAGGCTGAGACCGGGGATGGCGCCGAAGACCAGCCCTCCGAACAGGCCAAAGATGAAAATGGCGATCCCGGCCGGATCGGTGAAAAGCAGTACCGTGCCGTCGATAAAGTTTTCCATGCCCCCAGCGCGACCCGCCCTATTGAATGAGGCCGATCAACTGCCCGTTGAGGGAGTGGAAGATACCGGCCCCCTGCGGAAGCGGCGTGAAGATCAGCTTGACGAAAATCAGGACCACGGCGCCATAGAACCCCGCCGTCACCGCGATCAGGGTCACCCACCGCCTGACCCCGAGGAGATACATGTACCCGAGCAGGAAGATCGGCGTGATCAGCAGGAATCCCAGCTTGTGGATGGCATAGACGTAGACCAGGGGGATGACGAAGATGGCGAGGGTTTTCTTGGTGACGTGGGCGGCGTCCTCGGGCAGCGCGTCGGTCATTCTTTCGTCGATGGCGGGCCCGGGCTCCCCGGCACCGGCGAACAGGCTGGTCACCAGAAGAACGCCGGCGGATACGATGACGCCGGCGATCACCACCCGCGGCCAAAAGGCGGCGCCAAGCTCGAATGTGGGCAGGGGGCCGTCGAACTCGAAGGTCACGATGAAGGCCGCGATGGCGAGGGCCAGCCAGACGACGGCCTCGACCAGGCTTTGCCGCGACGCGGGGCGTCCTATCCGCTTGCTGTCCGCCATGAAAACCTCCACACCGTTCCCGTCCCCGGTTGCGGCAAGAAAATGCCCCGCAAACGCGCCGCTCGCCTGCCCGGCGGGCAGGCGAGCGGTTCTCTGGTTACCAGCCGTCAGACGTGGGCTACAGGCCGGGGCGGACTTTTTGCCCCAATTCCTTGAAGACCTTGGCGTACGTGGCTATCGCGCCTTCCAGCTCCTTTTTGGTATCGGCCGGACTGCGGTAGGATTCCACGATGTCCAGGCTTTTCCTCTTGATGAAGGCTTGGTGTTCCTTGGTGTTGTAGGCTTCCTTGAACACCGCCTGGAGGTACGTCACGATCTCCTTCGGCGTGCCCTTCTTGACGAAAAGCCCGCGGAAACGCAACAGCGGAGACCACTTGAGACCGTAGTCCGGCCCGGTGGCCGGCGTATCCGGGGCGATCTTGAACCGCTCCGGCCAGATGGACAGCACCGGAGCCAGTTTTCCCGCCTGCACGTGCTTCGACACGTCGCCCGGCTGTTCGAACAGGACGTCGAGCTTGCCGCCGATGACCGCGCCATACCGTTGCGCGGGCTTGGCGAACAGCACCTGCTTGGCCTTGAAGCCGAAATGATTCTCCAACACCGCCATGGTCACCAGTTCCATGGGAACGTTGATGTTGGAGACCGCCAGTTTCCCCTTGCCGCTCTTGGCATAGGCCAGGACCTTTTCGAAATCGGGCTTGCCGTTGGTGAGGAAGCGCTTGTCGCCGCCCCGGATGTAAAGCCCCGACGGCGCCACGTTCATGATCAGAAGCGGCTCCAGGTCCTTGGCCGGATTGAGATCGGTCGCCCCGGCGGCGTACTTGGCCGGAAGCGCGTCGATATGCTGAAGGATGGTGTAGCCATCGGGCGGCGTCTGCTTGAAGTCCGGCAGGCAGTTGAGGCCGCCGCCGCCCGGCTTGCTGAGCATGTTGACCTTGACCCCCATGATCTTCGACGCCGGACCCTGAAGGGCCTGGATCGACTGCGCCGATCCGCCCGCCTTGCCGAAGCAAAACATGATCGTGATCGGGCGCGTGGGGTAATTGGCCGGCTTCTTGATGCCGGCCAGGGCCGGCGCGACGACCGCCGCGATAAACACCGCCGCGATGCCGGCCACCGCCAGCATCGGTTTGAATGTAGTGCGCATTGTGGTTCCTCCCTTACTCGGAATTTTTTCCGTCGCTTGTCTTCGATGCGACTCTGGAACGGCCCCGCCGGTGCCGCCCGTTCAGCGCCACCGAAGATAATGGGTCGTACCCCGGTCCGGATGGAATTGTCGCGGTTCATTGTCCATACCTGTCCTACCGCGTCAAGGCCGCGCCCCTGCGGGTTTCCGGGCGGGG
>JBHHXI010000197.1:0-3429 GCA_046756945.1 Rhodospirillales bacterium
GCGGCGACGGCGAGCGCCGCGCCGCGCCGTCCCATCGCCGGCCCCCGGGGGGACACGGGGGGTGTCCCCCCGGCTACGGTATGCGGGGGACGCCCCCGCGGCTCCCGCCAGGGGCGGCGGGTCTCGGTGCGGAAATCCTGTTCCATCCCGGAACTTGGCCTCACGGGGTGCATGAGGGCAACCCGTTTCCGGTTCAATTTTTGGTGATGTGCGGCGGACCCGGACGGCCGGGCGCACCACCACCGGCTTGACCGGCCGGCGGCCGGCGCACAAACTCCGCCCCCGGATTGGTAATATCAAGAGACAGGCATGGCGGATACCATAGACTGCGCGGTGATCGGCGCCGGCGTGATCGGCCTGGCGGTGGCGCGGGCGCTGGCGCTCAAGGGGCGCGAGGTCGTCGTCGTGGAGGCGGCCGAGACCATCGGCACGGGCACCAGCTCGCGCAACAGCGAGGTCATTCACGCGGGCATCTATTACCCCGCCGAAAGCCTCAAGGCCCGGCTGTGCGTCAGGGGACGGCAGTTGCTTTACGCATACTGCGCCGCGCACGGGATCGAGCACCGGCGTTGCGGCAAGCTGATCGTCGCCACCGGGGAAAGCCAGATCCCGGCCCTGGAGGACCTGCGCGCCCGCGCTCGCGCCAACGGGGTGGTTGACCTGGAGTGGCTGGACCGGGACCGGGTCTCGGCGCTGGAGCCGGCCCTGCGCGCCGTGGCCGCGTTGCTGTCGCCTTCTTCCGGCATTGTCGACAGCCACGCCTTCATGCTTGCCCTGCAGGGGGACGCCGAGGCCGCCGGGGCGGTAATCGCGTTCCGCAGCCCGGTCACGGGCGGGCGGATCGCCGCCGGCAACGGGGACGCCCGCGTGATCGTCGAGGTCGGCGGCGCCGAGCCGGCGACCCTGGCCTGCCGCACCCTGGTCAACTGCGCCGGCCTCGGCGCCCAGGCCGTGAGCGCCTCCATCGAAGGGATGCCGGCGGCGACCATCCCCCGGCGCTACCTGGCCAAGGGAAACTATTTCTATTTGTCCGCCAGGCCGCCGTTCGAACGCCTGATCTACCCCCTGCCCCGGCCCGCCAGCCTGGGCCTGCACTACACCCTGGATCTGAGCGGACAAGGGCGCTTCGGCCCCGATGTGGAATGGGTGGACAAGATCGACTACGCCGTCGATCCCGGCCGGGCGGCCGCTTTCTACGCCGCCATCCGCGAATATTGGCCGGCGCTCGAGGACGACGCCCTCAGGCCCGGCTACGCCGGCGTCCGCCCCAAGATCCAGGCGCCCGGCCAGCCGCCCGCCGATTTCGTCATCCAGGACAACCGCGTGCACGGCATTCCGGGCCTGGTCGCCCTGTACGGCATCGAATCGCCGGGACTCACGTCGTCGCTCGCCATCGCCGAGGAGGTGGTGGCGATGCTTGGATAGGTCCACCGGCCTCCCACCGACTTCCCCTTTCCCAACCGGCCCCCTGTTGCGTTACAACTGGACATGCACCAAATGGAATCGGGGATGGCGCGCATGTTGGTTCCACGCATAACAGCCGTTCTGGCGTTCGTCGTCCTCGCTCTGGCTCCCGCCGGCGCCCAGGAGCCGGGCCAGGGCGGCGCCCAGCAACCGCAGGAACAGGACGCCGCCCCGGCGCCGGCCCCGGCACCGGCCGCCCCGGCGCGCGATTACCGCGAGGAGATGCGCCGGTTCATCCAGGCCATCGGCGCCTTCGCCCGGCGGAACCGGCGGGACTTTCTGATCATCCCCCAGAACGGCCTCGAGCTGCTGACGAAAGTCGACGCCATCGACTCGACCAAACGAGCCCCAGCCCGCACCTACATGCGTTCCATAGACGGCGTCCTTCAGGAGGCGCTGTACTTCGGCGACGCGGACTTCGGCGACCCGGACTTCGACAAGCCGACGCCGGCCGAGCGCCAGGAGAAACTCCTGAAACTGACCGACCTGGCCCGGACCAACGGGCTCCGGGTCCTGGTCATGGACTACGGCCGGAAGGCGAAGACCGTAAACGGCTCCCACCGGCGCAACGCGGCCAGGGGCTACGTCCCGTTCGTCGCCCATGCCCGCGCCCAGGAGCTGGGCAGCCTGCCCCGCTATCCCAGGCGCCCCTTCCACGAAAACGGCGCCAGCGTGCTTTCGCTGAAGACGGTGAGGAACTTTCTGTATCTGCGGAACTCCGCGCCTTTCGGCCGGCAGGAGGAGTTCACCATGACGCTGCGCGGCACCAACTTCGACCTGGTCGTCGTCGACGTCTTCCACGGGCGAACCCCCCTGACCAAGCGGGCCGTCGAAGGCCTGAAGTACAAGAAGACGGGCGCGCGCCGGCTTGTGCTGGCCTACATGGACATCGGCTCGGCGGCACGCTACCGCCACTACTGGAAGCCCACATGGCGGGAAGGCTCGCCCAGGTGGATCGGCGGACCGTTTTATGGAGACCCGGACAGGTACTATGTCAGGTACTGGCGCGCCGCATGGCAGAAGATCATCACCGGCGACACACAGTCCTACGTGTTCGGCATCATCGATCTGGGCTTCGACGGCGTGGTCCTGGGCGGCGTCGACGCGTACCGCTATTTCGAAAGCGGCGGCGAACTCGAAATCGAGCGCGCCGGGCAATAGCCGGCGGATGCGGCGGCGCGCCCCTTGACGCGGCGCGCGCATTGGCCATCATGCCCCGCCGGGAATTCGCGCCAGGGAGGCGGCCATGACCAGGACCATCCAGTACTATTATTCACTCAACTCGCCGTGGACCTATCTGGGCGGCGTGCGGCTGGAGGAAACGGCCCGCCGTCACGGGGCGGCCATCGACTACAAGCCGGTAAGCCTGCAGGAGGTCTTCCCGGTCTCGGGCGGCCTGCCGTTGGGCAAGCGCGCGCCCCAGCGCCAAGCCTACCGCCTGGTGGAACTGGCGCGCTGGCGGGACTTCGTGGGGATGCCGCTGAATTTGAAACCCCAGTACTTTCCCGCCGCCGAGTGGCCGGCGGCGGGCATGGTGATCGCGGCCAAACAGGGCGATCAGGACTGCGGCAGGCTGACCAACGCCATCCTCAAGGCGGTCTGGGCCGAGGAACGGAACATCGCCGACACCGGGACCTTGCGCACCATCGCCGGCGAGATCGGCATGGACGGCGACGCCCTGCTGGAGGCGGCCGCAAGCGGACCGGTGGCCGCCGAATACGCAGCCTACACCGCCGAAGCCATTGAGCGCGGCGTGTTCGGCGCGCCCACCTACGTCTTCGACGACCAGATGTTCTGGGGCCAGGACCGGCTCGATTTCCTGGACCGGGCGCTGGCCGGCACATGACCCCGGCGCCGCGCCCTTAACTCCCCGGAAGAAAAGTCCCCCTAATCGGCGCCCGCCCGGTCATCGCCGGGACGCCCGCGCCGCCTGCCTTCCGGTCTCCTTCCACCCGACGGCGGAAA
>JBHHXI010000198.1:0-3414 GCA_046756945.1 Rhodospirillales bacterium
GTGCTGCCGTGGGGGCAGATGAGCTTCTGGGCCGCCACCGTGATCACCAGCCTGTTCTCCGCCGTTCCGCTGATCGGCGAACCGATCGTGAGCTGGTTGTGGGGCGGGTTCTCGGTCGACAATCCGACGCTCCAACGCTTCTTCGCGCTGCACTACCTGCTGCCCTTCGTGATCTTCGCCCTGGTGTTCGTGCACCTGTGGGCGCTGCATGTGCACCATTCCAACAACCCGCTGGGGATCGACGCCAAGGGACCGCAGGACATCCTTCCGTTCCATCCCTACTACACGATCAAGGACCTGTTCGGGCTCGGCGTGTTCATGCTGGTCTTCCTCGGTTTCGTGTTTTTCGCGCCCAACTTTTTCCTTGAGCCCGACAACTACATCAAGGCCAATCCCCTGCAGACGCCACCCCACATCGTGCCCGAATGGTACCTGACGCCGTTCTATGCGATCCTCAGGGCGATCACGTTCGACATCTGGTTCATCCCGGCCAAGTTGATCGGGGTTGTCGCCATGTTCGGCTCCGTCCTGATCCTCGTGCTTGTGCCCTGGCTGGACACCTCGAAGGTGCGCAGCGCCCGGTTCCGGCCCATCTACAAGCAGGTTTTCTGGTTCTTCGTCATCGACTGCATTGTCCTCGGCTGGGTCGGGTTCAACAGTCCCGATGCCATGTTCATGGGCAAGGTCCCGTTTCTCAGGATCGGGCAGGTGGCCACGGCGTACTATTTCCTTCATCTGCTGGTCGTCATGCCCGTGCTCGGCAAGCTGGAGCGGCCACGGCCCCTGCCGGAAAGCATCAGCGCGGCGGTCACCAAAGAATCCAACGCGGTCACGGAGACGGCCTGATGCGCAAATTCGTTCTCGGCGCCGCCCTGGCGCTGACCCTCGGCGCCGGCACGGCTTTCGCCGCCGAGGCCCCGAAACCGCCGGCCCAGGCGTGGTCGTTCAACGGCGTCTTCGGCACCTACGACCGCGCCGCGCTCAGACGCGGCCTGCAGGTCTACACCGAGCTCTGCGCCGCCTGCCACTCGCTCAGACTTGTTTACTACCGCCACCTGCGATCGGTCGGCTTCAGCGATGACGAGGTCAAGGCCCTCGCCGCCGAGTTCGAGGTCGAGGACGGCCCCAATGACGAGGGTGAAATGTTTACCCGGCCGGCCAAGCCGTCCGATCCGTTCGCCTCACCGTTCCCCAACGACCAGGCGGCGCGGGCGGCCAATTCCGGCGCCTTGCCGCCGGACCTGTCGGTGATGACCAAGGCCCGCAAGGGCGGGGTGGACTACCTGCATGCCGTGCTCGTCGGCTACCGGGACGAGGCGCCCGCGGGCGTCGAGGTGATGGAGGGATTGTTCTTCAACGAGCACTTCCCCGGCCAGCAGATCGCCATGCCGCCGCCGCTGTCGGACGGCGCGGTGGAGTACGCCGACGGCACCAAGGCCACCGTGCAACAGATGTCCACGGACGTTACCACTTTCCTCGCCTGGGCGGCGGAGCCGGAGATGGAGGACCGCAAGCGTCTGGGGATCAAGACGCTGCTCTTCCTCCTCGTGCTTACGGCCATGCTGTATGCGCTCAAGCGCAAGGTCTGGTCCGACGTGCACTAGGGTCGGCGGCTGACGAAGCCGCCGCCCGCCCCGGCGGGCGCCAACCGTTACCCGGTTTTCCCCTGTCCGCCGGCGTTCTGGCCGTAGGCCTTGAATTTCTCCAGCACCACGTCCATCTCGGCGTCGTCGAGCAGGGTGGGCTCGCCCACCTGCAGGACGCGCCAGTACTGCTCGGCCAGGGCCTCCACCTCCACGGCCAGGGCCAGGGCCGCCTTCAGGGCCGGTCCGACCACGATCATGCCGTGGTTGGCGAGCAGGCAGGCGCGGCGGCCCTCCAGCGCCTTCACCGCCGCCCCGGACAGCGCCTGCGTGCCGAAGGTGGCGTAGGGGGCGCAGCGGATGTCCCTGCCGCCGGCGACGGCGATCATGTAGTGGAACGCCGGGATGCCGCGGCCCAGGCAGGCGAGCGTCGTGGCAAAGGTGGAGTGGGCGTGGACGACGGCGCCGACCTCGGGGCGGGCGGCCAGGATGTCGCGGTGGAAACGCCACTCGCTGGACGGCCGGCGCCGGTCGTCGGAGGCGCCGTCCATGCCCATCTCGACGATGTCGCCGGGGCGGCATTCCTCATACGGGATGCCCGAAGGGGTGATGAGCAGCCCGCCGTCGACGCGCGCGCTGATGTTGCCCGAGGTGCCGCGGTTGAGGCCGAGCGCGTTCATCGTGCGCGCCGTGTCGATGATCTCCCGGCGCCGGCGCTGGTGTTTCATGGCGCCCGGGCCTTGTGCTCGGGAAACAGGCCCGCCAGGCCGTCCGCGGAGGCCCCGCACACCCCGCGCTCGGTGATCAACCCGCTCACCAGGCGGGCCGGCGTGACATCGAAGGCGTAGTTGGCCGCCGGGCTGCCCTTGGGCGTGATGGTCACCCAGGCCTCGGCGCCGTCGGCGGTGCGCCCGCTCATGCGCGTCACCTCGCCGGCGTCGCGCTCCTCGATGGGGATGTCGCGGACGCCGTCGCGGATGGTCCAGTCGATGGTCGGGCCGGGAAGGGCGACGTAGAACGGCACCCCGTTGTCGAAGGCGGCGAGGGCCTGCAGATAGGTCCCGATCTTGTTGCACACGTCGCCCGAGGCCGTCGTGCGGTCGGTCCCGGTGATGCACAGGTCGACCATGCCGTGCTGCATCAGGTGCCCGCCCGCGTTGTCGACGACGACGGTGTGGGCGACCCCGTGCTGCCCCAGCTCCCATGCCGTCAGGCGCGCGCCTTGATTGCGCGGCCGCGTCTCGTCCACCCATACGTGGATGGGGAGGCCCAGGTCGTGGGCCTTGTAGACGGGCGCCAGCGCCGTGCCCCAGTCCACCGTCGCCAGCCAGCCGGCGTTGCAGTGGGTGAGCACGTCGATGCGGCCGGTTTTGCCTTTCCTCTCCCACGCCTGTTCGATCAGCGCCAGTCCGTGGTCGCCGATGGCGGCGCAGATCTCCACGTCCTCGTCGCAGATCTCGGCGGCCCGCCGGTAGGCGGCCCCGGCCCGGCGCCCGGGCGGCAACTGCCCGAGGACGCCCATCATGTCGTCCAGGGCCCAGCGCAGGTTCACCCCCGTCGGCCGGGTCCCGAGCAGGAGCTCGAAGGCCGATCGGAGGGCGCCGTCGGAGGGGTCCTGCCGCACCGCCAGGCACAGGCCGTAGGCCGCCGTGGCGCCGATCAGGGGGGCGCCGCGCACCTGCATGGCGGTGATGGCGCGGGCCGCGTCGGCGACCGTTTCCAGGCGCACGGTGACGAAGGCGTGGGGCAGCCGCGTCTGGTCGATGACCTCCACCGCCCAGCCGTCCGCGGCCGGCCAGATGGTGCGGTAGTGGGTGCCCTCGACCTTCAT
>JBHHXI010000199.1:0-3380 GCA_046756945.1 Rhodospirillales bacterium
TACCAGCCCGAGGCCTACGTGCCGCGCACCGACACCTACATCGAGAAGGACGCCTCCATCAACGAGCAGATCGACCGCATGCGCCACGCGGCGACGCGGGCCCTGCTCGAGCAGAACGACGTGATCATCGTGGCGTCGGTGTCCTGCATCTACGGCATCGGCGCCGTCGAGACCTATGCCCAGATGGCGGTGTCCCTCCGGCCCGGAACCACCGTCGAGCGCGCCGACGTGCTCAAGCGCCTGGTCGAGCTCCAGTACCGGCGCAACGACGCGGACTTCTTCCGCGGCACCTTCCGCGTGCGCGGCGACGTCATCGAGATCTTCCCCTCGCACCTGGAGGACCGGGCCTGGCGGTTATCGCTGTTCGGCAACGAGCTCGAGGACATCTGGGAGATCGACCCCCTGACCGGCGAGAAGGTCTCGGCCCTGGACGGGATCGTCGTCTACCCCAACAGCCATTACGTCACCCCGCGCCCGACCCTCCAGCAGGCCATGCCCAGGATCAAGGAGGAATTGAAGGCGCGCGTCGAGGAGTTCCTCGGCCAGGGAAAGCTGCTCGAGGCCCAGCGGCTCGAGGAACGCACCACGTTCGACCTGGAGATGCTGGAAACCACCGGCTCGTGTGCCGGCATCGAGAACTATTCGCGCTATCTCACCGGGCGCAAGGCGGGGGAGCCGCCGCCGACGCTGTTCGAGTACCTGCCCGAGAACGCGCTGCTCATCGTCGACGAAGGCCACGTCACGGTGCCCCAGCTGGGCGGCATGTTCCGCGGCGACTTCAACCGCAAGACCACCCTCGCCGAATTCGGCTTCCGCCTGCCGTCGTGCGTCGACAACCGGCCGCTGAAGTTCGAGGAATGGGAGGCCATGCGCCCGCAGACCATCTTCGTCTCCGCCACCCCGGGACCGTGGGAGATCGAGCGGACGGCCGGCGTCTTCGTCGAGCAGGTAGTGCGCCCGACGGGGCTCATCGATCCCCTGTGCATGGTGCGGCCGGTGGACTCCCAGGTCGACGACCTGCTGGCCGAGGCCAAGGCCTGCGCGGCGCGGGGCCAGCGCACCCTGGTCACCACCCTGACCAAGCGCATGGCCGAGGACCTGACCGAATACCTGCACGAGCACGGCGTGCGCGTGCGCTACATGCACTCGGACATCGATACCCTCGAGCGCATCGAGATCATCCGCGACCTCAGGCTCGGCGTTTTCGACGTGCTCGTCGGCATCAACCTCCTGCGCGAGGGCCTCGACATCCCCGAATGCGCCCTGGTCGCCATCCTCGACGCCGACAAGGAGGGGTTCCTGCGGTCGCGGACCAGCCTGGTGCAGACCATCGGGCGGGCGGCGCGCAACATCGAAGGCCGGGTGATCCTCTATGCCGACACCATCACCGGGTCGCTGGACTACGCCATCGGCGAGACCAACCGGCGGCGCGAAAAGCAGCAGGCCTACAACGCCGCCCACGGGATCACGCCGGCGAGCGTCAAGAACGCCATCTCCGACGTGCTCGGCTCGGTCTACGAACAGGATTACGTGACCGTGGACACCGGCGTCTCCGGCGAGAAGCACCTGGTCGGCAAGGACCTGCACGCCCACCTGGCGGAGCTCGAGAAACGCATGCGCGAGGCGGCCGCCGAGCTGGAGTTCGAGGAGGCGGCGCGGCTGCGCGACGAAATCCGCCGCATCAAGGCCGCCGAACTGGGCCTGGACCGGGCCGGCGTCGCCCCCCGCGCCGCGGCGAAAGGGGGCTGGTCGCCCGGGGCCAGGCACAAGCGGAAGAAGGCGCGGCGGCGGGGGTAGAAGCGCGTACCCGCAAACGGCGTTCAGGCTTGGCCCGCGGATGTCGCCTTATACCCGCAAGCGGACCTCAGGATGAAGCTCGGAAGCCCGGGGTTTCCCGAACAGCCCCGGCGGGCAGATTTCCGGTCTCCCCGCCGGGCCGAGTGGCGCCGTTCCCGATGTTGATGCCGGTCTGCACGGTGGCCGGCGGCGCCGGTTACCGATTGCGGGCCGAGCGCCGGTTCATGGCCGGACTGATAAGAGAGCGCGAGGATTTCGGCGAGCCGTAGGCTTTCGCGACGGACTTCGCACCTTTCACCTTGGAGACGCCGCCGCTGGCCTCTGGCCGACCGCCTTGGGTCTTGTCGGAGGCGCTCCGCTTGCCGGTTTTTCTGCCGCCGGACTTCCGGTTCGGGCGCTTGTTTTTCGGCATGGCCTTTCTCCGTCGGTTGATAGGTCCCCGCCCCAGGGTACCCGTTGGACCGGACAATGCAATCCGGCCGGGCGGTTGGTTTCCGCCGACCGGATTGTCAGGGTTCCGCCAGGCCCCGCCCCCCTCACCCGCCGAGGAAGTCGTCGATGTAGTCCTGGATGACCCGGTCCAGGCTTTCGTCCGCCGGGCAGCCGAGCGCCAGTGCCCGGTCGGCCTTGGTCGACGTCGGCCAGCCGGCGATGATGCTCTCGATCGCCGGGTCGGGGCGCACCGTGACCGGTCCCGGTTCCAGGCCGTTGGCGGCGGCGACCCGCCTCAGCGCCGCGATCATCTCGCTCACCGGATAGGTGGCGCCGGGCAGGTTGACGGCGCGGTCGTCGCCGAGGGCGGCGCCGTCGGCCTCGTGCAGCGCGATCAGTCCCTCGACGCAGTTGCGGTGGCCGAGCACGTGGATCTGGGTCCCGGGCGCCACCGGCAACACGCATTCCTCGCCGTTCAGGGGCTCGCGGAAGATGCCGCTGGCGAAGCCCGAGGCCGCGGCGTTGGGCCTGCCCGGACGGATGATGATGGTCGGCGGACGCGCCGCGCGGCCGTCCAGGAAGCCCTTGCGCGTGTATTCGTTGACCATCAGCTCGCCGATGGATTTGGTCATGCCGTAGGTGGTCCGCGGCGTCTGCTTGGTGGTGTCGGTGACCGTCGCCGGCATGGCGGCGCCGCCGAAGGCGGCGACCGAGCTGGTGAACACGACCTTCGGCCGGCCGGCGCGCGCCCGGCACGCCTGGAGGACGGCGCGGGCGCCGTCAACATTTACCTTGAGCGCAAGGTCGAAGTCCTTCTCGCCCTCGCCGCTCACCACCGAGGCCAGATGAAACACGGAGACGTCGTCGCGGTCGATGAGGGCGGACACCGTGTCCTTATCGGCGACATCGCCGCTGACGATCCCGACGCGCCCGTCCAGCCCCGGCGGGCGGGACGCGGGCGTCACGGCGTCGAACAGCACGATGCTGTCGATCTCTTCCGATGCGCCCGACGGCCCGGTGAGGGCGCCCCTGAGCACCAGCCGCCGGGCCAGGTTAACCCCGATGAAACCGGTGCCTCCGGTGATGACGACCTTCACATCCGTGCCCTCGCTGCGTGTTTTGCCCTAATTAAGGGGGGACATAATTAAGGG
>JBHHXI010000200.1:0-3344 GCA_046756945.1 Rhodospirillales bacterium
GGTTGGGATTGAACCGGTTGGTGAAATTAAGGCCGCCGCCATAGGTATAGAAAAAAAGCGCGCGGTCGAGGCGAACGGCGTCGGCCAGCACATAGGGCCGCCACGTGGCATTGGTCAGCGTCTCGGGCAGCAGCTTGGCGCGGTAGCCGGTGTTTATGCTGCCGAGGAGCAGGTCGACCTGCGTTTGTTCGATCTGCCTGGAGCCAAAAAAATCGGCGTTGGTTTCAATGTAGTCGCCGGCCTGTGTATGCAGGTCGTAGGCGTGCCGCAACGAAACCAGGGCGAAACCGTTGTAATCGGGCTGTTCGGTGAACTCGTCGTCCAGCGAGACGTCCGCGCCAAGGGCCTTCACCGCTCTGCCGGCCGGCCCCGCGTTGGCGTTGGTCTGGAAGCGCATGCCCGCGTAGATCGAGCCGCTGAGGCGGTGTACCGACGCTCGTTTTTCGATCTCCTCCAGGAACGCCGTGACCCGGTCGCGAACGTCTGCGGGCACGTCCTTGGCTTCGATCGCCCGGGTCAGGTAGGATTTCGCGATCGCATAGGACCCCAGGCGGAAGTACAGGGAACCGAGCTCGAGGCGTACCCTGGGAAGGTTCGGAGTGTAGATGAGCATGCGCTCGAGGGCGCTGATGGCGCCCTCCAGGTCGCCGACAGCGACCGCCAGCTCGGCGTAGCGGAACGTCTTGTCGAGACTGCCGGGGTCCTTGAGGACGGCCTGGAAGGCGGCCTCGTATTCCTTTTCGAGGGCGCCGCGTTCCTCGTCGCTCAAGCCCTGCTGCGGCCGAAACTGCGCCATCACCGGCGCAGGGCCCAACGCCACGACCAGCGCGACACACATACTCGCCGCGACCTTTGCGACAACTTTGCCACAATCCAAGGCGCAGCCCCCTCCCCCGTGGGACGCGACGCACACGACCAATGGCCAAACGAAGGCAGCCGGCCCAACCGTACCTTTTTCTTATAACGGTTTAAGTCCAGTTTCCCAATAAAAGTTTTGATTTCCCACGGAACGGCGGGGACGACCAGCCGTTTGTTGCATTTTTGTCGCATCCGCGTCATCCGGCGGGACGCTTGGGGCCCGCCAGGGAGGTTCCCGCCGGCCGCGCCCACGGTGGTCGCGGGGCCGCTTGCACCGCTGGCGCGATCGGATAAGACTTGAACGGATACAAACTTTCGTCGTCACCTCTGGAGGGGCGCGTCGATGGCCGCCCGCGTGTGCAGGCCCATCGCGGTCGGCTTCAACCGGCGGGGCGCGCACACAGCCGAAGATTCCCGTTGGCGGTTGGCACTGACGGTGGCCGATGCGGATGGAAACGGCGGAACCAGGGGGGCAGAGATGAAAGCTTCGGATTTATTCGTCGCCTGTTTGAAACGGGAAGGGGTAGAGCGGATTTTCGGCGTGCCCGGCGAGGAGAATGCCGACGTCATGATCTCGCTGATCGACAGCGGCATTGAGTTCATCCTTTGCCGGCACGAGCAGGCCGCCGCCTTCATGGCGGATGCCTACGGCCGGCTGACGGGCAAGGCCGGCGTCTGCCTGGCGACGCTGGGGCCGGGCGCCACCAACCTGGTGACCGGGCTGGCCGATGCCAACATGGACCGGGCGCCGGTCGTCGCCATCATCGGCCAAGCCTCGACGACGCGCCTGCACAAGGAAAGCCATCAGAACATGGACGCCATCGACATGTGCCGGCCGATCAGCAAGTGGGCGCAGACCATCTACGACCCGGGCAACATCGCCGAGGTGGTCCGCAAGGGCTTCAAGATCGCCGAGACCGAGAAGCCCGGCGTCACCGTCATCGAGCTGCCCGAGGACGTGGCCAAGGGCGAGGTCGACGAGGAGCCGATGGAGCCGATCCGGCTCAGGCGCCCGGCCGCCGACCACAAGGCGGTCACGCAGGCGGTGGACCTGATTCTCGAGGCCGAGAACCCGATCATCCTCGCCGGCAACGGCTGCGTGCGCAAACGCGCCGCCCATCAGCTGCGCCGGCTGGCGCGCAAGACCGGGATCGGCGTCGTCAACACCTTCATGGGCAAGGGCGCCGTTCCCATGAGTGACGAGCACTGCCTCTATACCATGGGGCTCGGCAGCGGCGACTACAACAACCTGGCGTTCGATGATTCCGACCTGGTGATCGCCGTCGGCTACGACCTGGTCGAATACGCGCCGGCCGCCTGGAACCGCACGCCGGGCAAGAAGATCATCCATGTCGACTTCCTGCCGGCCGAGGTCGACAGGGATTTCCCGGTCACCGTCGATATCGTCTCCGATCTGGCCGACGCGCTGTGGCAGATCAACGAAGGACTGGAGGCGCGGGCCGGCGACCGGCTGCCGCTCTTCGACATCAAGGGGCGCCGGAAACTCCGGGACGTGATGACCGAGGACTTCGCCGCCGAGAAGGACGACGATTCGTTTCCGGTCAAGCCGCAGAAGATCCTGTGGGACGTGCGCCAGGTGCTCGGCCATAACGACATCCTGCTTTCCGACGTCGGCGCCCACAAGATGTGGATTTCGCGCTATTACCAGTGTGAAGAGGCCAACACCTGCCTGATCTCGAACGGGTTCTGCACCATGGGCTTCGCGTTGCCGGGCGCCATCGGCGCCAAGTTCGCGTTCGCCGACCGCCGGGTGCTGGCGATCAGCGGCGATGCCGGCTTCCTGATGAACGTCCAGGACCTGGAGACGGCTGCCCGCTATGGGCTCAACGTTGCGATCATGGTGTGGCTGGACGGCGAATACGGCCTCATCAAGTGGAAGCAGCAGAACCAGTTCGATGGCCGCCATTCGGACCTGAAATTCAACAACCCGGACTTCGAGCACCTGGCCCGGGCGTTCGGGATCTGGGGCCGGACCCTGACCGGTCCCAACCAGGTGGTGCCGGCGCTGGAGGACGCCTTC
The DNA here is from genome assembly GCA_046756945.1 of Rhodospirillales bacterium. Lineage (GTDB taxonomy): Bacteria > Pseudomonadota > Alphaproteobacteria > Rhodospirillales > 2-02-FULL-58-16 > JACZQZ01. Next base: position 2,900 of record JBHHXI010000200.1, read on the forward strand.
TCGCAGAGCGGCCCGGCGTTGATCGCGGTTCCCGTCGACTATGGCGAAAACGTGAAACTGACCGAACGCCTCGGCAACGTGTCGGTTCCCATTTAGGCGGGCCGATCCGACGGCGGAATTCGGTGCGGGGGGAATGATGGCCCGGATGGGGGTGGAGCGACGATTCGACCGTATCCCCCTCTTGTCATCGGGCGGGCGGAAGTGGCTACAAGCCGCTGATCACACCGATATCACGAGTGGAGTCAACTGTCGGTCGTTGGCGGGGCCGGGTAATACCCTATGCCGAACTACGGCGCCAAGAACGTCGAGGAAATGCGTTCCCGTGGTCACGTATCGGTCACTCGACACCAGGGGCCGCCGACGCGAAAAACGGTAACCCCTTGATGCTTGTGGAGGGCGCGCCGGGAATCGAACCCGGGACAACCTGATTAAAAGTCAGGTGCTC
>JBHHXI010000201.1:0-3318 GCA_046756945.1 Rhodospirillales bacterium
TCCAGGCCCACCCGGACGCCGAGATAATAGACGAGCGCGAAAAATCCAACCCGGACCAGGGCGGATGGCGAAACGAACACCTGGGCGGAAACGGCCATGGTACGTCCCCTCGAAGCCCCCCTCAAAAGTCCTCCCGAAAGCAGCTAATCCGAAATTTCTCGCCCCGGGAACGTCATACACGGCGGTGTTAAAAAATTTTCTGCAAACAGATAGTGCAAATCTTATTTGAATATGATTCAATTTACTTTAGTTTCAGTTGCATGAAAACCATCCATTCGTATAGGTGCCATACGAATGGATGCCTCCCCATGTTCGTCATTCGTACAGAGGCGGGGGCGCCCTTTGCCCCGGCCCGGACCGGTCGCCGTGCCGGTGTCGGTGCCGGTGGCCCTGGAAGCGCAGGCGCCCCGGATTGACAGAGGGCCATTGGCGCTCTATCTCTTGGCCGAACCGGGGGCGCGCATGTGACTCTCCGAGTTCTTTCGGATTTCTCGAGGATTTCCCATGATCGGCGCCATCGCCCGGCGATTGTTTGGCACCGCCAACGAGCGCTACCTCAAAGGCCTCCAGAATTACGTCGACGCCATCAATGCCCTGGAACCCGCGCTGGAGGCCTTGAGCGACGATGAACTGCGGGCCCGCACGCCGTGGCTACGACAGCGTCTGAACGCCGGCGAGGAGCTGGATTCGCTCCTGGCTGACGCCTTCGCCACCGTGCGCGAGGCCGCCAAGCGCACCCTCGGACAACGCCATTTCGACGTCCAGCTCATGGGCGGCATCGTGCTCCACCGGGGCATGATCGCCGAGATGAAGACCGGCGAGGGCAAAACCCTGGTCGCCACCCTGGCCGTGTATTTGAACGCGTTGGCGGAAAAGGGCGTACACGTGGTCACGGTGAACGACTACCTGGCCCGGCGCGACGCGGAATGGATGGGCCAGATCTACAAGTTCCTGGGCCTCGAGGTCGGCTGCATCGTCCACGGACTGAACGACGAGGAACGGCAACGGGCCTATGGCGCCGACGTGACCTATGGGACCAACAACGAGTTGGGGTTCGATTACCTGCGCGACAACATGAAGTTCCAACTGAACGAGCTGGTCCAGCGGCCGTTCAACTACGCCATCGTCGACGAGGTCGACTCCATTCTTATCGACGAGGCGCGCACGCCCCTCATCATTTCCGGTCCGACCGAGGATTCCTCTGCCATGTACGCCGCCATCGACAAGCTCATCCCGAAGCTTGCCGACGAGGACTACGAGAAGGACGAGAAGGTGCGCGCGGCGACGTTCACCGAGGCCGGCACGGAAAAGATCGAGCGACTCCTGCGCGAGGCCGGCCTGCTCACCGACGGCAACCTCTACGACATCGGCAACGTCTCGCTGGTCCACCACGCCAACCAGGCGCTGCGGGCGCATAAGCTGTTCGCCCGGGACACCGACTACATCGTCAAGGACGACAAGGTGATCATCATCGACGAATTCACCGGACGCATGATGGAAGGAAGGCGGTACTCCGAGGGCCTGCACCAGGCCCTGGAGGCCAAGGAGCACGTGCACATCGAGCACGAGAACCAGACCCTGGCCTCGATCACGTTTCAGAATTACTTCCGGCTGTACCCCAAGCTGGCCGGCATGACCGGCACCGCCATGACCGAAGCCGGCGAGTTCTCGGAAATCTACGGGCTCGAGGTGGTGGAGCTTCCCACCAACCTGCCGTGCATCCGCGACGACATGGACGACGAGGTATACCGCACGACGGCCGAGAAGGACGACGCCATCATCAGCCTGATCGAGGATTGCCGGGAACGCCAGCAGCCGGTTCTGGTCGGCACCGTCAGCATCGAGAAATCGGAGCACCTGGCGGCTCTTCTGAAGAAGAAAAAGGTCCCCCATAACGTGCTCAACGCCCGCTATCACGAACAGGAGGCCTACATCATCGCCCAGGCCGGCGTGCCCGGAGGGGTGACCATCGCCACCAACATGGCCGGGCGCGGCACCGATATCCAGCTCGGCGGCAACTTCGACATGCGCGTCCTCCAGGAGTTGGGCGACGTCACCGACGAGGACGAGCGCGAAAAGGGCATCGCCCGCATCCGCGCCGAAGTGGAGGAAAAAAAGAACATCGTCATCGCCGCCGGCGGGTGCATCATCATCGGCACCGAACGCCATGAAAGCCGCCGCATCGACAATCAGCTGCGCGGCCGTTCCGGACGCCAGGGCGACCCCGGGGCGTCCAAGTTCTTCCTCTCGCTCGAGGACGACCTCATGCGCATATTCGGCTCCGAGCGCATCGACGGCATGTTGCAGAAGCTGGGCCTGGAGGAAGGCGAGGCGATCGTCCACCCGTGGGTCAACAAGGCCCTGGAAAAGGCCCAGCAGAAGGTGGAGGCGCGCAACTTCGAGATTCGCAAGAACCTCCTGAAGTACGACGACGTCATGAACGACCAGCGCAAGGTGATCTATGAGCAGCGCCGGGAACTGATGGCCGCCGAGGACATTTCCGACGACATCGCGGAAATGCGCCATCAGGTCATCGACGAAATGGTCACCCGTTGTATCCCGGAGAAGGCCTACCCCGAACAATGGAACACCGGCGCCCTGCACGCGGAGGTCTTGCGGGTCCTCGGCATGGACCTGCCCGTCGCGGAGTGGGCCAAGGAGGAAGGCATCGCCGACGCGGAAATCCGCGAACGCCTGACCGACGGCGCCGACCGCATGATGGCGGAAAAGGCGGCCAATTACGGCCCCGAGATCATGCGCAGCGTGGAAAAAAGCCTGTTGCTGCAGATCCTGGACCAGGTGTGGAAGGAGCACCTGTTGACCCTGGATCACCTGCGCCAGGGCATCGGGCTCAGGGCCTATGGGCAACGGGATCCCCTCAACGAATACAAGCGCGAGGCCTTTGCCCTGTTCGAGGCCATGCTCGAACACCTGCGCGAGCGGGTGACCCTGGTGCTGTGCCACATCGAGCTGCGGCTGGCCCCCATCGAAGAGATGATGTTCCAGCAGCCGGAGCAGAAAATGACCGAAACCCGGGAGGACCCGGCCCTCCGCCTCGCTGCCCGGGAGGCCGCCGTCGCCGAGGCCGCGCCGGCCGAGGCGCCCGCCTCCGGACCGGCGCCGCTACCGGCCTTCCCCATCCGCCGGCGCCAGGCCGCCTCGACCCTGGACCCGGACGACCCCGCCACCTGGGGCCGGGTTCCGCGCAACGCGACGTGCCCGTGCGGCTCGGGCAAGAAATACAAGCACTGCCACGGGCGGGTGGTCTAGCAGGCTGCTGAAAAACCACCCATGTGCCGTCCTATCCTTCGAGACGCC
>JBHHXI010000202.1:0-3215 GCA_046756945.1 Rhodospirillales bacterium
ACCGGGCGACCCTGGTGAACCGAACCCGGGCCTCCGACAACCCGGCCGCCGCGGCGGAGATTGTTCCGACGGAGATTGCGAAGCCGCGTTCACAAGATCGGGACGCCGCGCCAGGGAAAAGCCGAATACGGCCGGCTAGCGGACTATATCGGCGGGATCCTTCACCTCGTCCAAGTCCTTGGCCCCGGACGCCTGGAACAGCCAGCGAAAACCCGGCGGCTCGCCCGGCGGCGGATCGCCCACCTTGTCGACGTGAGCAAGGAGCGTGTCGTCATCGCGGACTTCGGCGTCCCACCACAGCCAATACCGGTCGCGCGGATCCATCCAACCGACCCAAGTCAGAAGTGACCACTTTTCCGTCCGCGCTATTTCGCGCTGCTGCTCCCACGTCATCGCGCGAAACTCTTCTTCCTCCCGCCAGATCTCTTCAATGGTTTGTTCGGGCACGCAGGCATCGATAAACCACCGCGGCAACAGCTCCGGCCAGGCCTCGTCATTCGGCCATGGCCCAGACCTTCCCTTTTCGTTGACGATCAGCATCAGCTCCTTGGCGCGCTGGAGAACTTTCGGGGCTTCGCCGGCGCAAGAGACATAGAAGCTGTCGACCCAGATGCCCATGATCGTCTCATTGTGTTCGACGCCGCTCATGAGGCGCCGCCGCTCGACATCGAGGCATTCCCGATCGAGGTCCTGCTTCAGGAGCCAACGGTTGTCGACCGTGTTATTCGTCATGGGCGACACCTGCCGTGAGAGGCCGACGCTCGACAAGAAACTTTTCGCGCATCGGAAGGTCATGGTCCAGAGTGGCGAATTTTTTCCGACGCGGTCTCAGCCAAGGCCAATCCAAGGGGTCACATGATCACGCCGATCATGTTTTCGATGTCCGGCTCGTCCACGCGCTCGGCACCACATCCTTGAAATAGCCAGTGAAGATCCGCATACCGTGTCTCATATACCTGATCGACATCGATGATCAGCGTATTCTTATCTCTTACCTCGCCATCCCACCAAAGCCACTCTCGTTCGTCCGGCTCCATCCAACGGATCCACTGAAGCGGTGACCATTTTTTCTTTGGAAGTTTCCATCTTTCTTCATAAGGCAGAGAAAACCACTTCGCCATGTCCCGTTTTTTTTCTTCTTCTGTACGCTCGGGTGAACAATTCTTCACGAACCATTTGGGCAGCAGGCGTGGCCATTCCTCATCGGATGGCCAGCGCTCAGCTAGGCATCGCGCGTTGACGAGTTGCATGAGTTGTTTTGCACGCTCAAGGATCAAAGGCGCATCGCCATTACACTGGACCACAAAGCTAGAGATTTCCAGGCCGAGGATCTTTTCGTCCGCGCCCACGCCGTCCCGGAGCCGCCGCCGCTCGACGAGCAGCTTTTCGCGCATGGGAAGGTCACGGTCCAGGAACTCGTATCTCCCTCTCATGGCGACCTCCATTCAATCAATCGCCGTACTTAGCATATACCTACGCTTAATAGTAGCACTTTGGTAGCACTATCGCCCGACTTCTATATTGAGATCGGCGGGCGTTTCGACCCGCCCGGTTCCCTGCACGATAAACCGCCGCAGCTCTTGGATATCGCCCTCCGTCAAACCGAACTGATCGGGCGCCTTGGTTTCGTCAACGCGTATAGGCTTTTGCATTTTTGCGGGTGATTCCCTTCTTTCGTCTGAGGGAATCGCCTGCCGTCTCACATCGTCCAAGAATTCCCTTTCCACGTTGAAGGATTTCAGTACAGAGTCTTTAAAACCTGTCAACAGCCTTTGTTGGAGAAACTCTTCCGCGCGCTTCCTTTGCCCGAAGTTGAGGAACAAGACCTTCTTGTCATTGCCGACGATCAGGACCGTTCCGTTCTCGCGCACGAGGATGCGGGCGTTTTTCACCCCTTCGACCCGGTAGACGGTGACCGTTTCACGCTCGTCGTCTTCGGTGTCCGCCTCTTCCCGGGGCGTGTCGCCGCTTAAGGAGAGAACACCGGCGAGTCCGAGCGCCGCAAGAAATGCGCCAAGCCCCTCGGCCAAGGCCGCGCCCACGGTTGCGGCGCCGCCTTCCCCGGCAGCAGCCACGAACGGCAGGAACCACCCGGCGACCTCGATGTTCTTGCGGTCGTCGAACGGCAGGCCGTTGCGCGCCTTGTGAAGCTCGGTCAGGATCCGGCTCGCGGACCACCCTTCTTCTTCGGCCCGTTTGCCGAGGGTTTCGGTGACGATCTCGCGGAGCTTACCCGGTTGCGCCGGCGCACCATTCTTATCGACCCAACGTCCGGCCCCTTTCCCCTTGCCTTGGCCCTTGACAAAGGTGAAACCGGCGCCCTCCAGGATGGCATTCCTGCCGGTGGTTTCATCGTCGTCGCCAGCCGCAGGATCGGGTTCGTTGCCGGAAACGGTGTCATCTCCGTCCTCGCTGCCGTCGTGGCCGTCGCCGGTCGGCGTGTCGTCGCCGCCTATCAGCGTGTCGTCGCCCCCGCCGCCGGCGGGTTGATCGTCCTCGCCGGCGTCGGTTATCTCTTCCCCGGCGGACAGGCGAACCTCCTCGATGGCGCCGTTGGCGAAGGCGGCGGCGCGGCGGACGGACTCGTCCTTGCGGCCGGTCTGGCGGAAAAACTGGACGCCCAGGTCCTCGGCCGCGGAGCGGATGGCCTCGATGGCTTCGGCCGTTTCGCCGCCGGGTTCGGCGGTGGAGGCCGCGTCCGCCGCCGCATCGCGCACGTCATCCCGGATCTCCCGCGTCTTGGCCGCGTCCTTTTCCATCTCGGCGCCGCCCGCCTCGATGGCCTCGGCGAGGGTGCGTGCCAGGGCGGGGTTGCGGCGCGCCGCGGCCAGGACCCGGAACCGGGGATCGAGGCCCTCTTCGGAGAGCTCCTTCATGGCGCGCCCGAACAGGGGCCCGTAGAGGTCCTGCAGCCCGGCGACCTTCGCCGCCCTGTCCTCGACGGCGGCCGATTGCACTTCAGCCGCGAGGGCACCAGCCTCGGCCCTGGTCAGCAGGCGGACGCGGTCATTGGGAATTCCGATGTCGGCCTGCATGGCCATGCGGAACTTAAGGGCCCGGCGCAGGTCCGGGCCGTCCGCGCCGGCGCCCTCGACGGCGGCCTTGACGTTCCCCATCTCCATGACGAAGGCGGCCCCGTCCCGGGCCCGCACGTTCAGCATTTGCTTCGCACCGCGCTCAAGCACCTGGAAGCGCCGTTGGTTCTCGGCGAAGTT
>JBHHXI010000203.1:0-3180 GCA_046756945.1 Rhodospirillales bacterium
ACACCGGCCTGCGCCTGCCGCGCACCGACTCCATCTCGCGCTGGCTGATCGAGGAATGGCTGAAGGAGGAACCGGCGTAGTCCCTGGTGGCGCAGGTCCCCGACTAAATCGATCCGCACCGGCCGCGCCGGGTGGGGCTGCGCCCCGGCGCCGGCGAGATATGTCGGGCACACTGGTCCGCGCCAGGCGCCGGTCGGCTCGGGCGCCGATTCAAGGGGCCCGCACGAAGACGGTTCCGCCGCCCGCGGAAAAGGATTATCAGGGGCATCGGATCAGGCCGAAGGGAGAGGACCTGTGAAACAGGGCATTGCAGGCGTGGTTGGAGCGTTGTCCCTGATGCTCGCCGCGACCGCGGCGCACGCGTAACAGACATATCCTGAGCATTCCCACTATTGGGGCGGCGGCTGGGGCTGGGGGCACATGATTTTAGGTCCCCTCATGGGGATCGTGTTCATTGCCGCCGTCGTCGTCGTGGTCGTGCTCGCCGTTCGTTGGATCGGGGGATCGGGTCACGGTGCCGCCGCCCACCCGCCGTCGGGTAACACGGCGCTCGACATCCTCAAGGAGCGCTTCGCCCGGGGCGAGATCGACAAGGACGAGTTCGAGGAGCGGAAACGGCTGCTTTCCGAGTAGGTTGGAATCGATCGGCATCGGCGCGCCCTTCGGCCCCGGCGCCGTGGGAATCTTCATCCCGCACCGGGGTACGGCCGCGCCGTTGCCGGGGAATCGACTCCACGGACGCCACGAAGGACAGGCCCATCGGCAATACCGGCGCGGCGGAAAGTCAGCCGCCGCCGGGAACGGCTAAGCGGTCCACTTTCGACGCACCCAAAAGAACGGAACGGCACCAGCCACCAGGGCCAGGCCGGCACCGGCTAGCACTTGGCCTTGATGAACGGGCTGATCTCGCCAGGGGCGAAAAAGATGACGAAACCCCGGTCTCCCCGCATGCCGGCCCTGGTGACCACCGGGGTCCCCGGCGCCGGTCCGTCGGGCCCACCGTCGGTCTTGAAGCGAAGGTCGAACTCGCGATATTCGACCGGTGACCCCTCCTTCGTGGTCACCCGGTAAACGCCGTTGCAATGGGTGATGGCCTCGACCTGCTGGTCCGGCGGCGCGTCCGCCAAATGCAGCTTTTTTCCCTGCTGATGGGCGAAAGCGGTCCCCATCGCCAGGCCACTTGCGACAAGAAAGGTTGCGAATTTTAACATGATGCTGCTCCAGATTTGAGTGAAGGATAGTGAGGCCGCTAGCCCGGCCTCGGCGTCCTGGGTTCGGGCGGGCGCATTGTCCTTCGTCATTGCTTGACCCCTTGGCTCCGGCGTTCCTGACGTTGCCGGACCGTCTGCCGCCATGTGCTCTTGATGAACGCCAGAACGGCCCAGATTTGGTCGTCCGACAGGACGCCCCGGTAGGCCGGCATGTCGCTGTCGTATCCGGGTACCAGGGCGGCGACCCCGGACTTCGTGATATCGAACAGTTGCGTGTCCGGGTGATGCCAGGTATGGCCGGTTTCGTCGTGCGGGGGCGCCGGCAGCCTGCCGTCGGGCTTGCGGATACGCCAGTTCGGCTGGCCTTCGAGTCGGACTCCGTGACACGATGCGCAGTTCTCCGAATAGACGGCCCGACCCACCGACACCTGCACGGGGTCGTCGGGATCCGCGCCGGCCGTCGCCGGCGTCAGCCAGTCGAGCGCAATCGCGGCGACGGCGGCGGCGAGCGCCAGGCCGACGCCGGCCCAAAGGAGCGGGCGCCGCGAAAACGGGGTGCTCGACATTCGAAAGGGCTTCCGTCCTCGACCTATACGCGGGTTGATCATGGCCGCCAGGCACATGGATCACGGGGACATCGCCCCGTGCGCGACAAGCGCTCGGGGTGCGCGGAACGACGACGGCAGGCCCGCTACGGCGTGGGCCGTCGCGTTCTAAAAGCGGACAGGGGTTCGGGGAGGATAGGGATCCGGACCGAGGGACAGGCCCGCGCCGATTTTCCGGAAGCGAACCGAAGGCAAGCCCGGCGGTGGTCGTAAGGGCTGCGCCGTCTCCGCCACGACCGCCGAAAGGCCGATGCAGAACACGATCGGACAAAACATGCCCAAAGCCGGCTGGCCGCCGCAGCCGTCGCAGCTGACCGGCGCCGGGACATCGGGTCCCGCCGACGAGGGCGCCGTCGACGCCGGCCCGGCCGACACCATGGCGATCCCCTGCATCGGTAAACCGGCGACAAAGGCCAGCACGACGAGGGCCGCGCACAGGCGGCGGACAGGTAATCTGCGCATGGTGTCCACGATACTGCCATTGCCGCCACGCCCGTTCAACCCGGTACGAATGACCCTGCCCCTTTCCGGGCGGCGGCCATGCCCAGGCCCTGGGGCGCCGGACCGTGCGTCGGATGTCGGGAGGGGGGACCCCAGTTCGGCCCCACATTTTCCCCTTGACTCCGTATCATGGTACGTATGGCAGGGTGTGACCATGGAGACGACGATCATGAACGATATGACCATCGGCAAGGCGGCCCGCTCCGCCGGCGTCGGCGTCGAGACGATCCGTTTTTATGAACGGAAGGGTCTCATCGATCAGCCGCCAAAACCGGCCTTCGGCGGCTTTCGCGTCTATCCGGCCGACACGGTCAGGCGAGTCCGTTTCATCCGCCAGGGCCAGGCGCTTGGGTTCTCGCTGCGCCAGGTCGCCGAGCTCCTGTCGTTGCAGGCCGACCCGGCGACCGACTGTTCCGACGTGCGCCGGCGTGCCCAGGCCAAACTGGAAGAGGTGGACGAAAAGCTCGCCCGGCTGACGCGCATCCGCGCCGCGCTGGAGGAACTGATCGCCGCCTGCCCGGGCCGGGGGGCGCTGCGCACATGCTCGATCATGGGGGCGCTGGACGGCACGGACGATACCCCCCAACACCCACGACAGAAAGAGGAGAAGAAACCATGACGACCAAGCGCACGATCGAGATTTTCAGCGCCGGGTGCCCAGTGTGCGAGGCGGCGGTGGCGCAAATACAAGAGATCGCCTGTCCGTCGTGCGAGGTCACCGTGCTCGACATGAAGGACACTGGGGTCGCCGAACGGGCCGCGGCCCTCGGCATCGGCTCGGTGCCCGCCGTGGTGATCGACGGCAAGCTCGCCGACTGCTGCGCCGGCCGCCGCCCCGACATGGACGTGCTGCGGGCCGCCGG
>JBHHXI010000204.1:0-3173 GCA_046756945.1 Rhodospirillales bacterium
GCCGTGAGAGCCGGCCAGGATGAGGCGATCCCCGGCCAGGATCGGGCCACTCCACACGATGGGGTCCTCCTTGTCCTTTTCGTCCTCGTAGCGGGGCAGCGCCCGTACCCAGTAGATGCCGCCGTCCCGGCGCGACATGCAGACGAGCTCGGCGTCGTTGCTGAGGACGAAAATGTAGTTGCCCGCCACCCACGGGCTTTCCAGGCCGCCGATTTCCCTGTCCCAGATGCGCCGCCCGGTGCGCAGGTCGATGGCCGCCATGAGGCCCCCGGTACTGAACGCGAAGACGCGCCCGCGGTCGATCACCGGGCGGCCGCGGATGTGCGACAGCGTCGAGACGGCGACGCTGCGCCTGGCCGAGGCGAGGGAGTCGGCCCACAGGCGCCGTCCGTTTTCCACCTTCAGCGCCACCAGCTCGCCCGACGAATAGGGGACCACGACGACGCCCCCGTCCACCGCCGGGCTGCCGCCGCCAAGCAGGCTGGCGATCTCGGTGATGCCGGTGTGGGTCCACAGGCTGCCGCCGTTGACGGCGTCCAGGGCGTGCAGTTTGTTGTCGACGGTGACGGCGAACACCCGGCCGCCGCGGATCGTCGGCGCCGAGCGCAAGGGGCTGCCCACGGTCTGGCGCCAGATCTCGGATCCGTCCCCGGCGTCAAGCGCGATCACCTGGGCAAAGCCGGTGGCGACGAAAATCCGTCCGCCCTCGTAGGCGATGCCGCCGCTGATGTGCCCGTCGTCCTCGTCATCGGGCGTCAACTCGGCCTCCCACAGAAGCTTCCCGGTCTTGGCGTCGAAGGCGCTGACCGTGGTTTCCGCGTCCATGGCGAACACCCGTCCGCCGGCGACGATCGGGGCGCCGACAATGGGCGTCTCGTCGTCGGCGTCCTCGCCGGTATCGGCCCTCCACAGGGGCTTCAGCACCTCGCCCACGGCAATGTGGTGCATGGCGTGGTTGGCGTAGCCGCCGGACTGGGGCCAGCTGGCATTCACCGACGGTTTGGGCAGCAGGATCTTCGCGTCCGCGACCTTGGGGTCGGGCTTCAACGCCCGCTCGTGCAGGAGCACGGAAATGCGCTCGCCGGGCAGGTGCACCTTCTCGTCGTCGGGGAACACGGTGTCTATCAGTCCGCAGGCGTTGAGCAGCGCCAGGGCGCACGCCATGCACGCCATGCGGCCGATCAGGCCCTTGTGTCCGTTCTTCTTCGCCCGGCCGCCCGTCGCCATGATGCGTTCCATCGCCTATTGGCCGAGAATGGCCAGCATTTCGCCGGCCCGCGCCCGGACCCCTTGCGGTGCCGTGGCGTCGTTGGCGAGGGCCGTGAACAGCGCGCGCGCCTTCGTCCGGTCGCCGGCGCGCGCCGCCAGCACGGCGATGAGTTCCTTGGCGCTGTGGCGCCAGGGATTGCCGTCGGCGGTCAACGGGGCCAGGCGGGCGCTCAGGTCGCCGGCGCGGGGGCCGTTTAATTCATGGAACGCGCCGAGGATCACGGCCAGGTCGCGGTACACCGCGTCCACCCCCGGGTCCGCGGCCAGGTCCGCATAGGCCGCCGCCGCCGCCGCCGGCTCGCCGCGTTTGGCCAGCAGCGCCGCTTCCTGGAACCGCGCCAGCAGGGCGTAGCCGGCGGTGGCGTCGGCGGCCAGGCCGGCGAAGGCCTCTGCCGCCGCTTCGGTCTGCTTGTCGCCGGCCAGCTTGAGGGCCTCGGCAAAGCGCTCGCCGTCGCTTTGGCGCGTCGCCATGTCATAGGCGCGCCAGCCCTGGTACCCGGCGACGGACAGGACAAGGGCGAGCACCGCGCCGACGACGTAGTTGCCGTAGCGCTTCCACAGTTTGGCCCAGTGCTCCTGGCGCAGATCCTCTTCGATCTCGCGAAACAGGCTGTCTTGTACGGGGTCGGCCACTTAAATCCTCCAACGTCGCGCGTCATGCCGCCCGGGCGGCGCCGGCCAAGGCATGGGCGCTTAAAATATCCTTCCCTTGGGCGGAAGGCAAATGCGGTGGTGGCGCAAGGGGTTACTGGCGTTCACGCCACTTGATGGAACAGCCGATGCTGGGGGTCTGGCGCTCCGGGCCCCTGCCGGTGTCGGCCACCTGGCACATGGCCTCGAACAGCTCGCGCCGGGCGTCCACCGGCGCCGGGTCCTTGCCCGACGAATCCAGGCGTCCCCGGTATTGCAGCTCCAGATCGGCGTTGAAACCGAAGAAATCGGGTGTGCACACCGCGTCATAGGCGCGCGCCACCTCCTGGGTCTCGTCGATGACGTAGGGAAAGGTGAAACCGTGGGTATGGGCGAAGACCTTCATGTTGTCCGGCGAATCCTCGGGGTACTGGCCATAATCGTTGGCCATGATGGCGATGCACCCGATGCCCCGGGCCTGGAGGTCCCCGAAGTCGCGCACCAGGCGGTCGACGACGGCCCTGACGTAGGGGCAGTGGTTGCAGATGAAGGCCACCAGCGTGCCCTTCGGGCCGCGGATGTCGGCAAGGCCGTATGTCTTGCCGTCGATGCCCTGGAGGCTGAAATCGACGGCCTTGCGGCCGAAATCGCAAATCGACTGTTCCGTGGCCACCATGATGGGGTCTCTCCTTTCGGGATCGGCCCGGCCCGGCGGCGCGGCCCTGGGCGGGCGCGGCCGCAGAGCCCGTTTGATACCGGCAAAGGGGCCGGCGATCAACGGCCATGGGGGGGCGAAGGGGCGCAATCAGGCTTTTAACCCGGCCTTAACCCCCAATAGATAGGGTGGCGAAAGGGGAAAACCCGGGCCCGTCCGCCCCCGGGGTTGCCTTGGCAGAGGTCTTTGCATGCGATTTGCGGCCGCCATCGCCGGCGTGGTTCTGTTGGGCGCGTGCAGCGCCTTTCCGCCGTACGCCATGGTCAACGGGGCCTTCCTCATGGCCACCGACAAGACCATGGAGGACCACGTGATTTCCGCCACCAGCGGCAAGAACTGCTCCACCGTCCGCGCCGGCACGGGCCGCTCCTACTGCGAGGAAGACGAGGTCAACCCCAGCCCGTCGGTCTACTGCTACCGCACGCTGGGCAGTATCACGTGTTACGACCGGCCCGACCCGCACAAAGGCCGCTACCAGAGAGTGGGCGAGAACCATCACAACTACGATCGGAGGCTTTGACGGCGGGCGGCGCGCGGACGCGTGCCCGATCCCGGCGCT
>JBHHXI010000205.1:0-3121 GCA_046756945.1 Rhodospirillales bacterium
GGCGCGCTCGCCATGAGCGAGCCCGGCGCCGGCTCCGACGTGGTCTCCATGCGCCTCCGCGCCGACAGGAAGGGCGACCGCTACGTGCTCAACGGCACCAAGATGTGGATCACCAACGGCCCCGCGGCCGATACCCTGGTCGTCTACGCCAAGACCGACCCGGACGCCGGCGCCCGGGGCATCACCGCCTTCATCGTCGAGAAGGGGTTCGAAGGGTTCACCACGGCGCAGAAGCTGGACAAGCTGGGCATGCGCGGCTCCGATACCTGCGAGCTGGTGTTCGCAGAATGCGCGGTGCCGGCGGAAAACGTGCTCGGCGGGGCGGGGCGCGGCGTCGACGTGCTCATGAGCGGGCTCGATTACGAGCGCGCGGTGCTGGCCGCCGGGCCGCTCGGCATCATGCAGGCGTGCATGGACGTGGTCGTGCCCTACGTCCACGAGCGCACGCAGTTCGACCAGCCCATCGGCACCTTCCAGCTCATGCAGGGCAAGCTCGCCGACATGTACACGACGATGAACGCCTGCAAGGCCTACGTCTACGCGGTGGCCCGCGCCTGCGACCAGGGCCGGACGACGCGCAAGGACGCCGCCGGGGCCATCCTCTACGCGGCGGAAAAGGCGACCTGGATGGCGCTCGAGGCCATCCAGTGCCTGGGCGGCTACGGCTACATCAACGAATACCCCACGGGCCGCCTCCTGCGCGACGCCAAGCTGTACGAGATCGGCGCCGGGACGTCGGAAATCCGCCGCTGGCTCATCGGCCGGGAATTGTTCGAGGAGACGGGATAGGAAGGGCTTCCGAGGCAAGGTACTTGCCATAATTTCCGTTTTATGGCATAAATTTATAATATGACATATTTAGGTAATACTGGCAGATGAAAACGTATAGGACAAAACTCGCCCCGGGGGGCCGCGTCGTCGTCCCGGCGGCCCTGCGCAAGGCCATGGGCCTCGAGGTGGGGGATGAAGTCCTCATGCGGCTCGAGGACGGCGAAGCGCGGCTGTACACGCGCGAACAGGCCATCCGCCGGGCGCAGGAACTGGTGCGCCGGTATGTGCCCGAAGGGGTAAGCCTCGTCGATGAGCTCCTGGCGGACCGTCGGCGCGAGGTGGAGCAGGAAGAGGCCGAAGCCGCCGCGTGGCGGGCGAAGCACAAGGCCGCCCAGTGACCACGCACGTCGCCGACGCCTCCGCCATTCTGGCGATGCTGGATCGCGAGCCGGGTCACCAGCGGGTCGCGGCCGCGTTGCCCGCAACCGTGATGTCGACGGTTAATCTGGCCGAGATCGTGACGAGCTTGATCAACAAGGGGATTCCGGCAGCCGACGCGCGCCGCACCACGGAGTCGTTGAAAATCGAGACCGTTTCCCTTGACCGGGAACTGGCGCTCGCGGCGGGGGTCTTGCGGGAGGTGACCCGATCCCACGGCCTGTCGCTCGGCGACCGCGCCTGCCTGGCGCTTGGCAGGCATCTGGCGCTTCCGGTGTTGACCGCCGACCGGACCTGGGCGGACCTGGACGTGGGTATCGAGGTCCAGCTCATCCGCTGAGCAGGCGATGGAACGAACGCAACGCACGAACGCGAGACGAAACCGATGACAAACGCCCCAAAAAGCAAACTCCGCCCGCCCGCCGTCGACCCCTCGACGGTGCCGGCCACGGTGGGCTCGGCCTATCCGCACCCGTTCGCGGCGGCCGTGGCGGCGCGGGAGAAGCGCGCCCTGGGCGACGCCCTTGGGCTGAGCAATTTCGGCGTCAACCTGGTGCGTCTGGCGCCGGGCGTGCTGTCTTCGCAGCGCCACTGGCACAGCCGCCAGGACGAATTCGTGTACGTGGTCGAGGGCGAACTGGTCCTCGTCACCGATGCCGGCGAGCAGATGATGTTGGCCGGCATGGCCGCCGGATTTCCGGCCGGCTCCGGCGACGGGCACCACCTGATCAACCGCTCGGACCGGGACGCCCTCTACATCGAGGTCGGCGACCGCGGCGCCGGCGACGAGGTGGATTATCCCGACATCGACATGCAGCGGCGCGACATCGACGGCGAACCGAGGTTCGTCCGCCGGGACGGCACACCCTATTGAGGGATGGAAAGGACGTGACATGACCGCCCCCGATCCCATCGTCATCGCCGGCGCCGCCCGCACGCCCATGGGCGGCTTCCAGGGCGCGCTCAAGGACGTGCCGGCGCCCGGGCTCGGCGCCGCCGCCATCCGCGCCGCCCTGGGTCGCGCCGGCGTCGAGCCCGAGGACGCGGGCGAGGTGATCATGGGCCTGGTGCTGCCCGCCGGCATCGGCCAGGCGCCGGCCCGCCAGGCCGCCTTCGGCGCCGGCGTCCCCAACGACGTCGGGTGCACCACGGTCAACAAGATGTGCGGCTCGGGCATGAAGGCGGCCATGCTGGCCATGGACGCCATCATCGCCGGCTCGGGCGCCGTCAAGGTCGCCGGCGGCATGGAAAGCATGAGCAACGCGCCCTACCTGCAGGCGCGGAAAGGCCTGCGCATGGGCCACCGGCAGATCTTCGACCACATGTTCCTGGACGGACTCGAGGACGCCTACGACAGGGGCCGCCTGATGGGCACCTTCGCCGAGGACACCGCCGAGGCCTACCAGTTCACCCGCGAGGCCCAGGACGCGTTCGCCATCGAATCCCTGAAGCGCGCGGCGAAGGCGGTCGAGGACGGCACCTTCGCCGCCGAGATCGAACCGGTCACGGTGAAGACGCGCCAGGGCGAGACGGTGGTGGACCTGGACGAGCAGCCGCTGAAGGCGAAGCCCGACAGGATTCCCGGCCTCAAGCCCGCCTTCCGCGAGGGCGGCACGGTAACGGCGGCCAACTCCAGCTCCATCTCCGACGGCGGCGCCGCGCTGGTGCTGATGCGCCGGTCCGAGGCCGACAGGCGGGGCATCGCGCCCCTCGCCACGGTCGATGCCCATGCCACCCACGCCCAGGCCCCGGCCTTGTTCACCACGGCTCCCATCGGGGCCGTGCGCCAGGTCCTGGACAAGGCCGGCTGGAGCCCCGGAGAGGTGGACCTGTACGAGATCAACGAGGCCTTCGCCGTGGTCACCATGGCCGCCATGCGGGATCTGGACATCCCCCATGACAAGGTCAACGT
>JBHHXI010000206.1:0-3107 GCA_046756945.1 Rhodospirillales bacterium
CAGGGCCCGGTCCAGGTCTTCCTTCACGTCGTCCGGGTCCTCCAGTCCCACCGACAGGCGCACGAGGCCGTCGGTGATGCCCATGCGGGCGCGTTCGTCGGGCTCCAGGCGCTGGTGCGTCGTCGTGGCGGGGTGGGTGATCAGGCTCTTGGCGTCGCCCAGGTTGTTGGAAATGTCGATCAGCTCGAGGGCGTCGAGGAAGCGGAACGCGCCCTCGCGCCCGCCTTCGATGTCGAAGGAGACCAGGGTGCCGCCGTCGCTCATCTGCGCCATGGCGAGATCGAACTGGGGGTGGCTCGGCAGGCCGGGATAGAGCACCCGGCCGACGTCGTTCCGCGCGCTCAGGAACTCGGCGACGGCGCGGCTGTTGACGCAGTGCTGGCGGACCCGCAGTTCCAGGGTCTCCAGGCCCTTGAGCAGCACCCAGGCGTTGAACGGGCTGAGGGACGGGCCGGTGTGGCGCATGAACGGCGTCAGGTAGGTGTCGACGAAGTCCAGGTCGTTGGTCAGTATGGCGCCGCCGAGCGTGCGGCCCTGGCCGTCGATGTGCTTGGTGGCGGAGTACATGACGATGTCGGCGCCGAAGACGAACGGCTTTTGCAGGATGGGCGTGGCGAACACGTTGTCGACGATGACGCAGGCGCCGGCCTCATGGGAGAGGTCGCACACGGCCTTGAGGTCGATGATCTCGAGGGCCGGGTTCGACGGGGTTTCCAGGAATACGCAGTGGGTCCGTTGGCCGAGCGCCGCCTTCCACTGGTCCAGATCGGTGCCGTCGACCAGCACCGTCTCGATGCCGTAGCAGGGCAGCAGCTCCGAGATGATGTAGTGGCACGAGCCGAACAGCGCGCGCGACGCCACCACCCGGTCCCCGGCCCTGAGCTGGCTGATCAGGGCGGCGAACACGGCGGCCATGCCGCTGGCCGTGGACACGCACACCTCGGCCCCTTCCAGCATGGCCAGCCGGTTTTCGAACATGGTCAGGGTGGGGTTGGCGTAGCGCGAATAGATGTAGCGCTTGTCCTCGCCCTTGAAAGCCCGCTGGGCCTCCTCCGCCGAGCCGTAGACATAGCCCGACGTCAGGTACAGGGCCTCGCTGGTTTCCTCGAAATGGGAGCGCTCGGTGCCGCCGCGGACCAGCCGCGTGGCCGTGCGCCAGGACTCTTCCCGTCGCGGGGCGTCGCTCATCGTGGTCCCTCCGCTTCGTGGTCTTTCCACTTCCGGTGGCTTGGCCACAAAAAAAACCCGACCGCTTCGGTCAGGCAGGAACTCACATGCGCAGACCTTTTAGCGGGTTGTTTTACGTGGCCGCAAGCCGGTCGGCCAAATCACCACGTGTCTGCCCACATAATGGGCCGCCCCGGCCGCAGGTCAAGGGAAAACGGCGGGCGGGGGCGCGGCGTTGGGGCGACCGCGTCCACGTAGATTTCCCCTGAATTCCGCCCACGGGGCCTTATATTAGGGGGCATGACCGGCCATGACGCCTTTGCGAAAGCCCGCCGGCCGGATATTCCCGCCGGCACGGCCCGTTGCAGGAGCACCCCGCCATGAGCGACCTTGCCGCCACCGACGAGCTGTTTTTCACCCGCGCCGGCCTTGACCAGGGGCGCGTCGAGGCCATCGTCACGGAGTCCCTTAACGGCGCCGACGACGGGGAGCTGTTCCTGGAATACCGCCAGTCCGAAAGCCTGGTCTTCGACGACAGGCGGCTGAAAAGCGCCAGCTTCGATACCGCCCAGGGCTTCGGGCTGCGCGCCATCGCCGGCGACTCCACCGGCTACGCGCACGCCTCCGAACTCGGCGAGGACGCCATCCGGCGCGCCGGCGACACGGTGAAGACCGTCCAGGCCGGGCACGGGGGCACCTTCGCCGCGCCCCCCGGCGGCACCAACCAGGGCTTCTATGTCGACGACAACCCCCTCAACCTGGTGGATTTCGAGAGCAAGGTGAAGCTGCTCACCGACATGGACGCCTACGTCCGCGCCCGGGACGAACGGGTGCGCCAGGTGTCGGTCTCGCTCACCGGCCAGTGGCAGGCGGTGCAGGTGCTGCGCCCCGACGGGGTCCGCGTCGCCGATATCCGGCCCCTGGTGCGGCTCAACGTCTCGGTCGTCGTCGGCAAGGGCGAGCGCATGGAGACCGGCAGTCACGGGATCGGCGCGCGGGTCACCTACGAGCGCTATCTGGAGCCGGGGACCTGGCGCCCGGCCGCCGACGAGGCGCTGCGCCAGGCGCTGGTCAACCTCGAGTCCGTTGCCGCGCCGGCCGGCGAGATGGCGGTGGTGCTGGGGCCGGGGTGGCCGGGCATCCTGCTCCACGAGGCCATCGGCCACGGCCTGGAGGGCGACTTCAACCGCAAGAAGACGTCCGCCTTCGCCGGCCTGATGGGACAGCGCATCGCCACCCCCGGCGTCACCGTGGTCGACGACGGCACGATCACGGACCGGCGCGGCTCGCTGACCATCGACGACGAGGGCACGCCCACCGAGCGCACGGTGCTCATCGAGGACGGCATCCTCGTCGGCCACATGCAGGACCGCCTGAACGCCCGCCTGATGGACATGAAGGCGACCGGCAACGGCCGCCGGCAGAGCTACGCCCACGTGCCGCTGCCGCGCATGACCAACACCTACATGCTGGCCGGCCCGCACGACCCCGCCGAGATCATCGGCTCGGTCGGCAAGGGCCTGTACGCGGTCAGTTTCGGCGGCGGCCAGGTGGACATCACGTCGGGCAAGTTCGTTTTCTCGTGCACCGAGGCCTACGTCATCGAGGACGGCCGCGTCGGCGCCCCGGTCAAGGGCGCGACCCTGATCGGCAACGGCCCCGACGTGTTGACCAGGGCGTCCATGATCGGCAACGACATGGCGTTGGACCCGGGCATCGGCACCTGCGGCAAGGAAGGCCAGGGGGTGCCGGTGGGCGTCGGCCAGCCGACGATCAAGGTGGACAGCCTGACCGTCGGCGGCACCGCGGTGTGAGGCTGGGATTTGGCCGGGTAAATTCTCGACTGATCGATGGGCACCGGCGGCGCGCCGATGCCGGCTTCTACGCCAGCACCGGACGTTCGGCAGACCCGCGCTGGATGCCCTCTCATAGCCAGTTCC
>JBHHXI010000207.1:0-3057 GCA_046756945.1 Rhodospirillales bacterium
GGTCACCTCGACCCAGTCGGCCAACAAGCTGATCAAGGCCATCCACCGCAAGGGGAATCCCTACAATCTCGCCACCATCAAGGGCGCGGCCAGTTTCTCCGGCCTGTGGGTGTACAAGGACGACCACACCGACGTGCGCCTCCTCGGCGCCCTGGCCAAGGTCGCCCCGCACATCGTAAGCCTGGACGCCATGGTCGAGGCGATCGAAGAGCAGTGGAAGGACGAGGCCAAGGTCGCGTCCGCGAAGAAGGCCTACGATGCGGTCGAGTCGACCTCCGTCGGCGCCGATCAGGGCAGCGACGAGGTGCCCTTCTCGTTCGATATGCCGGGCTGGACGAAGATGGAAGAGGGCCTGGTGATTCGCGGCATGGACGCGCAGCCACAAGACGTTTCCGGCCGGGACGGCGGCTACGTCCCGACACGCAGCGAAACCTTCAAGAAGTTCTCGACGCGCACCATGCGCCCGGTGATCAATTTCGACACCTGCACCAAGTGCACGCTGTGTTGGCTGCATTGCCCGGACACCTGCTTCGACATCACCCCCGACGGTTTCTACGAGGCCAACATGGAAGCGTGTTGCGGCTGCGGCGTATGCGAGTCCGTATGCCCGGTGAACCAGTGCGTCACCATGGTCAACGAGGAAGCCTTCGAGGATAACCACAGCCAGTGGGAAATGTGGACCAAGGACAAGGGAAGTTACGCGGCCTGGCTCGCCGAAAAAATCACCAATCCTCCAGACCGCTCCCATGGGTTTCACCACGTGGGCCAATATGCCGAGGAGATAGCCGATGACACCGCCTGACACAGCGGTTGCGGAGAAGATCGCGGGACCGACCGGCGAGACAGAGGAGCTGATCAGCGGCAGCGAAGCGATCGCGCATGCCTGCCGGCTCGCCGACGTCGATGTGATCACGGCCTACCCGATCCGCCCCTACGACACCGTCATGCAGTACGTATCGAAGATGATCGCGGACGGAGACTTCGACTGCGAATTCATCGTCGCCGAAAGCGAGCATTCGCAGTTCGAGATCGTCAAGCACGCGTCGGCGGTGGGGGCCCGGGTGTTCTGCGGGTCCAGCGGCGTCGGATGGTTCTACGCCTTCGAGGCACTGGCGGTCACCGCCGGCCTGCGTCTGCCGATGGTCGCCATGGTCGGCAACCGGGCGCTCGACGATCCCGGCGCCTTCGGGGTCGAGCACAACGATGCCCTGGCGGTGCGCGACCTGGGCTGGATGCTTGCCTGGGTGGCGACGGCGCAGGAAGCGCTGGACACGGCGCTGATCGCCTACCGGGTGGCCGAAGACCCGCGCGTCTTCCTTCCCTGCGCGGTGAGCTGCGACGGCGCCTTCCTCACCCACAGCCAGGCGCTGGTCAAGGTCCCTTCCCAGGAGATGGTCAACAGCTTCCTGCCGCCCTACAACCGGGCGGAAAAGCAGTTGCACCCGGACAACCCGATCACCATCGCCCCGCAGGCGAACGAGGACTGGCTGATGGAGATGCGCCGGCAGAACGACATGGCGGCACGCCGGGCCCGTGACGTCATCATCGAGGCGTACGACGATTTCAACGCCAAGTTCGGGCGGAGCGAAGAGCCCTTCATCGAGCGCTACATGATGGACGACGCCGAGATCGCCCTGGTCGGCATGGGAACGCTGGCGATGCCGGTGAAGGTCGCCGTCCGCAAGATGAGAGCACAGGGCCAGAAGGTCGGCTTCGTGCGCGTCCGGTGGTTCCGCCCGTTCCCCGCCATCGAGCTGCAGGACGCGCTCGGCGGGGTAAAGGCCGTGGGCGTGATCGACCGCGACTACGGTTTCGGCTCCGGCTTCTACAGCGGCGTGCTGGCCAACGAGCTGCGCGCGGCGCTGTACCCGGTGGAGAACCCGCCCAAGATCATTTCGTTGATCGCCGGCCTGGGCGGACGGGAGGTAAGCACCGACAACGTCATCGGCGTGGCCGGCATGGTGTTCGACGCCGCGGGCGGCGGCAACATCAATGACCAGGACACATACTGGATTGGAGTACGGGAGTAGCGATCATGCCAGAAGCGACCGTCGAATCCTTTGAAGACTTCCTTTCAACCCAGGTCCTCGATCCGTGGAAGGGCCCCAAGAAAGTGCCGGCGGAGGAGTACTTCACCTCCGGCCACCGCACCTGTCAGGGGTGCGAGTCGGCCCAACTGATGAAGCTCATGGCCAAGGCGGGCGGCCCGCGCTCGATCGTCCTCGGCGCCACGGGCTGCATGTACGTGGCCAACACCACGTACTACTCGACCCCGTGGGCGATCCCCTGGATGCACACGCAGCTTGGATCGACGGGCTCCGCCGCCACCGGCACCGCCGCCGGCCTGAGGGCGTTGATGCGCAAGGGCAAGATGGAGAAGGAGCCGATCAACGTCATCGCCGTCTGCGGCGACGGCGGCGGCGTCGACATGGGGCTCTCGGCCATTTCGGCGGCGCTCCAGCACACCCACTACAACATGCTTATCCTGCTCTACGACAACGAATCCTACGCCAACACCGACATCCAGGTGTCGGGGTCGTCTCCATGGGGTGCGAACTCCACCTTCAGCAATCCGGGCAAGGCGCAGCGCATCATGAACCGGCGCTGGAAGAAGAACACGGCGGCGATGCTGGCCGCGGGCCATCCCGAATGCCGGTACGTGGCGACCGTGTGCTCGTCCTACGCCGTCGACGCCATGAACAGGGTGCGCAAGGCGCTGACCATGGGCGGCCCGACGTTCGTCCACTCTCTCGACCCCTGCCCCAAGGGCTGGGACTACGATCCGAAGTTCTCCCACGAGCTCGGCGAGCTGGCGGTGGAGACCGGCGTCTGGCCCCTCTACGAGGTCGAAGAGGGCGTACTCAAGATGTACGGCCGGTCCCAGCGGATCGTCAACGGACAGTTCAAGCGCAAGCCGGTCCGCGAGTACCTCGAGAGGCAGGGGCGCTTCGCCCACTTCATCGATGAGGACATCGAGTACTTCCAGGCAAAGATCGACGAGATGTGGGAGAAGTGGCTTATCCCGGGGGTGATTCCGTTCGCCGCGCCATAGGCGCC
>JBHHXI010000208.1:0-3043 GCA_046756945.1 Rhodospirillales bacterium
CGGGCGCCGCCGCCGGCGCCGCCGCGGGGGGGCTGGCGCGGATTCCCGGGTACTCGATTCCCACAGCCGAAGAGCCGGCCCATGAAAGCCGCGGTCATCGTCTTCCCCGGCTCCAACTGCGACCGCGACGTCCGCGTCGCGCTGGAACACGCCATGGGCAGGCCGCCGGCCATGGTGTGGCACCGGGAGACCGCCCTGCCGGCGGTCGACCTGATCGTCATCCCGGGCGGCTTTTCCTACGGCGATTACCTGCGCGCCGGCGCCATGGCGGCCCATTCGCCGGTCATGGCGGCGGTGGTCGGGCGGGCCCGGAACGGGGTGCCGGTGCTGGGCATCTGCAACGGCTTTCAGATCCTCACCGAGACCGGGCTGCTGCCCGGGATGCTCATGCGCAACGCCGGGCTCAAGTTCGTCTGCAAGGACGTCCACCTGCGCGTCGAGGCGGCCGACACCGTGTTTACCCGGGGCTACCGCGAAGGCCAGGTGATCCGCATTCCCGTCGCCCACCACGAGGGCAATTACTTCGCCGACGAGGACACCCTCGAGCGCCTGTTCGCCAACGGCCAGGTGGCCTTCCGCTATTGCGATGCGTCGGGCGAGGTGACCGCAGACGCCAATCCCAACGGCAGCCGGCGCAATATCGCCGGCATCCTCAACGAGGCCGGCACCGTGCTCGGCCTCATGCCCCACCCCGAGCGCCTGTCCGATCTCATGCTCGGCGGCACCGACGGCAGGGCCATGTTCGACGGCCTGGTGGAGGCCCTGGCGGCATGAACGCGCCGGCCCGCGACCATGGGGAACGGCACGGGCTCACCGAGGAGGAGTACGGGCGCATCCTGGACATCCTCGGCCGCCAGCCGAACGAGACGGAGCTCGGCATCTTTTCGGCCATGTGGAGCGAGCATTGCTCCTACAAATCGTCGAAGAAGTGGCTGAAGACCCTTCCCACCGAGGCGCCCTGGGTGATCTGCGGCCCCGGCGAGAACGCCGGCATCATCGACATCGGCGACGGCCAGGCCGCCGTCTTCAAGATGGAGAGCCACAACCACCCGTCGTTCATCGAGCCCTACCAGGGCGCGGCGACCGGCGTCGGCGGCATCCTGCGCGACGTGTTCACCATGGGCGCGCGCCCCGTCGCCAACCTCAACGCGCTGCGCTTCGGCAGCCCCGACCACCCGAAGACCCGGCACCTGGTGAACGGCGTGGTGGCGGGCATCGGCGGCTACGGCAACTGCATCGGCGTCCCCACGGTCGGCGGAGAGTGCACCTTCCAGGCGTCCTACGACGGCAACATCCTGGTCAACGCCATGACCGTGGGCGTGGTCGACACCGACAGGATCTTCTATTCGGCGGCGGCGGGCGTCGGCGACCCGATCGTCTACGCCGGCTCGAAGACGGGGCGCGACGGCATCCACGGCGCGACCATGGCCTCGGCCGAGTTCCGCGACGATTCGGAAGAAAAACGCCCCACCGTGCAGGTCGGCGATCCGTTCACCGAGAAGCTTCTTCTGGAGGCCTGCCTGGAGCTGATGGCCACCGACGCCATCGTCGCCATCCAGGACATGGGGGCGGCGGGGCTGACATGCTCGTCCTTCGAGATGGCGTCCAAGGGCGGCGTCGGCGTGGAGCTGGACCTGGACCGGGTGCCCATGCGCGAAGAGGGCATGAGCGCTTATGAACTGATGCTTTCGGAAAGCCAGGAGCGCATGCTGATGGTGCTGAAGGAGGGCCGCGAGGACGTGGCCCGCGCCATCTTCGGGAAATGGGAGCTCGACTTCGCCGTCATCGGCCGCACCACCGACAGCGGCCGCATGGTCCTCAGGATGGGCGGCGACGTGGTCGCCGACCTGCCCATCGACCCCCTGGCCCAGGCGTCTCCGGAATACGACCGCCCGTGGACGAAGGCGCCGGAGCCCATACCCATCCCAACCGATTTACCGGGCGATGAGGTATCCCCCATCGACATGCTGCGCCGCATGCTGGCCAATCCCGACCTCGCCTCGAAACGCTGGATCTGGGAACAGTACGACCACATGGTCATGGCCGATACGGCGGGACGGCCGGGGGGCGACGCGGCGGTGGTCCGCGTGCACGGCACGAAAAAGGCGCTGGCCATCACCACCGACTGCACGCCGCGCTACTGCCTGGCCGACCCGGTTGAGGGCGGGCGGCAGGCGGTCGCCGAGGCGTGGCGCAATCTGACCGCCGTCGGGGCGACGCCGCTTGCCGTCACCGACTGCCTGAACTTCGGCAACCCGGAGAAACCCGACATCATGGGCCAGTTCGTCGGCTGCATCGAAGGCATGGGCGAGGCCTGCCGGGCGCTCGATTTCCCCGTCGTCTCGGGCAACGTGTCGCTCTACAACGAGACCAGCGGCAAGGCGATACTGCCGACCCCGGCCATCGGCGGCGTCGGGCTGTTGCACGACGTATCCAGACGGGCGTCGCTCGCCTTCGCCGCCGAGGGCGATGACATCGTGCTGATCGGCGAAACCAGGGGCCACATCGGCCAGTCGCTGTATATCGGGGAAATTCAGGAGTCGCCGGGTTTCGCGCCGCCGCCGGTCGACCTCGAGGCGGAGCGCCGGAACGGTGATTTCGTGCGCGGCTTGATCGAGGAGGGCCGCATCACCGTCTGCCACGACCTATCCGACGGCGGGCTGCTGGTGGCCCTGGCCGAAATGGCCATGGCCGGAAGCATCGGCGCCTCGATCACGCCGCCCGCCGGTCTGGATAGGCGCCTTCATCCGGACTGGCTGTTCGGCGAGGACCAGGGCCGCTACCTGGTGTGCACCGATGATGCCGAAACCCTGCTCGGTGCGGCCGAAAAGGCCGGTGTTCCCGCGTTGCGCATCGGCGCCACCGGGGGCGGGGAGTTGGCCGTCGCCGGATCGGGCGCCGTCTCCGTGGCGGAACTGCGGGATATCCACGAGGGCTGGCTGCCCGGCTATATGGCATCGGCGTGAGGCGCCGGGCCCCCGCCCCCGCGCCGCGGCGCCGGGCCGACATCTCGTTGACAGGCGACGGGTACGACCCTATATGC
>JBHHXI010000209.1:0-2991 GCA_046756945.1 Rhodospirillales bacterium
GGGCCGGCGGCAGGCCCAGGTCGGCGAACTCGGCGATGGCCTGGGCGCGGCGGCGGTCGGCGGCGGGGATGGCGGAGACGAGGGCCGGGCCCGTTTCATTTCGATGGCATTGCCGATCCCGGCGCCGAAGTCCGCCGGCGTGGCGTGCAGGCCGGGATCGCGCAGCACCTGGGCGTCGATCTGCGCCACGTCGCCCGGCCCCTGCACCCGGCCCTGGCGTTTGTTCCGCGGCGTCCGGTCGGTGCGACGGGGAACCGGCAGGCCCGAAGGTGGATCGTTGATGACGACCATTGACGCCTCCTTAGAAAATCATCGAGGCAAAGTAAGTAGGCCTTATCTCTATGTCCAGCATTTCTTACCTATCGGCGCGCGCCAATACGAATCGGCCGCGGCCGGTAGGGTTGCACCTGTGAAGGGGAACCGGGGCCCCCGGTGCCGGCGAATTTTTTGCCGTGGGATGTTGATTATTGTGGCAAAGTGACTGGTTATGCCCGATAGTACCGCGGCATCGTCCCTTTCCCCAAATACCAAGGCGGTCGTCCATGCCCGCTGCCCAGACCGATCCCTATCTGCTCACCCCGGGGCCGCTGACCACTTCGGCCCGGACCAAGGAAGCCATGCTGCACGACTGGGGCTCGCGCGATTCCCGGTTCATCGCCACCAATGCCCGGGTGCGCCAGCGCCTGGTGGCCATCGCCGGGGCCGGGGACACCCACGTCTGCGTGCCCGTGCAGGGCAGCGGCACCTTCGCCGTCGAGGCGGCGCTGGGGACCCTCATCCCGCGCGGCGGCAAGGCCCTGGTCCTCATCAACGGCGCGTACGGGAAGCGCATGGCCAGGATCCTGGACTACCTGGGGCGCGATCACCTGTCCCTGGAAACCGCGGAGGACACGCCCGTGTCGGCCGCCGACCTGGACGCGGCCCTTGCCGGGGACGCGGACATCACCCACGTGCTGGCGGTCCATTGCGAGACCACGTCGGGCATCCTCAACCCCATCGAGGCCATCGCAGAGGTCGCCGCCGGGCACGGCCGCGGCCTGTTGATCGACGCCATGAGCGCGTTCGGCGCCATCCCGCTCGACGCCCGCAAGGTTCCCTTCGACGCGCTGATGGCGTCGGCCAACAAGTGCCTCGAGGGGGTGCCGGGCGTGGGCTTCGCCATCATCCGCCGCCAGGCCCTGGAGGCCGGCGCCGGCAACGCCCATTCCCTGTCGCTCGACCTCCATGACCAGTGGACCGCCATGGAGAAGACCGGGCAGTGGCGCTTCACGCCGCCCACCCACGTCATCGTCGCCCTCGATGCGGCGCTTGACCAGTTCGACGCCGAGGGCGGCGTCGGGGGACGCAACGCCCGCTACGCCGACAACTGCCGGATCCTGGTCGCCGGCATGCGCGGGATGGGGTTCGAGACCCTGCTGGCGGACGCCGTGCAGGCGCCCATCATCGTCACCTTCCGCATGCCCGCCGACCCCCGGTTCGATTTCCAGGCCTTTTACGATTCGCTCGGCCGGCACGGATACGTGATCTATCCGGGAAAGCTCACGGTGGCCGAGTCGTTCCGCATCGGATGCATCGGCCATGTGGGGGCGGCCGAGATGCGCGGCGCCCTCGGCGCCGTCGGCGCGGCCATCACGGACATGGGGGTGAAGGACTGCGCCCCCGCCCACACCTGAACACCCCTGAAAAAGGAAATCCGCCATGACGTTCAGCTACCATCGCCGCTACCGCGGACCCATCCGATCGGTGATCCTGGATTGGGCCGGCACCACCATGGACTACGGCTGCATGGCCCCGGCCGTGGTCTTCATCGAGGTCTACAAGCGCCAGCAGGTGCCCATCTCCATGGAAGAGGCGCGGGCGCCCATGGGGGCGCACAAGCGCGTGCACATCAAGAAAATCAGTGAGCAGGATGCGGTGCGCAAGCGCTGGCAGGAAGCGCACGGGCGCCTGCCCACCGACGACGACGTGGACGCCATGTTCGCCGAATTCGTGCCCCTGCAGCTGGAGTGCCTTTCCCAGTATTCGGATATGATTCCCGGCGCCCTGGAGGCGGTGGAACAGTGCAAGAAACGCGGCTACAAGATCGGCTCCACCACCGGCTATCTGCCGGAGATGATGGAGATCAACATGCGCGACGCCGAGCGCCAGGGCTACGTTCCCGATTCCACCGTCTCCGCCGGGCAGGTCCCGGCCGGGCGCCCCTATCCGTTCATGTGCCTGCAGAACATGATCAACATGCAGGTCTCGCCGGTGGAGGCCTGCGTCAAGGTGGACGACACCATTCCCGGCGTCGAGGAGGGGTTGAACGCCGGCATGTGGACCGTCGGCCTGGCCATTTCCGGCAACGAGGTGGGCCTTCCGCTGGGTGAATGGGAAGCCCTGCCCGACGACGAAAAACAGGCCAGGCGCGAGCGCGCCTACCGGCGCATGGAAACCTGCGGCTCCCATTACGTGGTCGACACCATCGCCGACCTGATGCCGTGCCTGGACGACATCGAGGCGCGCCTGGCGCGGGGCGAGAAGCCCTGAGGCCTTCGCGCAAGGGAAGGAAACCGCCATGAAGGACACCCTTGTCCCCGGCATCACCCATACCCACCGCTTCACCATCACCGAGGAAAAAACGGTGCCCCATCTCTATCCGGAATCGCCGGACTTCGTGGCCATGCCCAGGGTCCTGGCCACCGGGTTCATGGTCGGGCTCATGGAATGGGCGTGCCTGGAAGCCCTGAAGCCCCATCTGGACGACGGCGAGGGAAGCCTGGGCGTCCACATCGACGTCAGCCACACGGCGCCGACGCCGCCGGGGATGGAGGTTACCGTGGACGTCGAATGCCTGGAGGTGGACGGCCGGCGGATGACATTCCAGATCACCGCCCGGGACGAAGTCGAGGTGATCGGCGAGGCCCGCCACGAGCGCTTCGTCGTCCGCTGGGACCGGTTCAACGAAAAGCTGGCGCAAAAGACCGCCGCGGCGAAGGCGGGCTGAAGCGC
>JBHHXI010000210.1:0-2967 GCA_046756945.1 Rhodospirillales bacterium
CGCATCGCCCGCGCGTCCCCTCCTGCCGAGGGAACGGGAAACGCGATCGTATGATACGCGAAATCGTGCAAGTAAGTACTAGGCGTCGGGCAGGAGCACCGGACCGTCGAGCAGGCCGTGCCCGGCGCCGTACTCGCGCACGACCTCGGTCACCCGGATGCGGTAATCGGCGAACACCTCGTCCTTGCCCCGCCGCTGGGCCGCCCGGTGATCGGGGTTCTCGTGCCAGGCGCGTACCGCGTCCGCGTCGCGCCAGACCGACATCGACAGGTATTTTCCTTTCTGGGCCAGGCTCTCGAACCGCTCGACGGAGACGAACCCGTCGACCTTCTCCAGCTCCGGGCGCAGCTCGGTGGCGAGGTCGAAGTACCCGGCGTCCTTCCCCGGCCTCATCGTCACCTCGAACAGGACTATGACCATGGTCCGATCCTTCCCCCTATGCCGGCCCCGCCCGAGCCTGTGCCGCCCGGCGGCCGCCGGTGTCCGTCGATGCGAGTCGCGGACCTACACGATCGAATATTACGTCCTGAGCTCCGGCAAGTCCCGGTAAAGCTCCAGCGCCTCGGGGTTGGCCAGGGCGTCGGTGTTCTTCACCGCCCGCCCGTGGACCACGTCGCGCACCGCCAGCTCGGTGATCTTGTTGTTTTTCGTGCGCGGGATGTCGGCCACCTGGACGATCCGCGCCGGCACGTGGCGGGGCGTGCAGTTGGCGCGGATGCGCGCCTTTATGGCGTCGATGCGGTCGTCGTCGAGGGTCAGCCCCTGGCGCAGGACGACGAACAGCACGACGCGCACGTCGCCCTCCCATTCCTGGCCGATGACGATGCTTTCCACCACCCAGTCCAGGTCCTCCACCTGGCGGTAGATCTCGGCGGTGCCGATACGCACGCCGCCCGGGTTGAGCGTCGCGTCCGAGCGGCCGTAGATGATCAGGCCGTCGTGTCCGGTCAGCTCCACGTAGTCGCCGTGGCACCACACGCCGGGGAACCTGTCGAAGTAGGCGGCGCGGTATTTTTCGCCGCCGGGGTCGTTCCAGAACCGTACCGGCATGGACGGGAACGGCGCCGTGCACACCAGCTCCCCCTTTTCGCCGCGCACCGGCCTGCCGTCGTCGTCGAACACGTCCACCGCCATGCCCAGCGCCCGGGTCTGGATTTCGCCCCGCCACACCGGCGCCGTGGGGTTGCCGCCGACGAAACAACTGACGATGTCGGTGCCGCCGGCGATCGACGCCAGGTGCACGTCGGCCTTGACGCGCGCGTAGACGAAGTCGAAGGCCTCGGGCGCCAGCGGCGAGCCGGTCGACGCGATCATCCGCAAAGGCCCGAGCGCGTGGGTCTTGACCGGCTCCAGTCCCGCCTTCCTGACCGCGTCGATGAACTTGGCCGAGGTGCCGAGCAGGGTCATGGCCTCGGCGTCGGCCAGGTCGAAGACCACGTTGCCGTCGGGATGGAACGGCGAGCCGTCATAGAGCAGCAGCGTCGCCTGGCAGGCCAGCGCCGAGGCCAGCCAGTTCCACATCATCCAGCCGCAGGTGGTGAAATAAAACACCCGGTCGCCGGGCTTGATGTCGCAGTGGAGAAGGTGCTCCTTGACGTGCTGCAAAAGCGTGCCGCCCGCCCCGTGGACCATGCACTTGGGCACGCCCGTGGTGCCCGAGGAATACATGATGTAAAGGGGGTGGTTGAACGGCAGCCGCCGAAAGGCGATCTCGCCGGCGTCGAAGCCGGCGATGAAATCATCCAGCATCACGGCGCCCGGCAGACCGTCGAGCGGCGGCGCGGCGCGGGTATAGGGGACGATTACCGTCCGCGCCACCGGCGGCACCCGGTCCAGGATGTCGGCCAGCTTGCCCAGGCAGTCGTGGCTTTTGCCGTTGTAGTAATAGCCGTCGGCGGCGAACAGGACCTTGGGTTCGATCTGGCCGAAGCGGTCGACCACCCCCTGGACGCCGAAGTCCGGCGAGCACGAGGACCAGATGGCGCCGATGGAACTGGCGGCAAGCATGGCGGCCACGGTCTCGGGCATGTTCGGGAGATAGGCGGCGACCCGGTCGCCGGCCTCGACGCCCGCCGCCGTCAGGGCCTGGGCCAGCCGGGACACCTGGTCATGGAGGCCGGCGTGGGTCATGCGGCGCCGCACCCGGTCCTCGCCCCAGAATACCAGGGCGTCGGCGTCGTCGCGGCGGCGCAGGAGGTTTTCGGCGAAATTCAGGCGGGCATCGGGGAACCACCGGGCGCCGGGCATCCTGTCCGCGTCCACCAGCACGTCGGTGCCCCAGGTCTCGGCGATGATTTGGGCGTAATCCTTGAGCGACGTCCAGAACTTTTCCTTCTCCTCGATGGAGAAACGGTACAGCTCGGCGTAATCGCGGATATGGACGTTCCAGTCCTCCTCCACGTCTT
This sequence comes from Rhodospirillales bacterium, assembly GCA_046756945.1. Lineage (GTDB taxonomy): Bacteria > Pseudomonadota > Alphaproteobacteria > Rhodospirillales > 2-02-FULL-58-16 > JACZQZ01. Next base: position 2,406 of record JBHHXI010000210.1, read on the forward strand.
CGATGAACCGGACCATGTTGGTCCGGCCGATACGGTCCGCGGACGGCTGCCAGAGCGGCCGGGTGTCGTCCATGGATGCGGGCGTTGCCGTCACGGGCCGGAAAATCAGACGGCGAGGCGGAAGGGCCGGGCCTCGACCTTCCGCCACACATCCCCGGTGACATAGGCGTCGGAGGCCAGCCAGGCGTCGAGCCCGGTGCGCGACGGAAAATCGACCAGCAGGACCGAGCCGATCATCGCGCCCTGGTCGTCCAGGATGGCGCCGCCGGTCACAAGCGTGCCCTCCTCCTTCATCCGCCGGGCGTTCTCCAGGTGCGCCGCCCGCGCCGCCAGGCGCCGGTCGGCGGCCCCGGCGTCGGTACCGTCGTAAGCGATGACCACGAACTGCATGGCGCCTCCCCATTCCACCGGATGGTCCTGCGTTCCGGGCAGTATGCGGTCGGCATGCACCCGGTGCAACCCAGCCCCGTTGTGGGGGTTTTAAAAACCCGGGACCCCCTTCAATGGGGTTCCAAGGGCCGTCGGCCCTTGGTGGGGATCAAAAGGGGCAACGCCCCTTTGA
>JBHHXI010000211.1:0-2954 GCA_046756945.1 Rhodospirillales bacterium
GAACGATCCGATCTCTATCTGACATATTATCATTATACCAGATCATCCCGGCTTGTCAAGCCCCCAGCGAATGCGAATCGTAATCGCCCGGTCAAGTACACGCTCCCGCGGGGTGCGGGAGTGGCACGCGGCATGATGTGAGGGTCTGATTTCGCCGGGGAGTCAGATCAGGCTTCGGGGCTGACCTGGCGGGCGGCCTTCCAGGCGGCGGGCGTCAGCTCGGCGAATCGGGTGAAGCCGGGAAGGCAGACCCGGGCGATCACATCGCGGAGGTAGGCGAACGGATCGATCCGGGACAGCTTGCAACCGGCCACGAGAGAGTAGATGACCGCGGCCCGGTGGCCGCCGGCGTCGCTGCCGAAGAAGAGCCAGTTCTTCCGGCCGACCGCAGCCATTCGCAGGGCCCGTTCGGCGATGTTGTTGTCGATCGGCAACCGGCCGTCATCGATATAGCGGGTCAGGGCCTTCCACTGGGCCCGGGCGTAGCCGACCGCCTGGGCCACCGGGTTCTTCGGCAGCAGTTCGATCGACCACGCTTGAAGCTTCGCTTCGATTTCATTGAGAACAGGCGCGGATCGCTCCCGGCGTAGGGCACAGCGCGCGTCGGGGTCCAGTTCCTTGGCGTCCCGCTCGACCTCATACAACCGACCGATCAGCGCGAGCATCTCCGTGCACCGGCGACGGTCATCGAGCCGCGCATCATAGAACTTGCGGCGCGCATGGGCCCAACAGCCCACCTCGACGCGCGGCGATGCCCCGCCATCGTCCAGAGGCTTGAACAACACGTCGTAACCGCCGTACGCATCCGCCTGAACATATCCTTCGTAGTCGCCCAGGAAACCCAGCGGCCCGGCCCGGCTTCGCGTCTGGGTGAATTCAAAGATCGCCTGTCGGCCGTCGCCGATGTACACCCACAAATACCCCTTGCCGCACGGCCGGCCCGACGGTCCCTGCACCACCACCGGCGTGTCATCCGTGTTGATCAGGTGCGAGGCCAGCACCTGCCGCTTCATCTCGATCACGATCGGGCTCAGCAGGTCCGCCATGTCCCGAACCCAGTCGCACATCGTGGACGCGGCCAACTCGATCCCATGACGCCGAAAGATACCCTGCTGCCGATTCAGCGGGAGATGATCGGCATACTTGCTCGTCAGCACCTGGGCCAGCAGGCCCGACCCCGGTATCCCCTTCGGGATCGGACGCGCTGGAAGCTCGGCGACCACCACCCCTTCCTGACACCTCTTGCAGGCATACTTGGGCCGAACATACTGCCGGACCACGAACGACGCCGGCACGTAGTCCAGCTCCTCCGTGATCTCCTCGCCGAAGATCGTCATCGGCTCCCGGCAGCAGGGACAGATGCGCTCCTCTCGGGGCGGATGATGCTCGATCCGCTCGCGGGGCAGGTCCGCCGGCAGCGCCCGGCGCCCGTGGCCGGTCTTCTTGCCGTTGCGGCTCGCCTTCGGCGCCGCCTCCGTGCCGCCGGTGGCGGATTCCGATTCGCCGGACGTCTTCTCGGCCTCCGCGGCCTCGAGTTGCCGGGTCAGATCCTCGAACAACGCCAATTGATTCGGGTCGATCTTCTCCGACCGCCGGCCGAAGATCCGACGCCTGAGCGCTTCAAGCTGGCACTTCAGATCGAGAATCTCCCGATCCTTCCCATGCATGTCCGCCAGCAGATGCTCGATCATTTGGTGGCAGGTGTGGATGTCATCGGGAAGCGTGGTGGCTGGAGATTCGGTGGTCGAAGGCTCGGTGATGGGCATCGGGAATCGCAGAAGAGAAAGGGTGAATGATCCTCCGTGATCGTCACCTCCTTATACGCGATACGCTCCCGATGGTTTACGGAAAAAAACAAATAAATGCAAAAAAACGTTACGCTGACGTCCGGAGCACGAATCGCTTGCGACGCTTCGCCCTGCTCAGGTCGATCCCCTCCAAAATCAACGACAGCTCCACCGATGCCATCTCGACGCCGTGTTGATTCGGATCGGACGGGACCGGAAGCCGGAACACCCCTTCCTCCAATCGCTTGTACCACAGACACAGCCCGGTCCGATCCCAGTACAGGATCTTCACCCGATCCCGGCGGCGATTGAAGAACACGAACAGGTGGCCCGACAGCGGGTCCCGACCGATGATCTCGCGCGTCATGGCGGCCAGGCCGTCGAACGACCGCCGCATGTCCGCCGGACCCAGATGCACGAACACCCGGACCGAAGGTGGCCACGTCAGCATGCCGACTCCACCGCCGAGATCAGACGCGAAACCGCCTCGGGATCGAAATCGCGGGGCAAGCGAACCGCCCGCCCGCCGGACAGGAGGACCTCGTAGATCGGATCGCCGTTGGAGCGCTCGATCGGCAACGTCCGTCTCTCGACGCCCACGCGGCCGACCGGACGAATCTCGACAAATCCCGGCCCCACTTCCGACGCCGCGGCCTCCCTCCGTTCCGCCGGCCGGCGCCGTCGCGAGCCTTCGGGCGACGCCACGCCCAGCTTCCGCTTCCACCAGCCGAACGTCACCGCCTTCACGCCGTGACGCCGGCAAAACGCCGCTTGGCTCAAGCCACTCTCTCGCCACTCCAGCAACAATCCCTGCCAGTACTTCCCACGTTCCGTCATCATGTACCTCCGACCGCATCTTCGCGGATCGGAGGCGACGAAAACAAGATGTACTTCACCGAACGATTACCTGCTGGCCTTGCTCTCGGGCTCCCAGAATCGCCTCAAGTGGGTCGTGTGGGCGCGCGACCAGAAGATGAAGAAGCGGGGCGTTAAGCCAGGCAATGTAGCCTCTTGCCGAGGCGCCTTCTCCATCTTTCCACTGCGCTGCCGCGCCGCCGGCAAGACCGTTTGGGCGATCTGCGCCCATTCCTCGGGGTGCTGGACAAGCAGGTGCGGTGTCGCAATCTCCTGCGCCGTCTCGCGGAATACCTGCGAGAGACCACAACC
>JBHHXI010000212.1:0-2932 GCA_046756945.1 Rhodospirillales bacterium
TCAGAAGTCAGAAGTCAGAAGTCAGAAGTCAGAAGTCAGAAGTCCGTGTCACCTTCGATACCTGACTTCTGTATTCTGTCTTCTGACTCTCGCCGGGGTCTTGCGTGGCGGTGGCGATGGCGGCCAGGAACGGCTCCGCGAAATCGCGCACCTTGGCCTCGCCGACGCCGTGGACTTCGGCGAACTCGGCGGCCGTTCGCGGACGGCGGCGCGCCATGTCCTCGAGTGATTTGTCGTGAAAGACGACGAAGGCCGGCACGTCCCGCTCCCGGGCCAGCCCCAGCCGAAGCGCCTTGAGCTTTTCGAGGAGCGCCGCCTGCTGGGGGGAGAGCGCGTTCGCGGGTTCTCCTCCGGGTACGCCTTCGGGTACTCCGGCGGATACCGCGGGCTTTTTCTTGCGGTGGCCGGCGGCGGCGCGGCGCATGGTATCCCGGCGGTAGCGGAAGGTCCCGTCGCCGGTGAGCAGGGCGCGCCCCTGTTCCGCGATGCTCAGGCCGCCATAGCCATGGATGTCCATCTCCAGAAAGCCCCCGGCCACGAGCTGGCGGATGATCGAGCGCCATTCCTCCTTGCCCACGTCGGCGCCGGCGCCGAAGGTGGGCAGGCGGTCGTGGCCGAACCTGGCCACCTTCTCCGTCCGTCCGCCGCGCAGCACGTCGATGATATGGGCGGCGCCGAAACGCTGGCCGGTCCGCTGCACGGCCGAGAGGACCTTGCGGCCCTCCTCGGTGCCGTCGGCCACGTCCACCGGCTCCAGACAGACGTCGCAGTTGCCGCAGGGATCGATCCGTTCGCCGAAATACGACAGCAGGGCGCGGCGGCGGCACGCGGGCGATTCGCAGTACCCGATCAGCGCATCCAGACGCTTGTGCTCCCGGCGCATGCGGTCGGGGCCGGCGTCTTCCTGTTCGATGAACAGCCGCCGCATGCGGATGTCGCCCAGGCCATACAACAGGTGCGCCCGGGCCGGCCGGCCGTCGCGCCCGGCCCGTCCGAACTCCTGGTAGTAGGTCTCGATGCTGCCGGGGAGGTCGGTGTGCAGAACGAAACGCACGTCCGGTTTGTCGATTCCCATGCCGAAGGCGATGGTCGCCACCATCACGACGCCGCTTTCGGTCATGAAGACGTCCTGGTTGGTGTCGCGTTCCGCCTTGTCCATGCCGGCGTGGTACGGCAGCGCCCGGATGCCGTTTTGACCGAGGAACGCCGCCGTCTCCTCGGTTTTCCTCCGTGACAGGCAATAGACGATGCCGCTGGCGCCGGCGTCGACGCCGATGAAGGACAGGACCTGGCGCTTCCAGTCGCGCTTCATCTCCACGGACATTCGGATGTTGGGGCGGTCGAAGCCGGCGACGAAGGTCTCCGCCCTGCCGGCGAAGAGCCTTTCCCCGATCTCTTTCCGGGTGACGTCATCGGCCGTGGCCGTGAACGCCGCCAACGGAACCGCGGGGAAAAGCTCCCGCAAGCGCGCCAGGTCTGCATACTCCGGTCGAAAGGACGGCCCCCATTGCGAGATGCAATGGGCTTCGTCGATAACGATGAGTCCGAGCGGGATGCGGCGCAGGGCCTCAACCATCCGCTCGGTCATCAGCCGCTCCGGGGCCATGTAGAGGAGCTTGCTCTCTCCCGCGGTGGCGCGCCGCCAGGCGGCGACGTTCTCGGCCCGGCTGCGCGACGAGTTGATGGCGTCCGCGGCGACGCCGGCGAGCCTGAGCGCCGAGACCTGGTCCTGCATCAACGCGACGAGGGGCGAAACGACCAGGGTCAGGCCGTCGAGGACAAGGGCCGGCACCTGGAAACAGAGGGACTTGCCCGATCCCGTCGGCATGACGGCCAACACGTTCCGTCCCCCAAGCAGCGCGTCGACGACCGCTTCCTGGCCGGGACGGAACCCATCGAAGCCGAATATGTCCTTCATGACGCGGCTTTTCGCGGCGCGCATGTCCGGGGCTGCGTGCATGGGGTCCCTTATACCGGGAGTCGAAATGATGGAGTCGTTTTAATTCCCGGGCGGCGACGGCGGCCCGCTGTGCACGATCACGGCGCGTCATCGCGCCGGCTCATCGGATAGTCGCCCACCGGGCCGGCGAAAGGCTGGGCCAGCATGCGGTCGAGCCACAGGTCGCGCGGCGTGCGGAACTGCTCTATGCCGACGGTCATGCCCTGGTGCCCGGCCGCCGGCCGGGCGCGGTAGGTTCCCAGCAACCGGTCCCACCAGGGCAGGTTGAACCCGAAGTTGCTGTTGGTTTCGTCCGGCACCACCGAGTGATGCACCCGGTGCATGTCCGGGGTGACGACGAACCACCGGAGAATCTGCTCCGGTTTTCCCGCGATGCGCACGTTGCCGTGGTTGAACATCGAGGTGGCGTTGAGAAGCACCTCGAAGACCAGCACGGCAAGGGGCGGCGCGCCGAGGGCGGCGACGACGGCCAGCTTGATCCCCATGGAAAGCAGGATCTCGATCGGGTGGAAGCGGGTTCCGGTGGTGACGTCGACATCCAGATCGGCGTGGTGCATCCGGTGCAGCCGCCACAGGGCGGGGACGGCGTGGAACATGACGTGCTGCAGATAGATCGCCAGGTCGAGCACCACGACGGCAAGGGGAACGGCCACCCATTGGGACACGGCGAAGGCGTTGAGCAGGCCCCAGCCCTGTCGTTCTCCGGCCAGCGCCAGGCCGACGGCGGCCGCCGGGAAGACGATGCGCAGGAGAACCGTGTTGAGGGCGACGATACCCAGGTTGTTCGGCCAGCGCAGCCGTCGGGACACCGCCCGCGGCCGCCGCGGAGCGGCGGTTTCCCACACCGCCACGAGGGCGAATATGGCGACGAAGAATCCGAGCCGGATGGTTGGCTCGTTGGAGAAGATGGTTTCCGTCATTTCATTCCAGGGCTTGTGCCGCGGCGCCAGGCGGCTCTTGACATGCGGCCCG
>JBHHXI010000213.1:0-2908 GCA_046756945.1 Rhodospirillales bacterium
CGCACCGGCGTCGACGACATCCGCGAGCTCATCGACGGGGTGCGCTACCGGCCGGCCTCGGCGCGCTACAAGGTCTACATCATCGACGAAGTGCACATGCTGTCCAAGCACGCCTTCAACGCCCTGCTCAAGACCCTGGAGGAGCCCCCCGAGCACGTGAAATTCATCTTCGCCACCACCGAGGTGCGCAAGATCCCGGTGACGGTGCTCAGCCGCTGCCAGCGTTTCGACCTGCGCCGCGTCGACGCCGAAACCCTGGCCGCCCACTTCAAGCGCATCGTCGAGGACGAAGGGGCCAAGGTCACCGACGGCGCGCTCAACATGATCGTCCGCGCCGCCGACGGCTCGGTGCGCGACGGCCTCTCGCTCTTCGACCAGGCCATCGCCCATTCCGGCGGCGAGGTCGGCGAGGACCAGGTGCGCCGGATGCTCGGCCTGGCCGACAGGACGATCACGTTCGACCTGCTGGACGCGGTGATGAAGGGAGACGCGGAGAAGGCGCTGCGCACCCTGGGCGAACAGTACGCCGCCGGCGCCGACCCCGCGGTGGTGCTGGAGGACATGCTGGAACTGACCCACTGGCTGACCCGCATCAAGGTCGTGCCCGGCGCGGCGGACGCCTTCGGCGTGCCCGAGGCGGAGCGGGTGCGCGGCGGCGAGATGGCGGATCGGCTGTCCATGGCGGCGGTGGCCAGGGCCTGGCAGATGCTGCTCAAGGGACTTGGCGAGGTGCGCCTGGCGCCCCGGCCCGAGCAGGCGGCGGAGATGATCCTGGTGCGCCTCGCCTTCGCCTCCGGTCTGCCGACGCCGGCGGAGGCCCTGAAAGCCCTCGGAGACGGCGGCGGCGTGGCCCCGGCGACTCCGTATGCGGGGGGCGCCCCCGCGACCCCCGACAAAACGGCGCCCCGGCCCGCGGCGCCAAAGGCGCCCGCCACCGAGGAGGCGCACACCGATGCCGGCCCGGGCCCCGGCGACACCGCCAGCCGCGTCACCGGCACGGACGATCCCGCCGGGGACGCGCCGGAGGCGCGGGCCGGACCGGCCGCCGGGAAAAGGGCCGAGGCCTCCGAGCATCCCCTGGTCAAGGCGGTGATGGAGACATTTCCCGGCGCCACCATCGACAAGGTCAGCCCACGGTCGGACGCGGAGCCACCGGCCGACGAGGACACGTAAAACGCCCGCCGCGCCCTCGTCCCAACAACATCGGGTTCTTGGGGGACGGGTTCTTATTCGTCGGGATAGTAATCCGGTCGTCCCTCCGCCTCGGGATAAAGACCGTTGCCATGGGTTGGACATTGGGAGCCGTGCGCCCCTGGGAGCGTCGATGTCGGCGTCAGGCGGCCGGCGGCGCGGGACCTTGCCCGACGGCCGGTGCGAAACCAGCGGTTCATGTTTTTCAATGCCCGCCTCGTACCGCACCGCCTTGATGCCTTTTTTGATGCCTTTTTATCCGGTCTTTGCTGCACGGCCGGGCCGGTTGTCGCGATGTCATCTACGGTCGGATCCGTCATGATCATCCTCCCCGTTGGTTGGATCGAGCGATTGAAAGACACCGCCATCGGAGCAGCGTGTGGTGGAAATTCAAAATTTTTGGGTTTCCCACCGGACCGGCCGGCCGTTAAACCGGGCCGCAGTAACAGAAAAACCCCGCCACGGTGGGCGGGGCAAGTTCTGCAGGGAGGTTTCACGTCTTGGGGGCTGAGGCTCATATTCCCGGGGGGATTGGGAAATCCAAAATTTTTGGAGTTCCACTCGAAATCCCGCGCGGCGGCGCCCGGACCAGGAAGCGTCTTAGCAGGCTGCTGAAAAACCACCCATGTGCCGTCCTATCCTTCGAGACGCCGCCCTTTGGGCGGCTCCTCAGGATGAGGATTCTCATATAATCAAACACTTACCCCTCATGCTGAGGAGGCGCGGAGCGCCGTCTCGAAGCATAAGGCACCAGCAACGCCCTTTTTCAGCAGCCTGTTAGAAGCCTCTTAGAAACCTCTTGCCGGATGACACGGCAGAGGGGTGGGTCTTCGTGGAACGATGGCCGGGGACGGCGTTTTGTGCTAATGCCATGGAGCCTTTGGAGGCTTCCCGGGACATGCCGGTGACAGCGGTTCGCCGAAAATACGATTACATCGCCCGCCTGTACGACATCCTCGAGCTGCCGATCGAGTATGGCCGTCACCGTGCGATCCGGCGGCGGATTTTCGAGGGCCTGTCGGGGACCGTTCTGGATGCCGGCGCCGGCACCGGTCGCAACATGCCGTTCTATCCGGCGGACGCCCGGGTGGTGGGCATCGACTTCAGCCCCGCCATGCTGGGCCGGGCGAGGCGACGGCGCGAGCGCCTGGGCGTCGAGGCGGAGCTGCTGGAGATGGACGTGCTGCGGACGACGTTTCCCGACCGGCACTTCGATGCCATCGTCGCCACCTTCCTGTTCTGCGTCCTCGACGAGGCCCAGCAGCTTCCCGCCCTGAAGGAGTTGGCCCGCATCTGCAAGCCGGCGGGCTCGATCCACATCCTCGATTACGCCTACCCGGAGGAGGGCCGGTCCCGCTCGGCGATCCTGCGCCTGTGGGCGCCCTACGTGCGCTGGGTATTCGGCGCCGCCTTCGACCGCGACACCGAACGCTACCTGCCGGCCGCCGGCCTTGAGATGGTCGAGCGGCGCCGGCTGTCACGCGGCATCATCAGGCTGATCGTCGCCCGGCCGTTATCCCGCGCCGGGACACAGGCGGTGTCGCCGCGGCAACACTATGCGGGGGACGCCCCCGCGGCCCCCGGGGGGACACAGGCGGTGTCCCCCCGGCTACGGTATGCGGGGGACGCCCCCGCGGCCCCCGGGCCAGGATCCCCCGGCCGTGCGGGGCGCCGGGGGCGGCGGGGCGCGAATTCCGAAAGCAGGGAATATCCGTGG
>JBHHXI010000214.1:0-2891 GCA_046756945.1 Rhodospirillales bacterium
GGACAAGGGGGGTGTCCCCCCGGCCCCCGCGTTTCTTACGGAACGCGGCCCCCCCTGACAAGGGCCGAACGCCGCCGCCGCCCACGGTGGTCTTCCCCGGGGCGCCGCCCGTTTGCGGTCTGCCCTTCTCCCGCCGCCGGCCGGCACCGGTTACCGGCGCATAGCCACGCGCGCCGATTGGTGGTAATGTTTGGCGAAAGTGTTACCCTGCGCCGGTCCGGCGATTGCCGCCGGTCGCGCGCATCCGGGATGCCCTGGGCGGCCTGTCAAATTTGTTTCGGCCTGATCAGGAGTCGCGTGTGATACGAATTTTTCAAATCCTCAAGGACAAGGGCGATCGGGTCGTCACCATCGAACCCGACGCCACCATTGCCGAAGTCGTGGACGTTCTCCAGCGGGAGCGGATCGGCGCCGTCGTCGTGATGCGGGAAAAAGAAGAACTGGTGGGCATCATTTCCGAAAGGGACGTGGCCCATGGGCTGGCCGAGCACGGCGCGGCGTTGCTCGCCAAGCGGGTCGCCGACCTGATGACCCGTGACGTCGTCACCTGCACCCCCGAAAGCAGCGTCCAGGAGATCATGAAGGAGATGACCGTCCGGCGTTTCCGCCACCTGCCCGTGATCAGGGACGGGGTCCTGCTCGGCGTCATCAGTATCGGCGATGTGGTGAAGAACCGGCTCGAGGAGCTGGAGACCGAGACCACCATGCTCCAGGAATACATCACCGGTCGCGGTTAGGCCCGCGTCACCGGCACCGTCCCGTTACCGCCGCCCCATGGCCCGGTGCGCGAATATGCGCTAAAACCTCGACCACTCCCTCTCGGACATTTGAACCGAAGCCGGTATCCGGGGACGCACGGATGGTGACCAGCGGTTTCGCGAAGTGGGCGCGCGTCGGAGCGGCGGCCGTGCTGCCGGTCCTCGCGGTCGCCCCGGCGGCGGCCGGCGACGCCGCCCCCCTGCCCGGCGGCGACGGGTACGCCGCGCCACGGCGGGAAATGGTCCGCGTCATCGAGGAGATCGCGGCCTACGCGCCGCTGTCTCCGGGACGCCGCGCCCTGTCACCGGGGGTGTTGAAGGTCATGGCCGAGGTGCCCCGGCATGCCTTCGTTCCCCAGGCCCTGCGTGACAGTGCCTACGATGACCGGCCGCTCCCCATCGGCTACGGGCAGACCATTTCCCAGCCCTACATCGTGGCCTTGATGACCGATCTGCTGGAGGTCGACGGCGACGACGTGGTGCTCGAGGTCGGCACCGGGTCGGGCTACCAGGCGGCGGTCCTGGCGCGGATCGTCAAGCATGTCTACACCATGGAGATCGTGCCGCCCCTGGCCGACCGCGCCAGGGGGCGGCTGGCCGCCGCCGGCTACGCCAACGTGACGGTCCGCACCGGCGACGGCTATTACGGCTGGCCGGCCCACGGCCCTTTCGACGGCATCGTCGTCACCGCCGCGGCGAGCCACATCCCGCCGCCCCTGGTCGCCCAGCTCCGCCCCGGCGCCCGGATGGTGATCCCGGTGGGCGCCGCCTTCCTGGTCCAGCACCTGGTGCTGGTGGAGAAGGATTTGGACGGCACGGTGACGACGCGGCTTATGCTGCCGGTCGCTTTCGTGCCCTTGACCGGCGGCCACTGACCATGGCGGTCGTGGTCGCGGTTGCCCTTCTGTCGGCGGCGGCCATCGGTTACGAGATCCTGCTCATCCGGCTGTTCTCCATCATCCTGTGGCACCACTTCGCCTTCATGATCATCAGCCTGGCGCTGTTGGGCGTCGGCGCCAGCGGCACGTTCCTGGTCTTTGCCCGGCGCTGGCTGGAGCCCCGGTTCCATCGCGCGTTCGCCGGCTTCGCCGCCGCCTTCGGACTTTCCGCCGTGGCGTGTTTCGCCCTCGCCCGGCGGGTGCCGTTCAATCCCCTGGAGGTCGTCTGGGACCTGGGCCAGCAGGCCGCCCTTCTGCACATCTACCTGCTGCTGGCGCTGCCGTTCTTTTGCGCCGCCACCTGTATCGGCCTCGCCCTTTCCCGGTTTCGCCAGCGCATCGGCGCCATTTACCGCGCCGACCTCCTGGGCGCCGGGGCGGGCGCGTCCCTGGTCCTCCTCGCCCTGTTCGTGCTGGCGCCGGAGAACTATCTTAGGGCCCTCGGCGGCCTGGGGCTGGCGGCGGCGGCCGTGATCGCCTTCGCCGGTCCCGGCCCCAGGTGGCCGGCGGGACTGCTGGCCGCCCTGGCGCTTGGCGTGCCGTTTGCCTGGCCCGGCGACTGGATCGCGCCCCGGCCTTCCCCGTACAAGGGTATCAGCCTGGCCCTCCATGCCCCCCGGGCGCGGGTGATCGCCGAACGCTCCAGCCCGCTGGGCCTGTTGAGCGTGGTCGAAAGTCCCGCCATCCCGTTCCATTTTGCCCCGGGCCTGAGCCTGAGCGCCAAGGCCGGGCCGCCGCCCCAGTTGGGGGTGTTCACCGACGGCGACGGGCTGACCGTCATCACCCGCTTCGACGGCACACCCGCAAAGCTGGCCTACCTGGACCAGCAGACGGCGGCCCTGCCCTTCCACCTGCTCAGGCGGCCCAGGACCCTGATCCTCGGCGCCGGGGGCGGCGCCGACGTGTTGCGCGCGCTCTATCACGCGGCCCGGCAGGTGGACGCGGTGGAGATCAACCCGCAGATGGCGGACCTGGTGCGCCGGGACCACGCCGCTTTCGCCGGCCGCCTGTTCCAGGCCCCGGGCGTGCGGCTGCACATACGCGAAGCGCGCAGCTTCGTCGAGGCCACCGGCGCGCGCTGGGACCTGATCCACGTCGGCCTGCTCGATTCCTTCACCGCGTCCGGCGCCGGGGTGCTGGCGCTGAAGGAAAGCGCGCTGTACACGGTGGAGGCGTTCGAGGCGTACCTCGCCCG
>JBHHXI010000215.1:0-2886 GCA_046756945.1 Rhodospirillales bacterium
TAACCCCCACCCCCGTCGGCGTGCAGTTTCAGCGCCGTGCAGATCACGTCGTGGGTCGGCGTCGGCACGCCCAAATCCCGGCCCAGGCCGGCGACGGCGCCGGAAAGCCACGGCAGTTCCAGGCGCCTGCCCCGGCTCAGGTCGTGGAGCATGGACGACGCGAAGTGGGCGGGCAGGCCGTCCACCGTCTCCATGTGGCGCTCGACCACATCGGCCGCGAGACCGATGCCCTTCGCCCGGGCCACCGCCACCACTTCTTCCATGGCCCGGCGCAGCATGGCCCGGGTCCCGGCGTCGGCGCGGATCGGACCGACGGGCAGGCGCACCAGCGCCGTCATTCCGCTGAGCGGCGCCAGGAAGACGAACTTGGACCAGATGTCGGCGGTGATGTCGTCGCTGATGGCGGCCTCGATCCCGGCCTCCCGGCAGGCGGCGAGCAGCGCCTCCACCCTGGCCGTGCGGCCACCGTCAAGCTCGCCGAACACCAGCTTCGCCAGGGTGCCCTGATGGGCGATGACGCCCGGCGCCTCGATCGTCGAGAAGATGTAGGCCAGCCCGCCGATGACATGGGCCCGCCCCACCGCGGCGGCGAAGGCGTCCGCCGCGGCGACGCCGTTCTGCAAGGACACCACCATGGTCCCGGGCCCGACCAGGGGCCCGCAGTCCCGGGCCGCGAATTCCGTGTCGTAGAGCTTCACCGCGACCAAGACGACATCGGCGGGGCCGATGGCCGCCGGATCGTCGGTGGCGTGCACGGTCTCCAGGTGGACGTCGCCTTTGGCGCTCCTGACCCTGAGGCCGCCGGTGCGCATCGCTTCCAGGTGGGCGCCGCGGGCGATGAAGCGCACGTCCCCGCCCGCCGCCGCCAGCCGGGCGCCGAAATAGCCGCCGATCCCGCCGCTTCCGAAGACGGCGATCTTCATCGTTCCTTTCTCCCGCGCCCTGGCCGCCGGGCCGGCCCACACCTTAGCCCGCCCACGTCCGTCGGGCCACCGGCGCGGGGTTCCGCGCGACGGGTTTCGGTACTACTCTCCGCGCCGACCGGGAAAATGCCGATGGGACCGCAGCCATGGCCGACTTCGAGAAAACCGAGAGGACCAAGGTCGTCAGAAAACCCGACCGGGGCCGCTACGACCGCGCAACCGTGTACGCCATCCTGGACGAGGCGCTGATCTGCCACGTCGGCGTCGTCGAAGACGGCAGGCCCGTCGTCATCCCCACCGCCCACTGGCGCGACGGCGACCGGCTGTATGTGCACGGCTCGCGGGCCAGCCGTCTCCTCAGGGCCATGGGCGAGGGAGCCGAGGTCTGCGTCACGGTCACCCTGCTCGACGGCCTGGTGCTGGCGCGGTCCGGCTTCCACCACTCCATGAACTACCGCTCCGTGGTCATCTTCGGCAGGGCGGACCCGGTTGAGGGGCGGGCCGAGAAAGTCGCCGCCCTGCGCGCCTTCGTAGAACGCATTGCCCCGGGCCGCTGGGAAGAGCTGCGCCCGCCCACCGACAAGGAGATCGGGGCGACGAAGGTCATGGCGCTGCCCCTGGTCGAGGTCTCGGCCAAGGTGCGCCCCGGGGGGCCGGTGGATGCCGAGGCCGATTACGCCCATCCCGTATGGGCGGGGAACGTGCCGATTATCCAAAGCCTGGGCGAGCCCGTACCCGACCCGCGCCTCGCCCCGGGGATCGCGCTGCCCGCCTATCTTCGCCACGGGCGCGCATGACCGCTGCCGGCTCCGAGGCTCCCGCCGCCAAGACCGCGATCCGCCTGGCGCTGTTCTACGCGGCGTTCTTCGCCGTTATCGGCGTGCACCTGCCCTTCTGGCCGGTGTGGCTGGCGTCCCGCGGCATCGGGGCGGCGGAGATCGGCGTCATCCTGGCGGCCACCGTATCGGTCAAGGTCTTCTCCGCCCCGATGATGGCCCATGTGGCGGACCGCTGGGGCGAGCGCCGCCGGCTGATGATCGCCTTTGCCGCCGGGGCGCTGGCCGGCTTCGCCCTGTTTGCCGTCGCCGGCGGATTCTGGTCGATCCTCGCCATCAGCATCCTGTTCTCGGTGTTCTGGTCGGCGATCATGCCGCTCGGCGAAAGCCTGACCATGCTCACCGCCCGCGCCCAGGGCCTCGATTACGGTCGGGTGCGCCTGTGGGGATCGCTGGGCTTCATCGGCGCCGCGGTGGCGGCGGGGCGCATCCTGGCCGGGCGGCCCGAAGACATCGTCTTCTGGATCATATTGGGTGGCGTCGCCTTGACGCTGGCCGCCTGCGCGGCGCTTCCCGACACGCGCACGGCGCCGGCCGGGCCGGTGGGCCTGCCCGTCGGGCTGGTGCTGCGCAACCGGCCGTTCGTCCTGTTCCTGGCGACCGTCGCCCTGATCCAGGGCAGCCACAGCGTGTACTACGCTTTCGGCACCCTGCACTGGCGCGCGGTGGGATATTCCGACGACGTGATCGGCTGGCTGTGGGCGGAAGGGGTGATCGCCGAGATCATCCTGTTTGCCTTCGGCGGCGCCCTCGTGCGCCGGCTCGGTCCCGCAAACCTCATCATCCTGGGCGGGCTGGCGGGGATCGTGCGCTGGTGCGTGACGGGACTGAGCGACGCCCTGCCCGTTCTGGTGGCGGTGCAGGCGCTGCACGCCTTCACCTTCGGGGCCACCCACCTGGGCGCCATATATTTCATCGCCCGCGCGGTGCCGCCGGCCCTGTCGGCGACGGCGCAGAGCCTGTATTCGGCGGCCGTCATGGGCCTCGGACTGGGCCTTGCCATCCTCGCCTCGGGAAGCCTGTACGCGGCGTTCGGCGGCGCGGCGTATTTCGCCATGGCCGCCCTCGGCGCGCTGGGCAGCGTGTGCGCCGTGGTCCTGGCGTGCCGGTGGAAGGCGTGACCTAGC
>JBHHXI010000216.1:0-2886 GCA_046756945.1 Rhodospirillales bacterium
AGCGCCGTCTCGAAGCATAAGGCACCAGCAACGCCCTTTTTCAGCAGCCTGCTAACCCTCGATCGGCGGGGCGCCGGGGGCGACGCGCAGGGCGCGGATTTCCTTGAGCGAGGCCGCAAGCCCGGACCGCCCGGTGACCGGGAGCGAACAGAAGGTCCCGATGCACACGTAGGCGGTGGGCAGGCCGTCGATCTGTCCCTTGCCCCTGGCCGGGTGCGATTCCGCGAGCGCCTCGCCGGGCGCGATGACGTCGACGGCGCGCCCCGGCAGGCTGGTCCGCCAGACCTCTTCCAGGAGCGCATCGGTGGCGGGCTCGCCCCGCTTTCCAACGACCACCACCTGCACGGCGCCAAGCAGCGTGTCGGCGGCGCCGAGCATGGCGCCGTACGAAACCGGGTCTTCCTGCGCGGCGCCGAAGAACAGGCCGATAGTGCGCTCGGCGCGCGCGCGGTAGCCGTCGTCCCCGGTCAGGTAGTACAGGCGGGCCAGGACATCGGCGACGACGGCGTTGCCGGCCGGCATCTGGTCGTCGTAACCCACCTTGATGCGGGGCACGGCCCCGGTGCCGCCCGGGGCGTTCAGGAAATAGCCGCCGTCACCCTCGTCGCGCAGGGACTCGGCGGCGGACATCCATGCCCGCGCACGCTCGACGTAGCCCGCTTCGCCGGTGATCTCGAACAGGGCCAGCCCGGCCCGCGCCATGTGGGCGTAATCGTCCAGCTTGGCCTCCGGGCCCGCGGTTCCGGCGCTCCACGAGTGACGCAGACGGCCCTGCGCGCCCAGGGTCCCGTCGACGAACGCGAAGGCCCGGCGGGCGGCGCCGATCCATTCCGGCTCACCGAAGGCGGCCCCGGCCTCGCTCAGCGCCGCGATGGCGAGGCCGTTCCAGTCGGCCAGCACCGTGTCGTTCCGGAAGGGCCGCGGCCGCCGCGCCCGACGCGCCTTCAGCCGCCGGCGCGCCGCGTCGAGACGCGCCTCGATGGCGGCCCGGTCCAGCCCCGCCGATTGGGCGAGCTCGGCCGCGGTCACCGTGTTGCGGGTGAGAACGTTGGTTCCCTGCCAGTTTCCTTCCGCCGTGACTCCGTAGGCCCGTTTGAAAAGGGCGCTGTCCGGGCCGAGGACGGCGTCGATTTCGTCGGCGCTCCAGACGTAGAAAGCGCCTTCCCGTCCCTCGCTGTCGGAATCGATCGTCGCCGCGAACCCGCCGCCGGGAAGACGCATGTCGTCGAACAGGAAGCGGACGGATTGGCGGACCCGGGCGGCGAGCAGCGGCGACCGCGTTTCGCGCCACACGTCGGTCATCAGCTCGATCATCTGGGCGTTGACATCCAGCACTTTTTCGAAATGCGGGATGTTCCACCCGGGGTCGGTGGCGTACCTGGCGAAGCCGCCCCCGATGTGGTCGTAAAGGCCGCCCTGGGCCATGTTCTCGAGACTACGGGTGACCGCCTGGCGGAAGTCCGGGCCGCCGGTGCGCAGGTGGGCACGCCACAGGGCGCCCAGGGCGGGCAGATAGGGAAACTTGGCGGCTCCGTCGAAGCCCCCGTGAACGGAATCTATCGACCCCAGCAGGGTGCGGGTCGCCGCGTCGAAACCGGCGCGCGAGACCTCGGCTTTCTGTCCCTCGGAGGCGCGCGCCAGGGCCGCGGAAATCTCCGCCGCCCGCCGGGCCAGGTCCTCGGGGAATTCGCGGTGGGCCTCGAAAACGACCGTCAGGAACTCGGTGAAGGTGGGCATGCCGAGGCGCCGCACCGGCGGCAGATAGGTGCTGGCGAACAGCGGTTTGCCGTCGGGCATCAGAACGATGTTCAGGGGCCATCCGGTCGGCACCCCCAGGGTAACCGCCGCCAGTTGGTAAGTAGCGTCCACGTCCGGGTGCTCTTCGCGGTCCAGGAGCACGTTGACGAAGCGGGAATTCATGAAGCGGGCGGTCTCCCCGTCCTCGAAATTGTCCCGCTGCATGACGTGGCACCAGTGGCACGCCGTATAGCCGATGGAGAGGAAGATCAGCTTGCCCGACGCCTTGGCCTCGGCGAGGGCCGCCGGACCCCACGGCCGCCAGTGCACCGGGTCCGCCTCGTGCAAACGCAGATAGGGACTCGCCGCGCCGCCAAGACAATTGGCGGCGGGCCACGCGGGCCGCTCCCCGGAGGAGCCCTGGTACTCCGCATACGAACATCGGGCCGGGCCCGGGGCGTCCGTGGCGCGGATATCCGCCGCCGCCGCGCCGCCGCTCCCGGCGAGGAGCACGGCGAGAAGCGGCCACAGGTTCGCCAGCCGTCCCATCACCCCCTTTCTATACCAAACCCTCGTCAATCAAGAAACGCGTGACGTGATGGTCGGGCACGGGTGTTGATGCGAAAGGCTGCGCGGGGTTTCTTGTCCCGTTTCGAAGCGTCAAAAATAATATTGACATTGGGAAAATAAGTGTATATACACTGTTATTGATTGACACAGCAAAATGGGGCTTTAGCCATGAAGGTAGAGACTCCGGCGAACTGCACATGCTTCAACCTACGTAAGGCGGCGCGGGCAGTGACCCAAATGTACGATGAGGCCTTGAAGCCCAGCGGCCTGCGCGCGACTCAGTTTTCGCTGCTCGCCGTGGCCGAGAACAAAGGGCCGACCGGGATTACCGAGCTGGCGAGAACACTCGTTACGGATAGGACGACCCTGACGCGGAACCTGAAACCGCTCTTGGACCAGGAGCTTTTGCAAGTGGTCGACGGCGCGGACCGCCGACAGCGTCCCATCACCCTTACGTTAAGGGGCCGAGACAGGCTGGCCCAGGCCCTGCCGTTGTGGCGCGAGGTCCAGGCCCGATTGGCCAGGGGCTTCGGCCATGGGCGGGGGGCAGGCCGGGGTGGGGTTCGTGTAGAGGCCCGC
>JBHHXI010000217.1:0-2878 GCA_046756945.1 Rhodospirillales bacterium
CGGCGCAATCCCGCGCCTGTCCGACCGTCAGGGCCCTATAACCAACGGTTATAGGAGTTTGGCCCTTATGCTATTGGTATAGCGGAGTTTGTGTTTCCTACACTTCCCCCCGAGTTCGCAGGAGTAAACGGACTTTGGAGGGAAGGCACATGGCACGGACAATGGTTGACTTGACGGTAACGCTGACCAACGGCATGCCGTCACACAAATTCTTTCCCAGGCCGATTATCGTTCCGCATCTGACCCACGAAGACTTTCTCAAGATGGGTAATGGCGTGCCGGGCGACCCTTTGAGCGGCGCGACCACGTTCCTGGGCATGGTGGATCACATCGGCACCCACGTGGACTCGTTTTATCACGTCAAGAAAGACGGACTTCCGATCGACCAGATGCCTCTCGATATGTTCATGGGCAAGGCCGTGTGTCTCGATCTGCGGCACATCCCGGACCTGGCGGACATCGACGCCAAAGACCTCGAGGAAGCCGAGAAGAAGAACGGCGTTACCGTCGACGGACACATCGTCCTGCTGAATACGGGGCTTCATGAACGTCATTATCCGACCGACAAAGTGGTGTGGAGCAATCCGGGCGTGACCGCCGGGGCCACGCACTGGCTGGCCGACCGGGGATCCAAGGTCCACGGCGTCGAAGGCCCTTCCACCGACAGGCCCACCGACAACTTGTTTCCGAACCACCGCACCTGCCGCGACAGGGGCATCACCCATTACGAATGGCTGTGCAATCTCGAGAAAGTCGTGAACAAGGGCGAATTCGAGTTCCAGGGACTGCCGCTCAGGGTCGGCAACGGAAGCGGCTCGCCGGTGCGCGCCATTGCGTGGCTTGAGTGACGTTTTGTTCCCTCAGGCCATCGCGTTTTGAAGGGCCGGGTCCGTTATGAATTTCGCACCACCAAATACCGCCCGTGAAGACCGATCGACGGTGACGCGCTTTGATCCGCAAGCGACCCTGGCCGATGTCGATCCGCGTATTCCCGTTCGCCTGCTGACGGGGCCCCGGGGCAGCGGGAAGACGTCGGTCATTCGCCACCTGATGTGCCGGCCCGAGGGACGGCTGAGGGCGCACATTGTTCCCGATCGGGGTGCGTTCGACCCCCTCCCACCCGAAACGTCAAGACCCGACGGGCGCACGGCGGTTCTCGAGAACGGTTCCGTGTGCTTCCGCATGCACGAATGCGACGTCATCGAGGCCCTCAGTCATCTTCATCTGCGACGGATGGGGTTGGTGGGGGCTGCGTTGCCGTATGACGAGGTCATCATTGAAATCGCGGCCGACGCCGCCCCTTTGGCCGCCCTTTATCAACTGCTGACCGACTCCCGCCTCGCCCTGACCTACCGCTTCGATGCCATCATAACCGTTGTCGATGCCGCCGCGGCCCGCGGCTTCCTGGGCAAGGACTCTCCGCTTACTCCCTTCGTGGCCCGTTCCGATATCGTCATTCTGAACAAGTCGGACCTGGTCTCGAACGACGATTGCGGCGCCGTCATATCCGACCTTGCCGGGACCAATCCCTTCGCGCCGGTCCATGTCGCCCGACATGGGGCGGTTTCTGCATTCTCCGTCATGGAGTGGAATCCGTTGGGTAGGGAAGAGGCCGCATACGGCCGCGAAATCGCATTGGACAAAGGCGCCGTCGAACTGACGCCGCTGGACATCAATGGCCCCGCAAGACGGGCTATCAAGTGTCTGGTGAACAATTCCCTGAGCGACCCGCGGTCAAACGCTGAATCCGGTCGTATGCCGATTCGGGCGGCGCATGTGACGCTGGAGGGAAGCGCGGATATCTTCCGTATCGCCAGGACGGTCGCAAAAATCGCCGAGCGATGCGGGTCGGACCTTTATCGGCTGAAGTGCATAACCGCGAACCCCAAGACGGACCATCCGGTGGTGTTCCAATACATCGACGGCGCGTTCATCCCCCCATCGTGGGGCGAGCCGGACGGCACGAAAGAAACCAGGGCAACCGTCGTCGGACGCGGTTTCAAGCCGCGGGAAATCATGGCCGAATTCGCCGCCTGTTTCTGGGATTCAGAGGCGATCGCCCGCGGCGCGTACGCACCTTTCTGAGGCATGGGGATTAAATGACTCACGCTGGAGCAGCCGCTGCCGACACACCGCGGGAAGAACACCGGTCTGTGGAAGACGCTCATTTCATGAGCGCCTACGAAATGGCCGAGAACATCCGTCGGCGAAAGGTGTCGCCCGTGGAAATCATGCAGGCGTGCCTTGACCGGATCGGGGCCCTGGAGCCCGCGCTGAACGCGTTCGTGACCCTGACCCCCGATACGGCCATGGAGAATGCCCGGCGATGCGAGAAACTGGTCATGGATGGCGCCGATCTGGGCCCCCTGCACGGCGTGCCCATGTCGGTGAAGGACCTGATCGCCGTCGGCGGTGTGCGCCAGACATTCGGCTCCCTCACCATGAAGGACAATATCGCCGGTTCGGACGCGCCGTCGGTCGAGCGCATCAAGGCGGCGGGGGCCTGCATCGTCGGCAAGACCACCACAACCGAGTTCGGCCTCAAGGCGTCCAGCGACAGCCCGTTGAGCGGCATAACCCGCAATCCCTGGAACACGGACAAGACCACCGGCGGGTCAAGCGCCGGCGCTGCCGCAAGCGTTGCCGCGGGTGCCTATCCGGCGGCACTCGGCACGGATGGGGGCGGCTCGATCCGGATTCCAAGCGCCTTGTGCGGACTTTTCGGTATCAAGGCCCAGTTCGGCCGCGTCCCGGTCTTTCCGCCGTCGGCAACGCCGACGCTGGCCCATGTCGGCCCCCTTACCCGCACCGTCCGCGACGCGGCCCTGGTGCTCCAGGTGATCGCCGGATTCGATGCCCGCGACCCGGCAAGCGTGGC
>JBHHXI010000218.1:0-2794 GCA_046756945.1 Rhodospirillales bacterium
TCAGCGCCGCCCGCCTGGCCACCCGGACGTAGGACTGGCGCAGCTCGACGCCATGCGCCCTGCTCAGCTTGCCCAGCTGTTCGACCGCCTTCACCATCAGCTTGGCGTCGGTCGGATGAGTCACGTTCTTCGGCTGCACCGTGGTATCCACGGTGATCCGTGCCAGGTCGTTCTTCTTCAAGGCGCCCGTGTCATGGGCCACCCGCAGGCTCTCCGCCAGCAGCACGTCCAGCGTGTCGCCGATCCGATGACGCCAGTGACTGAGCCCCGAGCGCTCGTGCGGGAAGGCGTGGCGGAAGAACTCTTCCCCGGTGAAGTACTGGAAGTACGGGTTCTCCACCCAGCGCGCGCACACCCCTTCGTCCGACAGAGCGTAAATGTGCTTCAACAGCAGAAGCCCCACCATGAAGCGCGTCTCGGTCGCCGGCCGACCTTCCGGGCTGAAGCGCCCGGCCAGCTCGCCGTCGATCCACGCCCAGTCGATCGCGTCGGCCAGGCGCACCAGCTCGTGCCTCATGTCGATGATCTGATCCAGACGGGACCGGAACAGATCGCCCGAACCCGTCGTCTCCGTCTTCCTCGGTCGCATCGCAAGCCCTCCTCGACGCGACCAGGGAATCACGGATCGGCCCTTCAGGGAATCCCCAAAATGCGGAAAAAATTGCAAGGTTCAAAGGGGCAAATCACCCCTTCCTTGCAAAACCGAATACTTCACAAACCCGAAAAAGGATTCCCGATCAAGGCCTTGCGAGTTGTTCACGGGGAACTTTTTGGCGTGGAACGATCCGCTTGCCCGGTCACCGGGGCGGCGTGGGCTTTTATTCGAGCTTATCGGTCGCAGCGGAATCGTCCGGCCCGCCGGCGGGTTCCTCTCCCTCGGGCGCGGGCTCGGGCGGCGATTCATCGGCGGTTTCGGCCGTTTCACCGGCGGGCTCTTCGGAGTCTTCGGGAATTTCGGGTTCGGACGGTTCTTCCGCGGCGGTTTCGGGGACCGGCCCGGGCGCCCCCGCGGCAAATTCATCGGTCGCCCCGGCGGGGGCGGGCCCGGCGCCCGGCGGTCCGGCGCCGTGGGGCTCGTGACTCAGTCGATGCAGGATGTCGTCGAGCTGGTCCAGTGACCCGTAATGGATGATCAGGGCGCCGGCGCCGCCGCTGAACTTGATTTCCACCTTGAGGCCCAACAGGTTTGTCAGGTCCCGCTCCAGGGAAAGGGTGTCGGCATCCTTTTCCGCCACCTGGCGCCGGGCCCTGGTTTTCACGCCCTTGCTCTGGGCCAGCTTTTCGGTCTGGCGCACGTTCAGGCCCTGGCGCACCACCTGGCGGGCGAGGGTTTCGGGATTTTCGGCGTTGAGCAGGGCGCGCGCGTGGCCGGCGGTGAGGGCGCCGCCGTCCACCAGCTCCTTGACCGAATCGGGCAGCCCCAACAGGCGCATCATGTTGGCCACATAGCTGCGGCTCTTGCCGACGGCCCGGGCCAGGTTGGCCTGGGTGTGATTGAACTCCTTCAACAACCGGCTGTAGCCTTCCGCCTCTTCCAGGGGCGAAAGGTCCTGGCGCTGCAGGTTCTCGACGAGGGCGATCTCCAGGACATCCCGGTCGGAGAAGTCCTTGACCACCACCGGGATCTCGTGCACCTGGGCTTTCTGGGCGGCCCGCCAGCGGCGTTCGCCGGCGACGATCTCGAAGGCGTTGGCCTGCTCCGGGTGGCGCCTGACGAGGAGGGGCTGCAGGATGCCCCTGTCGCGGATGGATTGGGCCAGGGACTGGATCTGCTCGTCGTCCACCCGGTGACGGGGCTGATAGGGGCCCGGGTGGACGAACTCGATGGGCACCATCCTCGACACCCGGAGCTTGTCCAGCTCGGCGTAGTCTCCGCCGTCCTCCCCGAGCAGGGCGGAAAGGCCCCGGCCCAGCTGGCTGCGTTTCCTGTCGCCGGCCATCAGGCCGCCACCCGGCGTTCGCGCCGAAGCACCTCGCTGGCCAGGTGGATGTAGGCCTGGGATCCGGCGCAGCGCATGTCATAAACCAGGACCGGCCGGCCGTGCGAGGGTGCCTCGGAGACCCGCACGTTGCGGGGAATCACCGTTTCGTAGACCATGTCGCCGAAATAGGCGCGAACGTCCGCGGCCACGAGCTCGGACAAATTATTGCGTCTATCGAACATGGTTAACACAATACCTTGTATGTCGAGGCCGGGATTGAGGGTTCGTTTCACCCGCTCAACGGTCTTGATCAGGTAGCTGATGCCTTCCAGGGCGAAGAATTCGCACTGCACCGGCACGAGCACGGCCTGGGCGCAGACCAGGGCGTTGACGGTGATCAGGCCGAGGGCCGGCGGGCAATCGATGAGGACGTAATCGCAGTCCGCGATTCCGCCCGCCACGGCGTCGCGGAGGCGGAATTCGCGGCGTGCCACGTTCACCAGTTCTATTTCGGCACCGGAAAGGTCGACCCCGGAGGGCACCAGCCTGAGCCCCGGAATGGCCGTCTCGATGACCGCTTCGGCGAGGCGCGCCTTGCCGATCACTACGTGGTAGGAGTTGGGTTCCCGCTGGTGGCGCTCGATGCCGAGACCGGTGCTGGCATTGCCCTGGGGGTCGAGATCGATGATCACGACCTTCTTGCGGACGGCGGCAAGGGCGGTGGCCAGATTGATGGCGGTGGTGGTCTTGCCGACGCCGCCCTTCTGGTTGGCCACGGCGATGATCCGCGTACCTCGCCGGATCGTGCTGGTGTCACCCATGGCGGGGAGAAATGTCCTCCAGTTTCAGGATCACCCCGGACGGATCCGATA
>JBHHXI010000219.1:0-2758 GCA_046756945.1 Rhodospirillales bacterium
ACACCTTCGTAGTTCGCGTGAGCCGGGCGTCGGCATCATCGTTCACGCCGGAGCTCTTCTACAACGGCGCGCTCGACAGCGTCGGCGTGGCTTGGGATATAAACGAGGCGGCCAGCGTGGTCGTGGGCAATCGAACCTCGACGGCGGGGATCGACGGCTACCTGTGCGACATCGCGTTCTGGACGCGCACACTCACCGACGACGAGATACGCGCCTACCATGCGCACCGCGACCCCAGGTGCATCGCCACCGCCGACCTGGCGGCGCTGTTTCGCTACGAGGACGCCGCCGGCAAGGAGCTCGTTAACGATCTGACGCCGACGCTTCAGGGCACGCCGGCGCTCAACTACCGCAGGCCCGACCGGCAGCTCTGCTGCACTTCGCTGCGAACGCCGAGCAGCGACGCCACTAAGGCCCAGCAGGTGCTCCATTGCCGGTTGCCGGGCGTGCCCGGGCGAGTGAAGTTCGAGCTGGCCAAGCTCGCCGACTTCTCCACAATCGACGCCACGGCCGTCTCCGAGATCGCCCTGCCGCAGCGCGATTACAACGTCTACGCCCAGGCGGTTAATCTGGACCCCAACACGACCTATTACTGGCGGGCCGCGGTGCAGCTCGGCTCGGGGGCCAGGCGCATCGATCGCGGGGCCCGGTTGGGCTCGCGGATCGGGGGGCCCGCCGTGGGGATCGCCGGGGACGGCTACGCCGTGCTGCCGGCGGCGGGCGGCTCATTTACTACGCTGCAAACGACCGGCGTCGATGACACCTTCAACGTCGTCGCGGGGAGCTGCACGCGCTTCGACGATCAAACGAATCCCTGGCTGCCGCGCGAACACAAGACGCTAAACCACGCGCTTACGCAGTCGCCGAAGCTCTTCGTGCACCTCGGCGACGTCTTCTACGCCGATTTCGGCTGGGACAAGGCGCTATGGCGGGAGGCGGATGTGATTGCGTCGATGCGGCCGTTTGCGGAGCAGATCGCTCACACGTTCGAGCTAAGTGCCAACTTCAAGGCACTCGTGAACAATACGCCGACGGTCTTCCTGGTGGACGATCATGAGTACATGAACGACGTCGACCGCTGGTGGAAGGACACGCGGGCGGTCATCGGCTCGCAGGCCCGGGCGGAGGGGGAGTACGCCTGGGCGAACACTACCGGCTTCGAGTACAAGCTGAAGCGCTTTCACGGAGGGCCGCCGAACTGGACGGGCAAGCCCAAGGCCTTCTTCGCCGGCAGCAGCAGCCCCTATCCGGGGCCGGCGACGGAAGGGGCTATCGGTAGTCTGGCCGCCGGCGAATGGGGCTGGGACGGGTCGACCATCCACTACCGCATGCATAACGATTCCGACCCCAACGCCTGGACTGGCAACATTCACGCCGTCACCCGGGCCGGCTGCGTTAATGACTACCCGCCGCAGTTTCGCAACTCCCAGCGGGCGGTCCGCGAATGGCTCATTCGCGGCAATCCCACGCCGGTGCAGGGCTGGCCGGCGCTTGAGCAGCCGCATCACTTCGTGTTGGACGTCGGAAAGAACCTTACCTTTTTCGGCCTCGACGGGCGCACCACGGTCGATCCCGCCAACGAGAACGACGTAGACGCAGGCGCCGGCCATGCGCTCGCCGCCTGGTCGGCGCAGGCCTCCGTTACGATGAGCGATGCGAGCCCCGCCGACGGCGTGAAATCCACGGGGACGATCGACCTGGCGACGGCCGGGTACGATCGGGGCTTTATCGAGATCAGCATCACCTTCGGGGCGGCGGCGAGCGGCTACGTCGACGTCAACGTCTATTACGGCGCGTCCACCGCGGCGCTGTCCACAAGGCGGCTGGACGCCGTCGCCGGCGGCACGGTGATCGTCGGTGAGATCATAGACGGAGCACCCGCCGTTACGGTCGAGATCGAGAATCAGACGGGTGCCGAGATAACCACGCTGGCGGTGGACTATCAGGGTCGCAGCCGCACGCTCAGCGCCGCACCGGAACCGCCGCTGAAGCTGCCGGGCGACGCCACGAAGGTGATTCTCGACGCGGCCCAGAAGGCCGACCTTGACACCTGGCTGGCGCGCACCAACGACCTGAAGTGCATCATATCGCCCCGGGCCCTGCACGACGACGCCGTCAACATAGGCGACTCCTACGCCCAGCGCTACACGGCGGCCCTGAACAGCCTGAAGGCCGACATCCTGGCCTACTATAACGGCTTTACGCTTGAAGGTGACCAGCACTGCAACACCGCCGGGCGGATGCGAACCGGCGGGGCGGAAACGGGTACGCACGCCCATGACTGGTGGATGTTCAACGCCGGCCCGCTCGACAGCAATTTCATCAGCAAGCCGGGTTCGCCCGGCAACGAGTTCACGGGGGTGACCAACAGCCATGTGAGCGATTCGACCGACTTCGCCAAGTACGTCTATATGCTGCTGGCGGTGAGCTATACGGCCGGCAAGCCGCAGGCGGTAGTCTCCTTCGTCGACGAGGACGGCGTGACGCGCTATACGGGCAACACTCTGCTCTGGACCACGCCCCCCTAAGGAGGTTTGGCAGATGAACTATCTGGGCGACTATTCGGACAATGCCAGTGTCGTCTTCGCTTGGGACACCTCCGACGCCTCGGGCGCTCCGGCGACGCGCGATACGAACGGAACGATCTACGTGGAGCGCTCCAACGCCCCCACCGGAAGCGGCGCCACCGTTACCAAGGCCAACCCCGGCGTCGTCACCTCCACCGCCCACGGCCTGGCCACGGGCGACGAAGTGTTTT
>JBHHXI010000220.1:0-2756 GCA_046756945.1 Rhodospirillales bacterium
CACCACGTGGCTGGCCGCTGGCGCCGCCGGTTCGGCGGCGCGCGCCGCGGCGACGTCGACGACGGCGAAATCGGCGCGCACCCAGCCGCCCATGGACACGCCATCGCGGGCGGCCGAAACCCGGTACCAGTTCTTCCTGCGCCCGAGGATGGTCACCGGAGTGCGCCCCGGCAGGCGGGTGGCGACGGCGGTGGCCGTGGACGGCCCCATGCGCAGGTTCACCGGTTTGACGATGACGGCGCCGAGCGCCCTGGCCTGCCCGTCCCCGGTCGGGGTGTCCACGACCAACCGGTCGAAGGGGAACCATCCCTCGGCGGCACCGCCGGTGCGATCCAGTCTCACCCGGTACCACGTGTTGCGCGTCGCCAGCACCGTCACCGGCGTGTTGGCGTCCACCGTGGCGACGGCGGCCTGGTCGGCGCCCGGCCCGGCGCGCAGGCGGCCTGCCTGCCATACAAGGCCGGTGAGTCGGAACGCCCGGGGCTTCGCATTTTCGCCGCCCGCCCGCCGCGCCGGGGCCGTCGCGGCAGGCGGGGCGGCGCTTTCGTCGGGCGCCTGCAAGGGTACGGTAACGGGCGCGCACGCGGCGACGAAGACCACGAGCGCCGACAGCGCATGCACGCGCTTCATGTCTTCCTGTCCTCCCCGTGCATGAACCCGTATCCGCGCGACAGATTTCGTTGGATGGCGGCCACGATAGCACACGTCGCCGCCGCCGGTCATCGGCGAAAGGCGCCGCCTGCCAATCCCCTTGACGCGGCGCCCGCGCCCGACAGGATGGAGCCATGTTCGACGTCTGCGTCATCGGCCACGTGACCCGGGACATCATCGCCATCAGGGGAAGGCCGGCGAAGTCCATGCCCGGCGGCACGGCGTATTATTCGGCCATCGCCTTCGCCAGCCTGGGCCATGGGACGGCGGTCGTCACCCGGGTGGCGCCCGCCGACGAGGACGCCCTGTTCGAAGGCCTGCGGGGCGCCGGCGTCCACGTGTCGTGCCGGCCCAGCGCCGCGACCACCCTCTACGAGAACACCTATCCGGACGACAGCCTGGATGTCCGGCGCCAGGAGGTGGGCGCCGTCGCCGATGGGTTCTCCGAGCGCGACGTGGTGGACGTGCGGGCCGCCGCCTATCACGTCGGCACGTCGACCAGCGGCGACCTGGCGGCGGGGCTGTTGGGGAGGCTTGCGGCGAAAGGCGCCATGGTGTCCCTCGATGTCCAGGGTCTGCTCAGGCAGGTGGACGGCCGCCGGGTGCGGCTCCGGGACTGGCCGGGGAAAGGCACCGACTTCGCCGGCGTCGACATCCTCAAGGCGGACCTGGACGAAGCGCGCATCCTCACCGGCGAGGAATCCTCCGAACGGGCGGCGAGGCGGCTCGCCGAATTCGGGCCCGCCGACGTGATCGTCAGCCTGGGCAGCGGCGGGTCCGTGGTCCTCAGCGGCGGCCGGCTCCACCGCATCGCCGCCGTGGCGCCGCAACGGCTGGTCGATGCGACCGGCTGCGGCGACACCTATATGGCCGGGTACGTCTCGCGCCGGCTCAAGGGCGAAGACGCGGAGCGGGCCGGGCGCTTCGCCGCCGCGCTGGCGACCCTGAAACTGGAACGCTCGGGGCCCTTCACCGGCGCCGAGGCCGACGTGGAGGCCCGTCTCCGGGGCGCCGGGCCGGCAGGTTGAGGGGGCGCCGCCGGCGTGGTATGGCTTCGCACCATGAGCCAAACCGACCCGGCCACCATCACCGGCTTTCATGCCCACGTCTATTACGACGCCGGGACCAGGAAAAACGCGGCACGTTTAAGGGCGGCCATCGAAGAGAATTTCGATGTCCGCATGGGACGCTGGCACGACCATCCCATCGGGCCCCATCCGCGCTGGAGCTACCAGGTGGCCTTCGCCCCGGACCTGTTCGGTGCGTTCATCCCCTGGCTCGCACTCAACCGGCGGGGCCTGGTCGTGTTCGTACACCCGGAGACCGGCGACGCCGTTCCCGACCACACCGAGCACGCCCTGTGGATGGGCGAGAAGATGGAGCTCAACCTCGACAAGCTGCGGTAGGACCAAGAATCACGAATTCCGGGCACACTTCGTCACCTCGATAGGAAGCTGCTTGTGCCAGGCGCTGCCGCGCGGGCTTTCGCGGGGCCATGGGCCCCGCACCCCTCGGGCTTTTAGCAGGCTGCTGAAAAACCACCCATGTGCCGTCCTATCCTTCGAGACGCCGCCCTTTGGGCGGCTCCTCAGGATGAGGATTCTCATATAATCAAACACTTACCCCTCATGCTGAGGAGGCGCGGAGCGCCGTCTCGAAGCATAAGGCACCAGCAACGCCCTTTTTCAGCAGCCTGTTAGGGCCTACGGCCCTAAGAAAAAGCGGGGTGTGGGGTGCAACCCCACTCGGCGCAGCCGACGTGGTCGGCGTGGCCGGAGCCTGGGGATTGACTCTCGCAAAGACATTTGTACAATTATTAAGAGAGTATTCGCGTATGGAGGAGGCCGACCGTATGAAGGGATTTGTGTTGGCGGCGATACTCTCCGGGGCCGTCGTTTCCGCCGGCCACGTCCTGGCCCAGGAATCCGGGACCATCACGCCGAATGGCCTCGGCGGCTACAACACCTGGGGCAGCGACGGGCACTCGGGGACCATCACGCCGAACGGTTTGGGCGGGTACAACACCTGGCGCAGCGACGGGCGCTCCGGCACCATCACGCCGAACGGCCTCGGCGGCTACAACACCTGGGGCAGCGACGGGCGCT
>JBHHXI010000221.1:0-2730 GCA_046756945.1 Rhodospirillales bacterium
GGCGCCGGGCACCCTGCCTGAAGGCGCCCCGTGCCGGCGCCGGGCAGACCATCCCCCGACAGGCCGCCGAAGGGCGGCGTCACCGCGGTGTTGCGCCACGAGCTCCGGGTGCTGCTGTTCTCGCCGCTGACCTACATTTTCCAGGTCGGCTTCCTCGTCGCGCTTGGCGTCTGCACCTTTCTGATCGCGGATTTCTACGACACCGACGAAGCTTCGATCCGGCCGATGCTGATCTTCCTGCCCTGGGTGGCGCTCATCATGGTGCCGGCGCTGGCGATGCGGGCGTGGGCCGACGAACACAACGACGGCGCCCTGGAACTGACGCTCACCCTGCCGCTGCGTCTGCCGGCGGTGGTGCTGGGCAAGTTCCTGGCCGGCTATCTGGTGCTGTTGGTCACCCTTGCCTTCACCACGCCGCTGGTGGCGACCGCCTATTACCTGGGCGAGCCCGATCCCGGGGTCGTCGTCGCCGGCTATGCCGGGGCCGCGCTGCTGCTCGGCGTCTACTACGCGGTCTGCGTGTTTGCCGCGTCGCTGGTCCGCGAGCAGGTCGGCGCGTTCGTCATCGGCGTTACGGTGCTGTTCGTCCTCCTGCTCCTGGGTTGGGATACCTTCGGGCGGTTTTTGCACGGCCGGCTGCCGGCATCGGCGATCGCCATGCTCGCCGCCTACAGCCCCAAGACCTGGCTCGACGCCGTCGGCCGCGGGCTCGTCGACTTCGCGTCCGTCGCCTACTTCGTCCTCGTCATCGTGGCGGCCCTGGCGGCAACCGCCCTGGTCGTCGCCGCGCGCCGCCGGGGCGCGGTGTCATTGGCCGGCGCCGCAAGGGGCTGTACCGTCGCCCTGGCGATGATCACCGGGCTGGCGGTGATCATTCCGGCGGCCTCGCGGGTCCCGTTTGCCGTCGACCTCACCGCCGAGGGCGAGTTCACCCTGGACGCGGCGACCCTGGCGCTGCTCGAGCGCCTGCCGCAAGGGGTCGAGGCAACGCTCTACTGGAGCGCCGGCGAGGCCAGCGTTCCCGTTCCCATCAAGTCCCACGCGCGGCGCGTCAAGGACCTGCTTCAGACCCTGGCCGGCAAATCCGGCGGCAGGCTGACGGTGCGCGCCGTCGACCCCGAGCCCGATACCGAAGACGAGTTGCAGGCCATCGGCGACGGGGTGCGGCGGGTCCCGATGTCGTCGGGAGACCAGTTTTACCTTGGCGCCACCTTCCGCCATGGCCCGCGGGTCGGCAATATTCCCTATTTCGACATCCGCCGCGACAGGCTCACCGAATACGACATCGCCGTCGCCCTGAACGGCCTGACCAGGACCCGAACCCCGAAGATCGGCGTCATGAGCCCATTGCTGCCGTCGACCACGGCCCTCGAGGACCGCGAAGGGCTGTCGTTCATGGCGGAGCTCCGCCGCGCCTACGACATCGCGGTGATCCCCTATTTCAAGGACGCGCTGCCGGAAGGCCTCGATCTGCTGATCCTCATCGACACCACCATCCTCAGGCGGAAGATGCTCTATGCCATCGACCAGTTCCTGATGGCGGGCGGCGGCCTGATCGTGATGATGGACCCCTTCGTCCGTTTCAACCCGGGAAGCAACGTGGTCACGCCCCAGCCGTCGGACGACATCAACGACATTTCCGATCTCGTGCTGGCCTACGGCGTCCGCTACAGGGGCGCCGCCGTGGTCGGGGACGCCGCCGCGGCGGCGCCGGTCTCGGACCAGCGCGAAGTCAGGTTGAGCTATCCCTACTGGATGCGGCTCACCGGCGACAGGCTGTCGACGGCGCACCCGGTGACGGCGGCGCTGAACGAGGTGTTCTTCGTCGAGCCCGGCGCGCTGGCCCTCGAGGACAACGCCCGCGCCCTGGCGTTGGTCACCACCACCGGCAAAAGCGGCACACGCCCGCGCAAGGACTTCGCCGGCACCACACCGCGCGCGCTGGCGCTGGACTTCAAGGCGGACGGGCGGCGGCGCGTCATCGCGGCGGCCGTCCGCGGACCCTTCCGAAGCGCCTTCAAGACGCCGCCCGCCGAAGCCGCGGCGGCGGGCCATCTTGGCGCGTCGGTGCGCGACGCGGCGCTGTTCGTGGTCGCCGACGTGGACTGGCTTTTCGATCCGTTCGCGCTTCAGAAGATCAACGTCGGCGGGCAACTGGTCGTGCGTCCGCTCAACGATAATCTCGCCTTCCTCCTGAACATGGTGGAATTCGCCGGCGGTGATCCGGCGCTCATCTCGATCCGCTCGCGCGGCCGGCTGCGGCGCCCCTTCACCCGGGTCTCCCGGCTCTTCGCCGCGGCGCAGGAAAAGTACCAGGAGCAGGAAGCGGAACTGGCCGGGCGAATCGCCGGGCTGGAGAAGCGCGTGCGCGGGCTGGTCCAGGAAGCCGGCGTCGAGGGCGTCGGCGACCTGCCGGCGGCGGTGCAGGAGGTCGTGCGGAAAACCCAGATCGAGCTTCTTCCGCTGCGCCGGGGCCTGCGCGATATCCGCCGCCAGATCCGCCAGGAGGTCGACCGCCTGGGCCGCACCGTGACCGCGCTGAACCTGCTCGCCTGGCCGGGGCTCGTCGGCCTGCTGTGGGCCGTCGTCTTCGCCCGGCGCCGGCGCCGGCACGAAAAGGGAGACGCCGACACCGCACCGGGGACGGGAGAACAGGGCTGACAGCGGCGGACGGGGGGATTATACCGCACGCCAAGGACGCCGACGCGCCCGCCCGGCGCTTGAGGAAGC
>JBHHXI010000222.1:0-2660 GCA_046756945.1 Rhodospirillales bacterium
CGGCTTCCCGACCCGGCTGTTGAGCAGCACGTCCGGCTAGATTTCTTCGCCCTAAATCTTTTCGCCGAGGCGGGCATAGGCGCCGCGGTAGTACAGCAGGGGATTGCCGTCTTCGCTGTGCTCCATCCGGTCCACGTTGCCGATGATGACCACATGATCGCCCCCCTGGTGCACCATTACCCGGGTGCATTCCAGGTTGGCCAGGCAACCGGGCAGGATGGGACAGCCGCTGTCCCAGGTCTGGTAGACGAGGCCCTTGAACTTGTCCTTGCGCCGGCTGGCGAAGGCGAGCGAAAGGTGGCGCTGGTCTTCTCCGAGCATGTTGATCGCAAACCGGTTGCCCTTGACGAAGGCGTCAAGGCAGGTCGTCGAGTTGGCGAGGGAGATGAGCACCAGCGGCGGCCGCAGGGACAGCGAGGTGAAAGCGTTCACGGTCACGCCGGCGGGCGTGCCGTCCGGCATCAGGCCGGTGACCACTGTGACGCCCGTGGCAAAGCGCCCGAGGGCACCGCGGAATCGGCGCGAATCCGACGTCATGGCGCCACGTCCCCACCGGCAGGCCGCACGGTGACGCGCGGAGCCAGGTGATCACTGGAAAATGGTCGGGGGAACAAAATGCGCATTCGCGGCGATGGTTTACGATTTGTTGAGGGTCGAGTCGGTAATCTTCGCGAAGGAAAGACTATAGCCGGCGGGCAAGAGAAGACAATGCGCGCGTGGCTGCGTGTGCGTGGCCCCACGGGCGGCCCGGTGAAAGGTTCTTGAGGAGTCCGCATGTTCTTCGCCATCGGAGCGGTGATTGTCTTTGCCAGCGTGATCGGCGGGTATATGGCGCCCGGCGGCCACGTGACGGTTCTGTGGCAGCCCTTCGAGTTCGTCATCATCTTCGGCGCCGGCATCGGCGCTTACGTCATCGCCAACGCCAAGCCGGTGCTGGCGGGGACGGGAAAGGCGTTCGGCACCCTGCTCAAGGGCCCCAAATACAACAAGGCCGCCTACATGGAACTGCTGGGCGTCCTCTTTGCGCTGTTCAAGCTGGCCAAGACCAAGGGGGATCTGGCCCTGGAATCCCACGTCGAAAATCCCGAGGACAGCGCGCTGTTCCAGGAATTTCCCACCTTCTCCAAGGACCACCACGCGCTGGAGTTCGTGTGCGACTACCTGCGCCTGCTCACCCTCGGCACCAAGAACGCCCACGAGGTCGAGGCGATCATGGAACAGGAGCTTGACGTCCACCACGGCGAGCTCCATGCCGTGTCCGGCGCCCTGCAGACCATGGCCGACGGATTCCCGGCGCTGGGGATCGTCGCCGCCGTGCTTGGCGTCATCCACACCATGGGTTCCATCACCGAGCCCCCCGAGGTCCTGGGTCACCTCATCGGCGGCGCCCTGGTCGGAACCTTTGCCGGTATTCTCATGTCCTACGGGCTTGTCGGTCCCATCGCCAGTTCCGTCGAGCAGAGCTTCAACGCCGACTCCCCGTACCTGACATGCATCAAGACGGGCATCATCGCCCACATGCAGGGGTATGCGCCCCAGGTGTCCATCGAATTTGCCCGCAAGACCCTGAATACCAACGTCCGGCCAACCTTCAGCGAAGTGGAAGAGATGGTGCAGAACCTGCCGTCGACTGGATAGTCCCGGGCCATGGCGGATCAGGTCCAGCCGATCATCATCAAGAAGGTCAAGAAGGGCGGGCACGGCCATCACGGCGGCGCCTGGAAGGTGGCCTATGCCGACTTCGTGACGGCGATGATGGCGTTCTTCCTGCTCTTGTGGTTGCTCAACGCGGTGACCCAGGATCAGTTGGAGGGCATCGCCAATTACTTCGCCCCGATTTCCCTTTCCCGGGATACCAGCGGCGCCGGAGACATCCTCGGCGGCAAGACCATCCTCGAGGAAGGGGCCATGAAAAACGTTACCGCAAGGGCCAGCGTCAGCGTCGATCTTCCGCCGCCGAGGGCGGGCGACGGGGGCGGCCAGGAGAACGTCGACGAAACCGCCGACGACAGCTCCGGCGGCGGCCAGGAAACGACGGAATCCAAGGCCCGGGAACTGCTCAAACGAAAAGAGGAAGAACAGTTCAAAAAGGCCGAGAAAGAGCTGCACGAAACCATCCAGGGCATCCCCAACCTGGAGCGGCTCGCCGACAGCCTGCTCGTCGAGAACACCCCCGAAGGGCTGCGCATCCAGATCGTCGACCAGGAAGGCCTGGCCATGTTTCCCAAGAGCAGCGCCAAGATGCACGCGCATACCCGGAGAATCCTCGAGCTGGTCGCCAAGGTGGTTGTCAAGATGCCGCAAAAGCTCAAAATTTCCGGCCACACCGACGCCCTCCGCTATATCAGCGACAACGGGTACTCCAACTGGGAGCTGTCGGCGGACCGCGCCAACGCCAGCCGGCGCACCCTGCTCGAGTTCGGGGTGCCGTTCGAACGGGTTGCCCGGGTGGTCGGCATGGCCGCCACCGAACCCCTTGTTCCCGACAACCCGATCCATCCCAGCAACCGCCGCATCTCGATCGTGCTGCTCCGGGGAACTGGAGAGGCGAAGCCCGCCGGCGCCGGGAAACCCCCGCCCGAAGCCGCGGAAAAGCCGGCCGGGGCGAAGAAGTCGCTTCCCGGCCTGGAGGAAATCCGGCACAGGCAGCTCCGCGGGGA
>JBHHXI010000223.1:0-2614 GCA_046756945.1 Rhodospirillales bacterium
CAGAAGGAACAGAAGGCGTTCTTCTTCGAGGTGCCGTTGCCTCGGCGTCCGGAGCGCGCTCCACGTTCGCTGTCGACCAGGTCGCCGCGCACCCGCTCAGAGCGACGATCAAAGCGACCGCGACCGCCGTCGTGCGAATTCCCGCGGCCCTCCCTGACAAGGGACGGCGGCAAGTTCCGGCCTTTTCCCGCAATGCACCATGTATCCGGGAGGAAATTTTCCGTCTTGTCGCATAGATGGATTTTGATGGTGATGTGATCATCCTTCGGAGTCCCCCATGCCGAAGTGAACACGTATCACGCGATTCGAATCTTCGCATAGTTCGCGCATCATATAAAGGCATTTGATTGCGACTAATTCGCTTTTCGATCGTTCCCCCGAATTCCGCCCGATCGACGGATGTGTGCACGAAGGGTTGCGCACGCGTCCATGGGAACGGCGCGACCCGGAAATCCAAAATTTTTGGAGTTCCAACGGGAACGCCCGGCGGTGGCTTCCCGCCGCCGGCGCCGCGGGCCGACGGTCGAGCCCGCCGGCGACAAGCCCGGTAATCAGGTTTTGCGGTTCGGACCCGCGGCGGCGCGAATGGCCGGTGTCAGGGTCAGGCGCGCCCCCGCCGAAAGGCCTCGGTCAGGGCCGGCAGCAGGGTCGCGCAATCGCCGACGACGCCGATATCGGCCCAATCGAAGATCGGTGCCTCGGCGTCGGTGTTGATGGCGACGATGGTGCCGGCGCCTTTCAGGCCGACGGTGTGGTTGGGCGCCCCGCGCACGCCGGCGGCGATGTACAGCCGCGCGTTGACGCCCTTGCCGGTCAGCCCCACCTGCACCTGACGCGGCAGCCATCCCTTGTCGCAGACCCGGCGGGTGGCGCACAGGGACGCCCCGAGCAGGCGGGCGAGCGCCTTGGCCTTCTCCACCCCGTCCGGGCCGCCGATCCCCATGCCGAGCCCGATGACCGTATCGGCGCGCTCCAGCGGCGCGATGGTGGGATCGATCAGGGAATGGGACCGGATGACCGTGCACAGCGGCGTTGCGACCCGGGGGCGAAGGGTGATCACCTCGGCCTCGCGTCCGGGTACCGGGGCGCCGGGGCGCAGCATCCCGGGCCGCACCGTGGCCATTTGCGGATAGGTCTTCGAATAGATGGACGCCACCAGGTTGCCCCCGAAGGCGGGCTTCAGGGCGATCAGCCGGCGCTCGCCGTCGACCTCCAGCCCGATGGCGTCGCCGGTGAGTCCCAGCCCGAGACGGGCGGCAAGCCGCGGTCCCCAGTCGCGGCCCGTTTCCGTGGCGGGCAGCAAAAGGCCCCACGGCCGGCGCTCGGCGACCAGGCCGGCGCAGGCCTCGGCCACCGTCTCCGCCGAGCCGGCCGCCGACGGCGGAATGTCGAGCACGAATACCTGGTCGACGCCGTAGCCGGCCAGCGTCGGCGCATGGCGTGTCCCGTCCGCGCCGATGACGATCGCCCCCAGGGCGCCGCCGATGGCATCGGCGATCTCGCCGCCGCGGGTGGCGAGCTCCAGGCTGACCCCGGTGAGGTCGCCGGTGCTGTCGGTCTCGCACGCGATCCAGACGTCCCTGCCGGGCGTGGGCTGCCGTTGCCCGGCGCTCACCGGCGGAGGCCGCGGCGCTTCGCCGTCCAACAGGCCCAGCTCGTTGAGCGCGCGGACGGTCTCGTCGGCGGCGGACACCGGGTCCGCGCCGTCGATCCGCCGGCCCGGGCCGTGGCTCTGCTCGACGATGTTCACCCCGTCCACCCAGGTCGGGGACCCGGCGATGCCGTACTCGCCGGCGTCGCCGCCCAAATCCGCCAGGCGCACCACCTCGACCGGTCTGGCGCCGGCGTCCCCGCCGGCCCCGGGGGCCACCTTGATCGGGGCGATGAGACGCTCGGCGCAGGTCAACAGCGCCGGCATCCGGCATTCGACCAGGTCGAAGCCTTCGTCGCTCTCGCGCTCGGCGCGGAGCGTCTCACCGCCGACGGCCAATTTGCGGACACCGGTGATCTGGGCGATTCCCAGCAGTTCGGCGACCTCCGGGCCGACCTGGCCGGTTTCGGCGTCGAGGGTGTACTTGCCGAGAACGATGAGGTCGAAGCCGTTCGGCTTGAGCCACCGCGCCAGGGTGCGCGCCGTCGCCAGGGTGTCGGCCCCGGCGCACCCCCGGTCCTCGATATGGACGGCGCGGTCGATGCCCATGGCAAGGGCGCCGAGCAGGGCCTCGCGCGCCTGCGGCGGCCCCATGGTGATCACCGTCGTCGTGGCACCCAGCCGGCCCTTGAGGTCGACCGCCAGCGCGATGGCGCGAAGATCGAAGGCGCTGATGACGTTGGGGCCGTCCCGTTTGATGGTCTTCGAGTCGAAATCGAAATTGACGTCCTCTATGAGAGGCACCTGTTTGATGCAGACGGCGATGTCCACGACGGTGGTCTCCTGTCGATGGCGGTGCCGGGCCTGCCCGGGGTTTTCCGGTCCACCGGGTTACCCGGATTGTTTCCCAGAATAAAACACGGGGCCAGCCCTGTTTGCTCAATCCCTTGATTTCAGTGCGAGTAAGTACTAGCAGGCTGCTGAAAAAGGGCGTTGCTGGTGCCTTATGCTTCGAGACGGCGC
>JBHHXI010000224.1:0-2523 GCA_046756945.1 Rhodospirillales bacterium
ATGTATGACGTCATCGTGGTCGGAGGAGGCCACGCCGGCAGCGAGGCGGCGGCCGCCGCGGCCCGGCTCGGCGCCCACACCCTGTTGCTCACCCACCGGCTCGAGACCATCGGCGAAATGTCGTGCAACCCGGCCATCGGCGGCCTGGCCAAGGGACAGCTGGTGCGCGAGATCGACGCCCTGGACGGGGTGATGGGCCGGGCCATCGACCGGGCCGGAATCCAGTTCCGCATCCTCAACGGAAGCAAGGGGCCGGCCGTCCGCGGCCCGCGCGCCCAGGCCGACCGCAAGCTCTACAAAGAGGCCGTGTCGTCCTTCCTGCGCCGGCAGCCGGGGCTGACCATCCGCGCCGACGCGGTCGAGGATCTGGTTTTCAATGAAAACGGCGCCCTCGCCGGGGTGCGCACGGCCGGCGGCGGAGACATCGGCGCCGGGGCCGTGGTGGTGACCACCGGCACCTTCCTGCGGGGCGTGATCCACGTCGGCGAGCAACAGATTCCGGCGGGACGGGTGGGCGACAGGCCCGCCGTCGGGCTGGCCTACACGTTCAAGCGCCTGGGCTTCGCCCTCGGCCGCCTGAAGACGGGCACGCCGCCGCGCCTGGACGGCCGTACCATCCGCTGGGAGGGGCTGGAGGTGCAGCCGGGGGACGATCCCCCGGTGCCGTTCTCGTTCCTCACCCGGCGCATCGAAACGTCCCAGGTGAACTGCCACATCACCGGTACGACGCCCCGGTCCCACGCCCTCATCCGCGCCAACCTGCACCGGGCGCCCATGTATTCGGGCCAGATCGAGGGCACCGGCCCGCGCTACTGCCCCTCCATAGAGGACAAAGTCGTGCGCTTCGCCGGCCGCCGGCGGCACCAGATTTTCCTGGAGCCGGAAGGGCTCGACGACCACACGGTCTACCCCAACGGCATCTCGACGTCCCTGCCCAGGGAGGTGCAACTGGCGCTTCTGAAGACCATTCCGGGCCTGGAACGGGCGGTCATGGTGCGCCCCGGGTACGCCATCGAGTACGATTTCGTCGATCCCCGGGAACTGTACCCCAGCCTGGAGACCCACCGGGTGCCGGGACTCTACCTTGCCGGCCAGATCAACGGCACCACGGGCTACGAGGAGGCCGCCGTGCAGGGCCTGATGGCCGGCATCAACGCCGCCCGGGCCGCCGCCGGCGACGGGCCCTTCGTATTGGACCGGGCCGACGCCTACATCGGCGTCCTGATCGACGACCTGGTGACCCTCGGCACCGCCGAGCCCTACCGCATGTTCACTTCGCGGGCCGAGTACCGGCTGCTCTTGCGGGCCGACAACGCGGACCAGCGCCTGACCCCGAAGGGGGCCCGCATCGGCTGCGTGTCGGCCGGGCGCCGGCGGGTTTTCGCCGCCAAGGAGAAGGCCCTGAGGGACGGCGCCACGATCCTGGACGGCCTGACGGCGACGCCCAATGCGTTGCGCGGCAAGGGAATCACGATCGCCATGGACGGGGTACGGCGCACCGCCCGCGAATTGCTCGCCTACCCGGGCGTGGACATGAAGCGCCTGGCCGTCCTCTGGCCGGAGCTGGGTGCGATCGCGCCGGAGATCGCCAGGCAGCTGGAAATCGAGGCCCGGTACGCCGGGTACATGGAGCGCCAGGAAGCGGACATCCGGGCCTTCCGCCGGGACGAATCCCTGCGCCTGCCGGCGGACCTGGATTTCGCCGCCATCCCGGCCCTGTCCACGGAAGCGCGCTCCAAGCTGGCCCACGCCCGTCCGGCGACCCTGGGCGCCGCGGCCCGCATCTCCGGCGTCACGCCGGCCGCCCTGACCGCCCTTCTGGCATACGTGCGCCGGGCCAATGACCAGTCCGGCGCCGTTTCACGTGAAACACGGCGGGCGCCGGGACGCCATGGCAGCCAAGCCCCGTCCGCCCCTTTCGCCTGAAGCGTTCCAGGCGTCGACCGGGGTTTCCGACGACACCCTGGCGCGCCTCGCCGCCTATGTGGAGCTGCTCGGGAAATGGCAGCGCCGGATCAATCTGGTCGGCCGGGGGACCCTGGCCGACGTCTGGCGGCGCCATGTGCTGGACTCGGCCCAACTTCTTCCCCTTTTCCCGGCGCACACGGAAGTCGTCCTGGATATCGGCAGCGGCGCCGGATTTCCGGGCCTGGTGCTCGCCGTCATGGGGACGGCGCCGGCCCAACTTGTGGAGTCCAACGGGCGAAAATGCGCCTTCCTGCGGGAAGTTGTCCGGGTGACGGAGGCCCCGGCCATGGTCCACAATTGCCGCATCGAGGATTTGGAACCCTTCGCCGCCGACGTGGTGACGGCGCGCGCCGTCGCCCCCCTGGAAAAGCTGCTCGGCCACGCCCGGCCCTTCCTCGCCGGCGGCGGCCTGTGTCTTTTCCTCAAGGGCCGGACGGCACGACGGGAATTGACGGATTCGGCGAAAAACTGGATGATGACCGTGACGCGCGTCGACAGCGTATCGGATCCGTCCGGGGTGATCCTGAAACTGGAGGACATTTCTCCCCGCCATGG
>JBHHXI010000225.1:0-2487 GCA_046756945.1 Rhodospirillales bacterium
GCGCCCGCCCCTTGAACCGGCCCGGCGGCGCGTGCCAATATGCCTCCGCCATGATCCGGCGATACCTTGTATGCGTGCTTGTGATGTTCCTGGCGGCCTGCGAAACCCCGGTGGCGCCGCAGACCCTGCCCGAGCTCACCTATGGGCACCTGTCGAAGTTCACCCTCGACGTGGCCGGCATCGAGGTGACGACGAAGTACGTCCCGCCGATGAAGGCGCCCAACGTCGAGCACCGGTGCGCCACCCCGCCGGGCAAGGCGCTCCGGCGCTGGGCCGCGGACCGGCTCAAGGCGGGGGGCAGGCGGGGCACCGCGCGCTTCCTCATCATCGACGCGGCGGTAACGGACACGCCGCTGAAGGTGGACAAGAGCTTCACCGGCGCCTTCACCAAGCAGCAGTCCCGGCGCTACGAGGCCACCGTCGAGGCGTCCCTCGAGATCCTCGACGACAAGGGCTTCCGCAAGGGCTTCGCCAGCGCCCGGGTGTCGCGCTCGCGCACGCTGCGCGAGGACGCCACCATAAACGCGCGCGAACGCATGTGGTTCGACCTCACCGAAGCCCTGATGAACGACTTCAACGCCGAGCTGGAAAAGAACATCCGCCAGTATCTGGGCGGGTATCTGTTGTAGCGTCGGGGGGGGCGTCCTGCCCCCCCGCCCCCTAACCCCTTTCCGCCCAATCCGCCACCTTGCCCAGCAGTTCGGCGCATTCGTCGAGCTGGGCTACGCTCACGAACTCGTTCGGCTGGTGGGCCTGGGCGACGCTGCCGGGGCCGCAGATCACCGCCGGGATGCCCGATTGCTGGAACAGGCCGCCCTCGGAGCCGAAGGGCGTCGTCGTGCACGTGTTCTGCCCCGTCAGCGCCAGCAGGAGGGCCTCCGCCGGGGAGCCGGGCTCGGGGTTAAGCGGCGGCACCGAGCCCGTCTCTTCGGTGACGATGCCCACGTCCGCGCCCGCGGCGCGCATCCGGGGCAGCAGCTCATCGGCCGCGTAGGCGTCGAG
The DNA here is from genome assembly GCA_046756945.1 of Rhodospirillales bacterium. Classification (GTDB taxonomy): domain Bacteria; phylum Pseudomonadota; class Alphaproteobacteria; order Rhodospirillales; family 2-02-FULL-58-16; genus JACZQZ01. The sequence continues at coordinate 1,003 of JBHHXI010000225.1, forward strand.
GCGCCGCTTCGCCTCGGCGCCGTCGGTGCCCGGCATGGCCCGGCAGTCCCAGGTGAAGCGGCAGGCGCCGGCGATGATGTTGACCGCCTGGCCGCCGTCGACGGTGCCGACGTTGATCGTCGAATAGGCCGGGTCGAAGTCGCCGGCCCCTTCCGGGGCGGGAAGAGCGCGCATCTCGTCTGCGACGCGGCCGAGGAAGGCGATGCATAGCGCGGCGTACTGAATCGCGTTGACGCCCTTGGCCGGGTCCGAGGAATGGCCCGGCCGGCCGGTCACCGTGGTGGCGAACTTGGTCACGCCGCGGTGCGCGTTCGCCACCTTCATCCCCGACGGTTCTCCTATGATGGCGAGCAGGGGCCGGGGCTTCTCGGCGACCAGGCGCTCGAGCAGGGGCCGGGCGCCCAGGCAGCCCACCTCTTCGTCGTAGGAAAAGGCGAGGTGGATGGGCACCGTCAACGGGCGGGCCAGGAAGGCGGGCACGGCGGCCAGCGCGCAGGCGATGAAGCCCTTCATGTCGGCCGTGCCGCGGCCGTACAGGCGTGCGTCCCGCCTGGTCATGGTGAACGGGTCGGTGTCCCAGGCCTGGCCCCTGACCGGCACCACGTCGGTGTGCCCCGACAGCACGACGCCGCCGGGCTTCGCCGGGCCGACGGTGGCGATCAGGTTGGCCTTGGCGCGGTCGTCGCTGTGGACCAGGGTCGAACTCACCCCGTGTCCGGCCAGGTAGCCGGCGACGAATTCGATGAGCTCCAGGTTGGACAGATGGGACGTGGTGTCGAAGGCGACGAGGCGCGCCAGCATCTGTTCGGGGGTGTAGGTCTCGCCGGCCACGGTGGATGGCTCAGCCGCGCCAGAACGAACGGGTGAACAGCACGATCACCGTGAACAGCTCGAGCCTACCGAGCAGCATGCCCGCCGACAGCAGCCACTTGGCGGCGTCGGGCAGGCTCTGGAACGTGCCCGCCGGGCCGACGACCGGACCGAGGCCGGGGCCGACGTTGGAGATCGCCGTCGCCGCGCTGGAGACGGCGGTCAGGAAATCCAACCCGAGGATGCCCAGCCCCATGGAGAGAAGGGCGAAGCAGAGGCCGAAGACGAAGAAGAAGCTGAGCACCGAGACGATGACGTCGTCGGGGATGGGCCGGCGGTTGTAGTACGGAATGAACACCCCGTGGGGCTGCAGCAGCTGGCGGAGCTGGGTGCGCGCGGCGGCGTACAGCACCTGGAAACGGAAGACCTTGATGCCGCACGTGGTCGAGCCGGCGCAGCCGCCGATGAACATGAGGAAAAAGAAGATGGGAACGGCGAAACTGCCCCACAGGCCATAGTCCGCGGTGGAATACCCGGTGCCGGTGATGACCGAGGAGACGTTGAACGCCGCGTGGCGCAGCGCCTGAAGGGGATCGAGGCCGTTTTCCAGCCATAGCCAGGCGGCGGAAGCGACGACGACGACGGCGACGATGGTGATGAACGAGCGCACCTGGG
>JBHHXI010000226.1:0-2376 GCA_046756945.1 Rhodospirillales bacterium
TGGGGCTCAGGTCCTGGGCGTCGACGAAGGCGTCGGGGAGCGGCGCGCTGTCGCCGTTCAGCCGCCGGAACAGGCGGTAGGCGTAGTCGCTGACCTCCTCTTCGCGCCGGCTGCCGTCGGCGGCCTGCAGGCGGCGGGTGTAGGTGAAGCTGAACACCGGCTCCAGGCCCGAAGACACGTTGTCGGCGAACAGCGATGTGGTCCCCGTCGGCGCGACGGAGGTGAGCAGGGCGTTGCGGATGCCGTGGGCGGCGATGGCCTGGCGCACGTCGTCGTCCAGCCCGGCCACGGCCTCGCCGGCCAGGTACCTGCCGGCGTCGAACAGGGGAAAGGCGCCCTTTTCCGCCGCCAGCCCGGTCGAGGCCAGGTAGGCGGCGCGCTGGATCGCCTTCATCCATGCCTCGGTCATCCGCACCGCCTCGCGGCCGCCGTAGCGGGCCCCGCACATGATCAGGGCGTCGGCAAGGCCGGTGACGCCCAGGCCCATGCGGCGCTTGGACCGGGCCTCGTTCTCGTGGCGGGGCAGGGGGAACCTGGAGACCTCGATGGCGTTGTCCAGCATGCGCACCGCGGTCTTTACCAGGCCTTCCAGGGCGCCGGAGTCCAGGCGGGCGTCCTCGGTGAAGGGGTCGCGCACCAGCCGCGCCAGATTCACCGAGCCGAGAAGACAGATGCCGTACTCGGGCAGGGGCTGTTCACCGCAGTTGTGTACGTAAAGTCCATTGGCGTCAAAGGCGTTGATGCCGGGAATCCGCGTGTCGTAAACGTCCTCGACGCCGTCGTCGCCGACCGCCGATACGCGGGCGAGGAACCTCTCCCGATTGGGTCGGCGCTTATAGGCCGAGAGCAGGGCGTTCAAACGCGCCCGCTTGTCGGTGTCCGCGAAGCCGATCATTCGGGCGAACCGGTGCACATTCTCTTTGCTGATCACAAGCTCGTGGTTGGCGGCGGTGTAATAGGCGCGCTTGGCCCCGTTGCCGTCCGGCATGGTCCGGTATCCGGCGGGGCGGCGTTCGGTGTAAATGGCCGAAATGATGCCCAGGCGCGCCAGCATTCTCTGGACCGCTTCCAGCCGGGGCAGATCGCTTTGCGCAACGCGGACGCTGACGCCCTTTTCCTGGGTCCCTTGCACGGAGCCGTCGGCATCGAAAAATCCCCGCAACAAACCCCGGCAGAAATCGCTGGACGCGCTTTCCACGGCAGGCGTAATCGCCTTGTTTCCGGGAACCAGCCCAAGGTCAAGGGCAAGCGATTTTACCGCGCCCAGGACCAGACGCCATTCGCCCCGGCCGGGAACCTCGACCCAACCGGTGAAATCGGAACGGTGGGGAAGGGTCCGCGCCGCGGCCTCGGCCCGTTCCATGACGCCGCGGACCCCGGGCCGCGCCACGCCGCCGCCCACCGCCACCCGGCCGGGCCAGGCGCTCAACACCGCCTTGTCCTTCTTGAGCGTGCCGTCGCCGATCAACAGTCCGATCAGGTATCCCTCGTCCTCGGTATGGCGGCCGGGCCAGTGTCCCCGCGCCCGATGATCGTGAAGGACGATCTCGTCACCGGGTCGCAGGTCCCCGGCCTTCGTCCATTTCCGTTCGATGGAGGACCGGGTCCGCGAAGCGGCGGTGCGAACCAGATGGTCGGCGGTGAGCCGCAGCACATGGCCCTCCACCGTCGCCAGTCGCACGACCGGTTTGCGCCCGGTGCGGAAAAATCCCCCGGCTGCGGACACATGCCGCCGGCCGTCGACCACCGCGGTGAAGGGCCGTCCAACCAGGTCCGCGACGCGGCGCGGACCGGTTGCCGTCTGCACCCAGGTATCGGCGGTCACGCACGGATTGCACCCGTGGATGCGCTCGCAGTAATACAGCGGATTCAAGCGGTTGATGCGGTCGATGAAGACGACGCCGGGCTCGGCGCAGGCATAGGTCGCGCGCATGATCTTGTCCCACAGGTCCCGTGCCGCGACGCTCTTGCGGGTGACGCCGTCAAACTGCAGCTCCCACGCCGCATCCTCCTTCACCGCCTGCATGAAAGCGTCGCTCACCAGCACCGAAAGATTGAACATGCGCAGCCGGCCCGGTTCCCGCTTGGCCTCGATGAAATCCTCGATGTCCGGATGGTCGCAGCGCATCACCGCCATCATGGCGCCGCGGCGCGAGCCGGCGCTCATGATGGTGCGGCACATGCCGTCCCACACGTCCATGAACGACAACGGCCCCGACGCGTCCGCCCCGACGCCGTGCACCGGCGCTCCCTTGGGCCTGAGGGTGGAGAAGTCGTAGCCGATGCCCCCGCCCTGCTGCAGGGTCAGGGCCGCCTCCTTGAGGTGCTCGAAGATGCCGGTCATGTCGTCGGGGATGTCGCCCATGACGAAGCAGT
>JBHHXI010000227.1:0-2366 GCA_046756945.1 Rhodospirillales bacterium
TTCCACTTCGACGGCTCGGTGAACACCATGGACGACATGGACACGATCACCGACTTCAGCGTCGCCGCAGGCGACATGGTCGACCTGGACGCGCTGTTCGAGGCGCTGGGCGGCGGTTTCACCGGCGGCAGCGATGCCGCTGATGCGGCCGCCCGGGCTGCGGACGTGAACATCGTGAGCAACGTTCTGACCCTCGACAGCCACCCGGACTTCTCGATCACGTTCGGGGACACCAGCGACGCCTTTGCCGACGACACGGACGGCTTTACCGCCGCACAACTCGCGTTGCTCGGCATCGACGTCGGCGTCTGACGAACCACCGGGGGGGCGACGCCCCCCTCCGGCAACCGAAACCCCCGGCCACCGGCGCGATGCTCCGGTGGCCGGGGTTTTTCCGTGGGTGGCCGCAAGCCGCCCGGCAGCGGCCGGGCGGGGCCCGATCCAATTGATGGATGGCGCGGCGCCGGTTCCGGTGTAAAGTGCCCGGGCGGCTCGCCGAGCCCGGTTCGAACCCTTGGACAGGACACAGAAAAAAATGGCAGAGACAACGGAGAAAGAGACAACGGAGAAGAAGCAAACCTTCAAGATGGTCCCCAGCCCGCTGCCGCCGGAAGAGATGTACGTCGACGGCGTCAACGCCATCATAGGCCGTCCGGGGGTGATCAAGCTCGAATGCTACCGGGTGCTCGGGATGGAAAAGGAAACCAGTGCCGAGATCCGCAGCGTCAGCCACCGCCTTGTCCTGCCGGCGGCGGCGTTGCCGGAACTGGTCGGGCTGTTCCAGAAAATGGCGGAGGCCGGCCAGCGGACCGCGGCCGAAGCGGGGGCGGGAAACGGCGGCGCGGAGGAGGCGTCGTAACGCCCCGGAAAACCGCCGAGCCGGGCGCGTGACGCCAAAACGAACCCCTCCGATGATGGCGCCCCGGTCCCGGATGACCGGCATCCGCTGGCCCGCCATCGCCAAACCGGGCGATGCCCAGGTGCTGGCGCTCCAGTTCCAGTTCGAGCAGACCCAGTGGTGGCCCGAAAGCCGGCTGCTCGCCCACCAGATGGAGCAGGTCCGCGGCCTTCTCGACCACGCCCAGGGGACGGTGCCGTTTTACCGGGAACGCCTGGCGCCGTTTCGCGGCCTCGAGCCGGGAACGCTGACCCTGGAGGCCTACCGGCGGGTGCCGCTTCTCAGCCGCGCCGACATCCAGGAGGCGGGCGACGCGCTGCTCAGCCGCCGCCTGCCCGGCGCCCACGGAAAGCCCTTTGACATCCGCACGTCGGGGTCGACGGGAACGCCCATCCGGGTCAAGGGAACGGCGCTCACGAGCCTGTTTCTCACCGCCCTGTCCCTGCGCGGCCATCTCTGGCACAAACGGGACCTTTCCGCCAAGAGCGTGACCTTTCGCGCCTCCGTTCCCAAGACGCGCGCCGGCGCCCGCCAGGTGTGGGCGGCCGGCTACGCGACCGGGCCGTCGCCCGTCTTCGACATCACCCGGCCGGTCGGCGACCTGTTCGACACCCTGATCGAAGAGGATCCCGAATACTTCCAGACCCATCCCAACGTCCTTGTCGAGCTGATGCGGATTTCCCGGGAGACCGGCGTCAAACCGAAAAAACTGCGTGAGGTGCGGACCATGAGCGAGGTGCTGGACGCCGGCGTGCGCGAGACCTGCCTCGACGAGTGGGGCGTCCCGGTAATCGACATCTACAGCGCCAATGAAATCGGCACCATCGCCCACCAGTGCCCCGACAACACCCAGTACCACGTGCAGGCGGAAAGCGTGCTGGTCGAGGTCCTGGACGAGGACGGCGAGCCCTGCCTGCCCGGGCGGATGGGGCGGGTGGTGATCACGGTGCTGCACAATTTCGCCACGCCCCTGATCCGCTACGATATCGGCGATTACGCGGAGGCCGGCGCCCCGTGCCCGTGCGGCCGCGGGCTGCCCGTGCTGACGCGCGTCGTCGGCCGGACGCGCAACCTGATGGTCCTGCCCACCGGCGAGAAGGTGTCCTCGTCCTTCTTCGAGAAGCGGATCGCGGTCATCGCGCCGGTGCGCCAGTTTCAGCTGATCCAGAAGACGGCGCACGAAATCGAGGTGAAACTGGTGGTGCCGCGGCCGCTGACGGAGGCCGAGGAAAATGGACTGCGCGACTATTTCACCGAAAGGGCCGGGCATCCCTTCGACTTCCGGTTCGTCTACGTGGACGACATTCCCCGCTCGGCGGGCGGCAAGTACGAATATTTTCGCTCCGAGGTCACGGACCCGGAAAGGCCCCGGGAACGGCCGCCGTCGAACACGGATAAACACGGATGAAAATTCGTCCCGGCGAACGCACGGAAAAGATTGCCAAGGGGATCATCCGGGCAGGCTTTT
>JBHHXI010000228.1:0-2346 GCA_046756945.1 Rhodospirillales bacterium
TCGTAGGCGCCGGCCTCGATATAGGCCCGGTCGACGCCGCCGGTGTTGCGCACCCACCCCAGCGCGACGCTCCTCCCGAGCGTGTGGCCATAGGCCGCCGACGTGACCTCGCCCACGGATTGGCCGTCGCGCAGGATCAGCTCACCGCCGAACAGCAGGGGCCCGGGGTCGTCGAGGACGAACTGGACGAGGGTTTGCGTCAGCCCCTGTTCCCGCTGGCGCACCAGGGCCTCGCGGCCGGTGAACGGCTTGTCCAGGCGGACGGCGAAGGCGAGGCCGGCTTCCAGCGGCGTGTAGTCGGGGCCGATGTCGCGCCCCCAGGCCCGGTACCCCTTTTCCAGCCTGAGGGAGTCGAGGGCGTAATAGCCGGCGTCGCGCAGATCGAGTTCGCGCCCCGCCCGCACGAGGTCGTCGTAGACGGACGGCGCGGACTCGACGGGCACGTAAAGCTCCCATCCCAGCTCGCCGACGTAGGTGACGCGCAGGGCCCGCACCGGGGCCCGCCCGATGGCGATGTCGCGCATGGTGGCGAAGGGAAAGGCCTCGTTGCCCAGGTCGTCGCCGGCCACGCCCGCGAGCAGGGCGCGGGCGCTCGGCCCCATGACCCCGAAAACCGCGTAGTCCGGGGTGACGTCGGTAAGCGAGGCCCGGGCCTCAGGGGGCATGTTGCGCCTGATCCAGTCCTGATCGCGCGTCGTCTGCGACGAGCCGCTGACGATGAAATAGGCGTCCCCGGAAAGCCGGGTCACGGTGAGGTCGCTTTCGTACCCACCGCGCTCGTTGAGCAGGCCGGTATAGACGACCCGTCCCGGCTCGACGGCCATGTCGTTGGCGCACAGGCGCTGCACGACGTCTTCGGCGTCCGGGCCCCGGAGCAGGAACTTGGAAAACGAGGTCTGGTCGAAAACGGCCACCGCCTCGCGGGCGGCGCGGTGCTCTTCGGCGGCGCGGTCGAACCAGGTCCCGCGCTGCCAGGAATACTCCATCTTCGCCGGCGCGCCCCCGGTGGCGAACCAGTTCGCCCGCTCCCAGCCCATCTTGGAGCCGAAGCAGGCCCCTTTGGCCTTGAGGCGGTCGTAGACGGGCGAGCGGCGCACCGGCCGCGCCGTCTCCAGCTCGCGGAGCGGCCACGGCATCTGGTAGTGCAGGCCCAGAACCTCGGACACCCGCTTCTTGAGGAATGCGTCGTCGCCTTCGAAGCCGGCGAACCGGCGGATGTCCACGGGCCACAGGTCCTCGGCCGGGGCGCCTTCGACGATCCACGCCGCCAACGCCCGGCCAGCGCCCCCGGCGGCGGAGATGCCCATGGAGTTGAACCCGGCGGCGACGAAGAAATGCCTGAGCTCCGGCGCTTCCCCGAGGATGAAATTGCTGTCCGGGGTGAAACTTTCGGGGCCGTTGATGAACTGGCGCACCTGGGCGTGCTCCAGCGCCGGCACCCGGATGAGGCCGTTCTCCATGAGGATTTCGAACTGGTCCCAGTCGTCGGGGAGCAGGGTGAACTCGAAATCGGCGGGGATCCCGTCCATGCCCCAGGGCTTGGCCTGGGGCTCGAAGCCGCCGAGGACCAGGCCGCCTACCTCTTCCTTGAAGTAGACGTAGCCGTCGGGGTCGCGCATCACCGGGAGGTCGGGCGTGACGCCGTCGATCTCCTTGGTGACGATGTACATGTGCTCGCACGAATGGAGGGGCACGGTGACGCCGGCGAGCCGGCCTAGCTGCCTGGCCCATTGGCCGGCGCAGTTGACCACGACGTCGCACGCGATGTCGCCGGCGTCGGTGCGCACCCCGGCCGCGGCGCCGTTCTCGACAGCGATGCCGGTGACCCGCGTCTTCTCGAAGACCCTGGCGCCGCCCTTCCGGGCGCCCCTGGCCAGGGCCTGGGTGAGGTCGGTGGGATTGGCCTTGCCGTCGCCGGGAAGCCAGATGGCGCCGGCCAGGTCATCGGTGCGCATCACCGGCCATTTCCGGCCCGCCTCCGCCGGCGTGATCACCTCGGCCTCGACGCCGAAGGCGCGCGCCAGGGCGGCCGTGCGGCGCAGCTGGATCATGCGGTCTTGGGTACGCGCCACGGTCAGGCTGCCGCACCGCTTCCAGCCCGTCGCCAGCCCGGTTTCCGCCTCCAGCGCGTCGTACAGTTCGGTGCTGTAGCGGATAAGCGAGGTCATGTTGTGGTGGGACCGGAGCTGCCCGACCAGGCCCGCCGCGTGCCACGTGGTGCCGCCGCTGAGCCGTCCCTGTTCGAGCACGACGACGTCGTTCCAGCCCGATTTCGTCAGGTGGTAGGCGACGCTGCAGCCGACGATTCCGCCGCCGATGATGACGGCCCGCGCCTGGGCCGGCAGA
>JBHHXI010000229.1:0-2344 GCA_046756945.1 Rhodospirillales bacterium
TTCTCCCTCCGGGAAGGCCCCGTGGGGCAGGAAGGAGAACCCAATGCACGATTGGCGAAGCCTGTCCCACGTTCGGTGGGAATGCAAGTACCACGTGGTGATCATACCGAAGTATCGGCACAAGGTATTCTACGGCAAGATGCGGGGTCGGATAGGGCCGATTCTCCGGGCTTTGTGCCGTCAGCGAGGGAGGAGCTTCTGGAGGGGCACAGCATGCCGGAGCACATCCACCTGTGCCTGAGCATCCCGCCGAAGTTCAGCGTGGCCCATACGATCGGGTTTCTGAAGGGCAAAAGTGCGGCGCGTGTTCATCGGGAGTTGATGTCCCATCGTCGGATGACCGGGTTGCACTTCTGGGCGACCGGGCACTGTGTCAGTACGGTAGGCTTGGACGAAGCGACCATTCGGGCGTACATCCGGCAGCAGGAAGAGCTGGAAACGGGCCAGGCGACTTGGACCTCAAGTAGGCGTTGACAACGGCCCCAACGGGGCCTTCCCAAACCCACCGCCCCCCTCGGGGGGCTTCCCAAAGCCACCCGCTCTGCGGGTGGTTGATTACTCCACCAAAGGCATCCACCTTCCCTTTCCGCTCCGCCGTCGCTACACTGCGGGTCGTCGGCGCGGCCGGGCGCCGATCCTGACGCAATCGAAAGGACCTGATGCCGTGGAAAAGACGTTGATTATTCTCAAGCCGGACGCGATCCAGCGCGGCCTGGCCGGGCGGATCATCAGCCGGTTTGAAGACAAGGGCTTCCAGATTCTCGGGCTCAAGGCGATGCGCATCTCGCGTTCGCTCGCCGAACGACACTACGCCGTCCACAAGGACAAGCCCTTCTACCCCCGGCTCATTCAATACATCACCAGTAGCCCGGTCGTCGTCATGGTCCTTCAGGCCAACAACGGCATCGCCGTGGCGCGGAAGATGATGGGGGCGACCTTCGGCTCGAACGCCGAGCCCGGCACGATCCGCGGCGACTTCGGCCTCTCCAACAGCTTTAACCTGATCCACGGATCCGATTCAGCGGAGGCGGCCGAGTTCGAGATCGGCCTCTACTTCAAACCCGACGAACTGCTGGGCTACGAGCGCGCCAACGAGAAATGGATCTACGACCACTCCGGCGACGCGCCGGAGTGATGTGCGCCGCATCACGGCGCAAGCGGCACCGGAAGCCTGGGCACGCGGTGAATCGTCGTGTGTGACCGGGGGCCCCGCGCCCGGCTTGCCGTTTGGCGGCCCGCGCCGGCGCGCCAGCGTGCCCGGATCGCGGCCAATCCCACGCCGTCCGCGGTCCCCGGTTCATGGGCGAAGGCGTTTCGACCGTGCCCGCCCGCCCCATGCTCGCTGTCATCCCCGGAGGCATCGTCGCTGCTGTCGTCGTCCGCGCTGCCGTTTTCCTCTCCACTGCTGTCGTCGGCGCTGTCGTCCGAATCCGGCGGCGCCTTCGCCAGCTTCCGGGCCACGAGCCAATGATCGGTTTCGAAAGCGTCCGGCTGGGGCCGGCCTGTCAGCGGATCGATCGCGATGATCCGCATCTCGGCGATGCCCTTCCGTGAGACCGCCCCGACGAATCCCTCGATCTCGTGTCCATGGATGTTCGGCCCGATCTCGTTCTCGAGGACGATCTCGCTTACGGCGCCGTTCGCCTCGGTGACTTCAACCAGATAGGCCGAGTCCAGCGCCTTCGTGTCATCAAAAATCCAGAGCCCCAGCGCCCGCGGCCGCTTTCCCCCCTCGGCGGTGATCGTCAGCGCGACGCCCCCCACGAGGCTCCGGTGAAAAAAACGGCCCGGCGCGTCGAACTCGTCGGAGGAGAAGATGAACGGCTGCAACGGCGGTTCGAACGGCCGCGTCAGTCGGAGTCGGATCGGACCGAACGCCAGGCGAGGCACCTCCAGGCCGTCCGGTTCGAACGCGGGCCCCTCGAAGTCCTGCTCCTGGAACCGGTCCAGCCGTTGAAGGAACAGCGCGAACCCCGTGTCGTCGGGCGAGCCTTCTCGTTGAAGGTAGAAGGTCACGTCTCCTCGCGCAGCGGGTACGAGCGAGGCGACTGTCAACAGCGGAATGATGCGAATGGCGATCATTCGAACCCTGCACATGGCGGCGATCCATCCAATCCGGGCGGTCCTCGACGTCGGGCCGCACTCTTGGCGACATCGCCACTATCACAATACGATTCGCCCTCGCACTCGCCAAAACAGGCCGCGTCGCCGCCCAAACCGCCCGACGGGTGAAACCGACATATCCCGCCCATCTTCTCAGGGTTGTCCCAGGACACAGGGTCCATGACAGTTCAGGCGGCTCTCATGTAGCGGCCGCCCGCCGTGGCGGCCGTTGCGCGGCGGA
>JBHHXI010000230.1:0-2341 GCA_046756945.1 Rhodospirillales bacterium
AAGGCCAGGAGAGCTTGACTTGGAACCCGCGATTAGAGAACGGATAAACACGGATGAACACGGATAAACAACGGTCCGGGGCCGCCGGATCACACCGGCGCGCGGTGATGTTCGCGCTTATACGGGGTTTCAGAAATCTTTAGTCCTTGTCGCGGACCTTGTGTTTCGGCAAGTGCAACTCATTCATGCTGAAATCCCGTATAAGGCTGGAATCCCTTGAAAACCTGCGTCAACGGGCGTAAGTCATCGGGTCGCCCGAGGCACGGATTTCGGAGTACAGGGAAATGGGTTACCGAGTCGCCGTCGTTGGCGCCACCGGCAACGTGGGGCGCGAGATTCTCGCCACCCTGGCCGAGCGCGACTTCCCCGCCGACGAGGTCATCGCGCTGGCGTCCGAAAGGTCGGCCGGCAGCGAGGTGTCGTTCGGCGAGGACGCGACCCTGAAAGTGCGGGATCTCGCCGGCTTCGACTTCGCCGGCGTCGACATCGTGCTGTCCTCGCCCGGCGCCAAGGTCTCGGCGGTGCACAGCCCGCGCGCCGCCGCCGCCGGCGCCGTGGTCATCGACAACACCTCGCATTTCCGCATGGAGCCCGACGTGCCCCTGGTCGTGCCCGAGGTCAACGGCCACGCCATCGCCGGGTACACCAAGCGCAACATCATCGCCAATCCCAACTGCTCGACCATCCAGCTGGTGGTGGCGCTCAAGCCGCTCCACGACCTGGCCGGGATCAAGCGGGTGGTGGTCGCCACCTACCAGTCGACCTCGGGCTCGGGCAAGGCGGCCATGGACGAGCTGTTCGACCAGACCCGCGGCATCTACATGAACGAGCCGGCGGAGAAACACCGCAAGACGTTCCCCAAGCAGATCGCGTTCAACGTCATCCCCCACATCGACGTGTTCATGGAGGACGGCGCGACGAAGGAGGAATGGAAGATGGTGGCGGAGACCAGGAAGATCCTCGATCCGGACATCCAGATCACCGCCACCTGCGTGCGCGTGCCCGTCTTTGTCGGCCATGCCGAGGCGGTGAATGTGGAGTTCGCCAAGCCCCTGTCCGAGGACGCGGCCGCCCGCGCCCTGAAGGCGGCGCCGGGCATATCGGTGGTCGATCACCGGGTCGACGAAGGCTACGTCACGCCCGCCGAATGCGCCGGCGAGGACCCGGTCTACGTCAGCCGCATCCGCGCCGACACGACGGTGAAGAACGGCCTGAACCTGTGGGTGGTGGCGGACAACCTGCGCAAGGGCGCGGCCCTGAACACCGTGCAGATCGCCGAGGAACTGATCAGGTCGTATATGAAAAAGGCGGCTTAGTTTCCTGCCGGACGACGGCGCCGGACCTACCCGGCATCGCCGTCCCCGGCATCGTCGCCGCCGTCGGGCGCGGAATCGGGATTGAAAAGCACGTTCACCTCGCTCTGTCGCATCGGGTGATCGGGCGGCGGCACCATCTCCGGCTTTGCCACCCGGCGCTCTTCCCCTCCACGTTCGAGCGTCTTGCGCCGCCGGTCGGGACCGAAATAGCTCTTCAACTTGACGAAGGGGCGGGGCCTCTCGATGACCGCCTGGATGCGGTCGAACAGGGACTTGGCGGAGATCGGCTTGACCACGAACTCGTTAACGCCGGCGTCCCTGGCGGCGACGATGCGCCCCCGCTCCGAATGCCCGGAGACCATGATGATGGGCGTGAAGACGTTGGGACTGTCCTTGGACAGGCGCACCTTCCTGGTGAACTCGAGACCGTCCATGGGTTTCATCTCCCAATCCAGGATGATGATGTCCGGCAGGAAGTTCTGCATGATCCCCAGGGCGTCTTCGCCGTCGTCGGCCTCGCGCACCTGTTCGGCGTGCAAGGCGCTCAGGACCCGCCGGATGATATTGCGCATGAACGCGTTGTCATCGACGATCAGGAACTTCACGTCCTCGAGATACTTGTCCGCCATGATCGGCCGTCCCGGCGTCTCCCGGCGTGCGGCACCTGCGCCGCCGGCCGGCCCCTCTCAGCGATCACACGTTAAGGGAGCCCCGCTCGGGCCGGATGTTCCTATGACCATCGGCCAAAGGCAAGGGCCGTTTCGCCGGGCAACCGCTTTTCGATTACCGCGCGCCGGGGGCAACCTGGCCGGATAGTGCTCTAGCAGGCTGCTGAAAAACCACCCATGTGCCGTCCTATCCTTCGAGACGCCGCCCTTTGGGCGGCTCCTCAGGATGAGGATTCTCATATAATCAAACACTTACCCCTCATGCTGAGGAGGCGCGGAGCGCCGTCTCGAAGCATAAGGCGCCAGCAACGCCCTTTTTCAGCAGCCTGCTAGGCGACCCGGCGCGGGGGAAAGAGC
>JBHHXI010000231.1:0-2267 GCA_046756945.1 Rhodospirillales bacterium
CCGGCCGAACCCAAGGCCGCCCCCGAAAAGCCGGCAGAGGCCGAAGCCGCCGCCGGGAAGCCGGCCGAACCCAAAGCCGCCCCCGAAAAGCCGGCCGAACCCAAAGCCACTCCCGAAAAGCCGGCGGAGGCCGAAGCGGCCGCCGGAAAGCCGGTGGATGCCGGGGCGCCTGCCGACCAGACCGGCGAGGGCGCCAAGGACGCGAAGGACACCAAGGACGCAGCCCCGCCGGCCGGCTAGGGCGGGCCGTCCGACTCCGGCGACAGGGCCTTGCGGATTGCCTGCCCGGTCACTGTGCAATAGAATTCCGTTGCAATATCAATAGCTCATTAGAAAATCTTACGAACGAGGATTAATATGACAGAGATCACCGCCGCCCAGGTCAAGGAACTGCGCGCGAACACCGGCGCCGGCATGATGGACTGCAAGCACGCACTGACGGAAACCGGTGGTGACATGGACGCGGCGGTAGCCTGGTTACGCAAGAAGGGCCTGGCGGCGGCGGCAAAAAAGGCCGGCCGGGTGGCCTCGGAGGGTCTCGTCGGCATCGCCGTCGACGGCACCGCGGGCGCCGTGGTCGAGGTCAACGCGGAGACCGACTTCGTGGCGCGCAACGAGACTTTCCAGGACTTCGTGAGGACAATCGCCGGCCTGGCGCTGCACACCGGCGGTGACGTGGAGGCCCTGAAAGGCGCCGCCTACCCCGAAACCGGCAAGACCGTCGAGGAGCAGCTGACCAGCCTGGTCGCAACCATCGGCGAAAACCTGAGGATTCGCCGGGCGGCGGCACTGACCGTGGAGTCGGGCGTCCTTGCGTCGTACATGCACAACGCCCTGGCGCCGGGCCTGGGCAAGATCGGGGTGCTGGTGGCCGTGGAGGGCCCCGGCGACGGCGCCAACCTGGAAACCCTCGGCAAGCAGTTGGCCATGCACGTGGCGGCGGCCAATCCGCAGGCGGTTTCCCGCCAGGACTTGGACCCGGCGGCGGTGGAACGGGAACGCGAAATTCTCAGGGAGCAGGCGCGCGCCACCGGCAAGCCGGACGACATCGTCGAAAAAATGGCCGAGGGCCGTCTGCGCAAGTATTACGAGGACGTATGCCTGCTCGATCAGACCTATGTGATCGATGGCGAAAGCAAGGTCGGCAAGGTCCTTGAGGCGGCGGCCGAGGATGCCGGCGGGGCGCTCGTGGTCAAGGGTTTCGCGCGCTATTCGCTGGGCGAGGGCATCGAAAGGCAGGCCGGCGACCTGGGCGCCGACGTGGCGGCCGTACTAAGCGGTTGACGGGGCGCCGGCGGTCGGAGATTAACCAAGACCTTTCAGGTGCCTGTGGTGTACCATCGCCGTCGATCGGGGAGGAGGATCAAGCTTCCGGGAAGTCATCGGCCCCGCGGGAGCGCCTTGGGCCATCCACCGCGATGTCCCCTCCTGTGCCGGGAAGACTTATGCGGAGTGCGTCATGTCGCGGAATCCAAAATACCGACGCGTCCTGCTGAAGCTCTCCGGCCAGGCTTTGATGGGCGAAAAGGCCTACGGGTTCGATCCGGGCACCGTGGAACGCATCGCCACGGAGGTCCGCGGCGTCCACGACATGGGCGTCCAGATCTGCCTGGTCATCGGCGGCGGCAATATCTTCCGGGGGGGCTCAGCCGGTTCCGGCATCGAACGGACGAGCGCCGACTACATGGGGATGTTGGCCACCGTGATCAACGCTCTGGCCGTGCAAAGCATGCTCGAGAGCAAAGGCGTGCAGACCCGGGTACAGTCGGCGATTCCCATGGCCACGGTGTGCGAGCCTTACGTCCGCCGCCGGGCCATGCGCCACATGGAAAAGGGCCGCATCGTGATCTTCGCCGCGGGCACCGGAAATCCGTTCTTCACCACCGATACGGCGGCCGCCCTGCGCGCCGTCGAAATGGACTGCGACGCCTTGCTCAAGGGCACGCAGGTGGACGGCGTCTACAGCGCGGACCCCAAGAAAGTGAAGGATGCCAGACGTTTCGACGGGCTTTCGTACCAAGACGTTCTATCGCGGGACCTGAAGGTCATGGACACATCCGCCATTGCACTGGCGCGCGAGAACGAGGTTCCCATTCTGGTCTTTTCCATTCACAATCCGGGGGCTTTTGCCGACGTTGTCACCGGCACCGGTGCATACACGATCATTGGGTCGGACAGGACCGTGGGGTCTGAGAGGACCGTGGGTTAGTGCGGTGGAACAGAATTTCGCAGCATATGGGATCGCTTTTCCCGGTCCCTGGGTAGGA
>JBHHXI010000232.1:0-2245 GCA_046756945.1 Rhodospirillales bacterium
ACGGCAGCCGAAAGGGTGATGTCAGCCATTGCTGTACCTCGTTTCTAGGGCGCCCCCAAACGGGGCAATCGTTGCATGTGGAGGGTTTCTCCCTCCGCGGCGGACGGTCATGAAGGGAAACGTAAGTACTGGGCGGCCGGTGCGTAAATTATCCACACGCATAAGATCGGCGCGGCGCGCCCGCCGGCCAGGGAAAGGAGGGCGCCAAGCCCTCCTTTCCCGCCTGAGGCGGCGAAACCCCAATGGCTGCCTTCCCGCGCGGCGGTTTCGCCCGCCCCTCAGCCCGCCGTGCCGCAGGTGCCGGCATCGACCGGCAAATTCAATTAAATTTTTTGTAAAATTACCGCTAAGTTATAGTTAAATAAATTTTAAGTAAAATGTATTGCGTGTTTATGGTCTAATAGTATATTTTAGTCTAGGTACGGGTTTATCTGGAAGTCCGTTGGAATCTACATTTGACGCATCCAAGAATTCACCGTGTCCATGACAGGCAGGCGCCGTCGTTCCGGCTCGTCGCCTTCGGCGAAGGCCCGACGGCCGGGGCAAACAAGGACACCGGTCCCAGGGCCGGATGAGGCGTCTTTCGCGCCATTCGCGCGGCCGGTCCCTGTTCGCCGTATCCAGCGCGGGGTGCGACAAAGCGACCGTTCTATGACAGGAGATAAAGGCTATGCGTAATTCGAGGTTGGGTGATTTTCCGCTGGTCCTCGCCATGCTCGGCATGACCCTGGCAGGGTGTGCGGGCATGGAGACGGGCCGCGACGTGGCCATGGCGCCGACGGCGTCCGGTGACACCGGCGTCCCGGAGACGGGCACGCTCGACGCCCGGGATTTCGGCGGGACTGAAATGCCGGAGCTTCCCGGCCTGGCACCGGCCGGGGAAACGGCACCGGCCGGACATCCGGCCGCGGAAGCCGTCCGCAAAATGGCCGAGGAGGCCATGGGGGTGCTGTCGGATACCTCCCTGTCGGCGGAGCAGCGCGCGGAAGCCGTGCGCCGCCTGATGGCCCGGGACATCGACATCCCGCCCATTGCCCGGTTCGTGCTCGGCCGCTACTGGCGGGGCGCCAGCGAACAGCAGCGCCAGGCTTACATGGAAGCCTATTCGGATTACGTCCTGGCCGCCTACACGGCCAAGATCGGCAGCGGCTCGACGGCGGTCGAGCGCTTCGACGTGGTCAAGACCCAGGCTCACGGCACCAAGGATTTCCTGGTCTATTCCGTCGTCGCACGGGCCGGCGGCGAGCCGACCCACGCCATCTGGCGGCTGCGCCAGCGGGACGGCCGGTACCGCATCATCGACCTGATGGTCGAAGGCATCAGTATGGTGCAGACCCAACGCCAGGAATTCGTCTCCATGATGCGGTCATACCATGGCGACGTGGATAAGCTGATCGAAACCCTCAAGGAAAGAACAAGCTGAACCCGACCTAACCCGCTCGATGGCGCCCGGGGCCCGCGGCGGCACATGTGAGCCGGACGAGATGCCGCGTGCGGCCGCGGCGGCGTCGCGTGCGCCCGTCCCTATACGTCGTCGAGTGCGTCCACCCACCCCTCGAGAGGGTCCTTCGCGGCGCGCGGCTTCCCGGCCCTGGGAGCGCCCGGCACGGCGACCCGGGGCGGCTTCGGCGCATGCGGGCAGTCGACGATCCTTTTCAGGACGTAGTGGTCCTCGACAATCTCGCCGAGGAAGCGCCCGGAATTCAGCCACACCTGGCCGTCCTCGATCCATCCCAGATAGGTCCCGTCCGCCGCGTACAACCGGTCGTCGGCGCGGAATCCGAAATATTCGCCGTTCCACCTGTAGATTGCGGTCATGGGCTGTCCACTCCCTGCAATGTCCGGCGCGCGGCCCATGGCCACGGTTTTTTTGTCCTGGGCGTTGAGCCCTATAATACCCGTAAGCAAATCAGGGCCTAGCCTTTTCGCCACCCCCTCGACAGCGTGGGGTGGCCGATGGGACGCCCGGCCCGGCGGCGTCCGTAGCACCAGACGGGGACCACCGGTCAGGCCAGGCGCGGTCGGGCAAGGGGCGATGGGAAGCGGGCCCAAGGTGTCGTCGGCGAAAGCGCGCCACGCGGGCGCCGGGGGAAGGTCGTGGGGAGGGTCGTGGGGAGGGTCGGCGAACGGGTTACCCGGCCGCCTTCTTCTTGCGCTGCCGCCGGCCCACCAGCGCCAGCCCGGCGAGGGCCGAGAGGAACAGCGGCAGCGCCGCGGGAAGGGGGACGGGGGTGACGGTAACACT
>JBHHXI010000233.1:0-2226 GCA_046756945.1 Rhodospirillales bacterium
GGCGCGCCGCATTTCATTGCCCCTCAATTTTCTTCCTCTGCGTCCCTTTGCGGCCTCTGCGTTAAAATTTGAAACGCCGAGGACGCGGAGGACCGCAGAGGATTTCGAAAAATAAATACTGTCCCGCCACGGCCGCGAAGGCGCGACGCGCACTGGCAAAGCGTGGAAACTCTTTTCTCCGTGTCTCTTCCTCTGTGGTCTCTGGGGGCTCTGTGGCTGGCCCAATCTTATGCAAAGCCGGAGGGTTCGGCGCGCCACGGCGAACCCATGCTTACACCCCCCGCATGGCGCCCGGGCCCCGGTGATCCTATATAGTGGGACGGCGCACCGGGCCCAAGGATTGCGGGCGCGGGCGCCGATCCCGGTGCACGCGGGAGGACCATGCAGAGCAGAGAGCCGGGGCCGGGCGCGATCGGCCCGCGCAACGATTTCAGGACCATCCGCGCCCTGCTGCCCTACCTGTGGCCGGCGGGGGCGCCGGAGATGCGCCTGCGCGTGGTCATCGCCCTCGGCCTTCTGGTGCTCGCCAAGGCCACCAACGTGGTCGTGCCGATCTTTTACAAGTACGCGGTCGATGCGCTCTCGGCGGAGGCCGGGGCGGTGCTGGCCGTGCCCGTCGGCCTGCTCGTCGCCTACGGCCTGACGCGGGTCATGGCCCAGGCTTTCGGCGAGCTGCGCGACGCGGTGTTCGCCAAGGTCGCCCAGCGCTCCATCCGCCTGGCCGGGCTGAGTGCGTTTAGGCACCTGCACCGGCTGTCGCTCCGCTTCCATCTGGACCGCAAGACCGGCGGCGTCAGCCGGGCCATCGAGCGCGGCACCAAGGGCATCGAGTTCGTGCTCGCCTTCATGGTCTTCAACATCCTCCCCACGCTCTTGGAGATCCTGCTCGTCTGCGGCGTGCTGTGGGCCCTGTACGGCGTGTGGTTCGCGCTGATCACCTTCGTCACCATCGGCGGCTACATCGCGTGGACGCTGAGCGTCACCGAGTGGCGCACCAAGTTCCGCCGGGCGATGAACGAGACCGACAGCGAGGCCAGCACCAAGGCCATCGACAGCCTGCTCAACTTCGAGACCGTCAAGTACTTCGGCAACGAGGACCACGAGGCGCGGCGCTTCGACGTGGCGCTCAAGGGCTACGAGCGCGCCGCGGTCAAGAGCAAGACCACGCTGACCCTGTTGAACATCGGCCAGGGCGCCATCATCGCCGCCGGCCTCACCGTCGTCATGATCATGGCCGGCAGCGGCGTCGCCGCCGGCACCATGACCATCGGCGACTTCGTGCTGGTCAACGCCTACCTGATCCAGCTTTACCTGCCGCTCAACTTCCTCGGCTTCGTCTACCGCGAGATCAGGCGCTCGCTCACCGACATGGAGGCCATGTTCGCGCTTCTCGGCGAGGCGCCCGAGATCGGCGACGCGGCGGACGCCGGACCGGTCCGCATCGACGGCGGCCGGGTCGAATTCGAGGACGTCTCGTTCAGCTACGATCCCCGGCGTCCGGTGCTCAAAGGCGTCTCGTTCACGGTGCCCGCCGGCAGGACGGTGGCCATCGTCGGCCCCAGCGGCTCGGGCAAGTCGACGATCTCGCGCATCCTGTTCCGCTTCTACGACGTGGACGCGGGCCGCGTGCTCATCGACGGCCAGGACATCCGCCAGGTGACGCAACAGTCCTTGCGCGCCGCCATCGGCATGGTCCCCCAGGACACGGTGCTGTTCAACGACACCATCTATTACAACATCGCCTACGGCAACCCGGCGGCGAGCCCGGCGGAGGTGGAGAAAGCGGCGCGGCTGGCCCGCGTCCACGATTTCGTCATGGCCCTGCCCGACGGCTACCAGACCATGGTCGGCGAGCGCGGCCTCAAGCTTTCGGGGGGCGAGAAACAGCGCGTCGCCATCGCCCGCACCATCTTGAAAGGACCGTCCATCCTGCTCTTCGACGAGGCCACCTCGGCGCTCGATTCCCGTACCGAGAGGGAAATCCAGGATTCCCTGAACGCCGTCTCGGCCGACCGCACGACCCTGATCATCGCCCACCGGCTGTCGACGGTGGTCGACGCCGACGAGATCGTGGTCCTCGAACAGGGGCGCATCGTCGAACGCGGCGGCCACGCCCAACTGCTCGCGGCCCAGGGCCGCTACGCCGACATGTGGGCGCGCCAGCAGGAGGCGGCGAAGGCGCGCGAAGCCCTGGAACGCACCGGCGAGGCGCCCGACACGGCGACC
>JBHHXI010000234.1:0-2216 GCA_046756945.1 Rhodospirillales bacterium
CAGCACCGGCGTGTGGGTGTTGACGACGAAGACCTGGCTGACGAAGTCCTCGTCGCGCATGGACATGCCGGCGCGGCCCTTGCCGCCGCGGTGCTGGGCGCGGTAGGTCGAAAGCGGCACCCGCTTGATGTAGCCGGAGTTGGTGACGGTGACCACCATGTCCTCGCGCTGGATGAGGTCCTCGATGTCGTGCTCGAACTCGCCCTCCTCGAGCGCCGTGCGGCGCGGCGTGGCGAACCTTTCCCTGATCTCGAGCAGCTCGGCCTTGAGGATATCCAGCAACCGTTCCCGGGACGACAGAACGGCCAGGTGCTCTTCGATCTGGCGGGCCAGTTCTTTCAGGTCGTCGCCGATCTTGTCGCGCTCCAGTGCCGTCAGGCGCTGCAGACGCAACTCCAGAATGGCCTTGGCCTGGATCTCCGAAAGCCGGTAGCGGCCGTCCTCCACGCCGCGCCCGGGCTCGTCCAGCAGCGCGATCATGGGGGCCAGGTCCGCCGCCGGCCAGGGCTGCTCCATCAGCCGCGCCCTGGCGGTGAGCGGGTCGGGCGCCGCCCGGATGATCCCGATCACTTCGTCGATGTTGGCCACGGCCACGGCGAGGCCGGCCAGCACGTGGGCCCTGTCCCTGGCCTTGCCCAGCTCGAAGACGGTGCGCCGCCGGATGACCTCCTCGCGGAATTCGACGAAGGCGGCGATGATCTCCTTCAGGTTCATCGTCTGCGGCCGGCCGCCATGGAGGGCCAGCATGTTGATGCCGAAGCTGGTCTGCAGGGGCGTGTAGCGGTAGAGCTGGTTGAGCACCACGTCGGGCATGGCGTCGCGCTTGATCTCCACCACCACGCGCACGCCGTCGCGGTCCGATTCGTCGCGCAGTTCGGCGACGCCCTCGATCTTCTTGTCGCGCACGGCGTCGGCCAGGGTCTCCACCATGCGCGCCTTGTTCACCTGATAGGGTATCTCGGAAATGATGATGGCTTCGCGGTTCTTGCGGATTTCCTCGATGGCCGTGCGCCCGCGCACGATCACCGCCCCGCGCCCGGTGTGATAGGCGACACGGATTCCCTGCCGGCCGAGCACGATGGCGCCGGTGGGAAAGTCGGGTCCCTGGATGTAGTTCTCGATCAGCGCGTCGATGGTGATCTCGGGGTCGTCGATGAGGGCGCAGCAGGCGTCGATCACCTCGCCCAGGTTATGGGGCGGAATGTTGGTCGCCATGCCGACCGCGATGCCGCCCGCCCCGTTGACCAGCAGGTTGGGAAACTGGGCCGGAAGCACCGAGGGCTCGCTCTCGGACTCGTCGTAGTTGGGGCGGAAGTCGACGGTGTCCTTGTCGATGTCCTCGAGCAGGGCATGGGCGGCGCGGGCCAGCCGCGCCTCGGTGTAGCGCATGGCCGCCGCCCGGTCGCCGTCCATGGAGCCGAAGTTGCCCTGCCCGGCGATGAGCGGCAGACGCAACGAAAAGTCCTGGGCCATGCGCACCATGGCGTCGTAAATGGCGGTGTCGCCGTGGGGGTGGTATTTGCCCATGACCTCGCCGGCGATGCGCGCCGCCTTGCGGAAGGGGCGGTTGTAATCGTAGCCGCTCTCCTTCATGGAATAGAGGATCCGCCTGTGCACCGGCTTGAGCCCGTCGCGCACGTCGGGCAACGCCCGGCTGACGATTACGCTCATCGCGTAATCCAGGTACGACGTCCTCATCTCGCCTTCGATGGAGACCGGCGTGATGTCCCCACCGGGGGGCGTGGTTACGGCGGTTGTCAACGGGAATTACTCAGTGCAATCAACAGCATAGGAAGGAAGGGTCGGGGCCGGTCCGGCAGCGTATACGGAAGGATGAAACCTAGCACCTTTCGCACCTGCAAACAACTGGGTGGCGGGCGTTTTTCGGCCGCCCGGGGGCCGCGGGGGCGCCCCCCGCATACGGTGTCGGGGGGACACCCCCCGGTGGCCCCCCGGGGCGTCGGCAACGCGTTCCCACCCGTCCTCCGCAGCAGCGGCGCTGCCGCTGCGGAGGGTGGATGGGTCCGCCATGGCCGCCCCGTCCCCTCCTGCCGGGCGCACAAAATCCCCTGGTGAACCAATGACGTCAAAGGGGCGTTGCCCCTTTTGATCCCGACCAAGGGCCGTCGGCCCTTGGAACCCCATCGACGGGGTCCAGGGGTTTCAAACCCCTGGCCGGGGGTGGAGGGAGCGGCCTGCCCTCGCCGAAGCGAAGC
>JBHHXI010000235.1:0-2216 GCA_046756945.1 Rhodospirillales bacterium
GTTAACGGTCTATTGGCCTTAAACGATGGGACAGTAGTGAAGGTGTCCCCTTAATTCATTAAAGGGGCAACGCCCCTTTGACCTTTACCCGATCAGCTCAAGCCATTCGGTTTCGCTGAGCATGGTGACGCCGAGCTCGGCCGCCTTCTTCGCCTTGGAGCCGGCGTCGGCGCCCACCACCACGTAGTCGGTCTTCTTCGAGACGGACCCCGCCACCTTGGCGCCGAGGGCCTCGGCCCGCGCCTTGGCCTCGCCGCGGGTCATGGTCTCCAGCGTCCCCGTCAGCACGACGGTCTTGCCGGCGATGGGCGAGGCGGCGGCCGGGGCGGCGAAGTCCCGCACCGTCAACTGGCCGGCGAGGTCGTCGAGCACTTGGCGGTTGTGGGGCTCGGAGAAGAACGCCATGATCTCGCCGGCCACCGAGGGCCCGATGCCGTCGATGTTGACGAGATCGGCGTAGGCTTCCGAGTCCTCGTCCCGCGCCGCGTCCATGGCGGCGCGCCAGGCACGCAGCGATCCGTACTGCTTGGCCAGCAGCCGGGCCGTCGCCCGGCCCACCTGGCGGATGCCGAGGGCGTAGATGAAGCGCTCCAGCGCAATCGTCCGCTTGCCGGCGATGGCGGCGAACAGGTTGGCGGCGGATTTCTCCCCCCACCCCTCGCGCCCGGCAATGGCGCCGCCGTTCTGCTCGAGCCGGAAGATGTCGGCCGGCGTTTTGATCAGGCCGTCCTTCCGGAAGGCCTCGATGTGCCTGCCGCCCAGCCCCTCCAGGTCGAAGGCGTCGCGCGACACGAAGTGCTTGAGCCTTTCGGTGGCCTGGGCCGGGCAGACCAGCCCGCCGGTGCAGCGCCGCACCGCCTCGCCTTCTTCGCGCACCGCCCGGCTGCCGCATTCGGGGCAGGTATCGGGAAAGGGAAAGGGCCGGCTTTCGGGCGGGCGCTTGTCCGCCACCACCTCGACGACCTGCGGGATGACATCGCCCGCCCGCTGGACGATCACCGTGTCGCCCTCGCGGATGTCCTTGCGCCGGATCTCGTCCTCGTTGTGCAGCGTCGCCCGCGACACCACGACGCCGCCCACGGTCACCGGCTCCAGCTCCGCCACCGGGGTCAGCGCCCCGGTGCGCCCGACCTGGACGGCGATGCTCTTGAGCACCGTCCGCGCCCGCTCGGCGGCGAACTTGTGGGCGATGGCCCAGCGCGGCCGGCGGCTCACCGCTCCCAGGCGGTCCTGCCAGTCCAGGCGGTTGATCTTGTAGACCATGCCGTCGATGTCGTAGGGCAGCCCGTGGCGGCGTTCGTCCACGTCCCTGTAGTGGGCGAGGACGTCGTCGACGCCGGCGCACAGCCGGGCCAGGGGGTCGACCGGGAAGCCCCAGTCCTTGAGGCGCGCCAGGAACCCCCACTGGGTGTCGGCGACCGGGCCGCCGACCTCGCCCCAGGCGTAGGCGAAGAAGCGCAGCGGCCGGGCCTGGGTGACGGCGGCGTCCTTCTGGCGCAGGCTTCCGGCGGCGGCGTTGCGCGGGTTGGCGAAGGTCTTTTCCCCGGCGTCCTCCTGGCGGGCGTTGAGGCGGGCGAAATCGTCCCGGGTCATGTAGATCTCGCCGCGCACTTCGAGTGTCCGGGGCGCATCGCCGGGGATGGTGTCCGGGATGTCGGCCACCGTGCGCAGGTTGGCGGTGACGTCCTCGCCCGTCCGGCCGTCGCCCCGCGTCGCCCCGAGGACGAAACGCCCGTCTTCGTAGCGCAGCGAAATGGACAGCCCGTCGATCTTCGGCTCGGCCACCGTTTCGATGGGCAGGGCGGGGTCCTTCTGCAGTTCCTTCAGGAAACGGCGGACGCCGTCGAAGAACTCGCGGATGTCCGCCTCGTCCATGGCGTTGCCGAGGGAAAGCATGGGCCGGGCGTGGGCGACCTTGGCGAAGCCGGCGGCCGGCGGGGCGCCGATCCGCTTCGACGGGCTGTCGGGCCGCACCAGCGCGGGGAAACGGGCCTCGATGGCCTGGTTGCGGCGGCGCAGGCCGTCGTACTCGGCGTCGTCGATGACCGGCGCGTCCTTTTCGTAGTACGCCTTGTCGTGCCCGGCGATCTCGCGGGCCAGGGTTTCCAGTTCCCTCTCCGCCTCAGCGGACGTCAGGTCGGCGACGGGGACGTCCCTTAGGCCCGGGCTCACGGCCCCGGCCCTTCGAGCAGGCTGCCGGCCGCGGCCCGCGCCTC
>JBHHXI010000236.1:0-2090 GCA_046756945.1 Rhodospirillales bacterium
CGTCGCCACGGATCAGGGTCACGCTTTCGTCGTCGAAGAGCGGCGCCAGGTTGGCGGGGTTGCGCGCCGTTACGCCGACGCGCAGGCCGGCGGCGAGAAACCGCCTGACCACGCGGGCGCCGATGAACCCCGTTCCGCCCAGCACGGCGACGTCGAAGCCGCCGTTCTTCGTGTCCGGTCCGCTCCCGGCCGGACGCACCCCCTGCACCGCCATCGCAACACCGCCAATCGATTTGTCTCGGAGCGTAACAGAATCTCCTTGACGGCGGCATATCGAGTAGCTGCCGGCCCGTGGCGGGACCGGTGGCATTTTCGGTCCCCGGGTACGCGGAATCGGGGCGTAACGGAGATTCAGTGAAGGGCGATTCGGGAAAATTCGGCTAAAGTCTTGCCGCGTCCAGTCGTTGGGTGAACGTATGGGGCCGCCTGGGGCCGGTCCCGGGAAGAAGAAAGGCGGGAAACGGGGAATGGCGGAAAGCGAGGCAGGCGCGGAAAGCGACGCAGGCGCGGCCCGGGGCGAGACGGCGATGACCATGGCCCTGCCCGCCGCTCCGCGCGTCATGGCGGTCCTGGTCGGGATCGCGGTGCCCTTTCTGGTGTTCGGGCGGGCGGTGACGGCGGTGCTGCTGATCGTCGCCGTGCTGTGCGTCTTTTTCCTGCCGCAGCGGGACGGGTGCCTGCGCTCCGTCGTGCGCCAGGCGCGTACCCCGGTCGGCATCATGGTCGGGGTGACGTTGGCGTTGTGGCTGCCGGGCGTGGTTTTCTCCCTCGACCCCCTCAGATCCGTTCTGGTGTGGACGCGGATGGTCTTTTTCGTCGGCGCGGCGGCGCTGATCTGGGCGGCATTCGTCGAGGACGCCCGCATGCCGGCGCTCGCCCTCCGGGCCTTGCTGGCCGGCACCGCGATCGTGCTCGCGGTTTCGCTGGTGGCGCTCTTCGTGGCGCCGGAGGTGCTGTCCTTCGTCCGCGCCAAGGGCTGGCGGGCGGCCAACGCGGTGCTCGGCCTGAAGGGGTTCGCCTCGGCGGCGATGCTGCTTGTTCCCGTGGTCCTGTGGTCGGGGGTCAGGCTGGGCGGCGCATGGGTCTCCTGCGCCGTCGCCGAGGCCCTCGGGCTTCTGGTGATCATCGGCGATACGATCAGCCGCTCGGCGATCGCCGGATCTCTTGCCATGGTTATCGTCGCCGGGGTCGTGGTCGCCTGGTCCCGCCGGCAACGGCGGGTGACGGTCCTTGCCGGCCTTGCCATGGGCGCCGTGATCGTCGCGGTGCTGGCGTGGTTGTACACCCACTCCATGTCGCCCCCCGGCGCCGAGGCGCCCTGGGGGATGCCGTTGTGGGTGGTGGATTTCCACCGCCAATCCATCTGGAAGTTCACCTTCCACCTGGCGATGGACTCCCCGTGGTTCGGCCACGGCATCAACATGATCAACTACGTGGCCGGGTCCTTCGACCGGATACCGGGGTATGCCTACATTTACATTCCCGCCCATCCCCACAACTGGGTGTTGGAAGTGCTTTCCGAGACCGGCGTCGTCGGCCTGGCGCCCCTTCTCGTCCTGGTGGCGATGATGGTGGCGCGGCTGGCCCGCGACTACCTGCGCACCGGGGACCCCGCCGTCCTTGCGGCGACGGCGGTCGCCATCGGCTACTGGGTTTCCGGGCTGTTCAACTTTTCCTTCTGGTCGGCATGGTGGCAGGTTTCCTTCATGGTGTTGGTGGCGCTGTGCCTGTCCCACGGACGGCGGCCGGTCAAAGCCGGCATCCCTCGGTCTTGAGTTTCAACACGCCGCCGGTTGCGGCTCCCGACACCGGTTGAAACGCGGCCAGGGTCCGTGAGCCGATGGAACGGGTTTCGAACGTCTTCACGATCGTCAGGCACCCCGCACGGCGCAGGGTTTCGGCAAAGGTCCAGATGCGGAGGTCCTCGTCGCCGGTGTCGATGATCGTGCCCGTCTCCGCCGACACCTTCTGGGTGAGCAGCAGGTGGGTGATGCCGAGTGCCTTCAACTGTGCGAGGAACCGTTTCGGATCCCGCGCCCGCGGCGTGTGATCGACCAGAATCTGGGTCATCACGTGGGCCGAGTAGTGGG
>JBHHXI010000237.1:0-2010 GCA_046756945.1 Rhodospirillales bacterium
CATTTCATTCCAGGGCTTGTGCCGCGGCGCCAGGCGGCTCTTGACATGCGGCCCGTGTCACCCCCACCCCGGTCCGAAGGGACCGCCGCGTTGCTACCCGCCATGGTCTTTTCGCTCCTTGGCCTCCGGGAACAGCCACACGGTGTAGATCATGAATGCCGCCAAGGCGAGCACGACCCACTTAAGCGCGCCCGCCCGGCCCCGTCCACCCCCATGCCCCAACAAGTCCTTCCGGCCCGGCCGCGGACGATTTAGAATGGCGGTCACGAACTCCCTATCGCCCCGCGGAACAGGACCACGCCAGATGATTCGCCGAACACTTCGACCCCGTCTTTCCCCTCATCCCTCCATTCGGTTCGTGCCCGTGATCGCCCTCTTGCTTGGCGGCTGCGTCGGCGTCGCCGCCGGCGTCGGGGCGACCGCGGGGGTCGCGGCGTATCAGGAGCGCGGCATCGAGGCCGCGGCCATCGACCTCAACCTCGAGGCCGAGATCGTCAAGCTGTGGCTGCAAAAGGACGAAACGCTGACGCTCAAACTGGGGGTCGAGGCCTATGAGGGCCGCATCCTGCTGACCGGCGTCGTCGAGGACCCGCAGATGCAGGCCGATGCCGTGCGCCTGGCGTGGAAGGTCGTCGGCGTCAAGGAAGTGATCAACGAGATCCAGGTCACGTCGGACAGCGGCATGGTCGACCTGGCCCGCGATTCCTGGATCACCACCCAGTTGAAGAGCAAGCTGACCCTGGACAACAAGGTGTTGGCCATCAATTACGCGATCGAGACGGTCAACGGAATCGTATACCTGATCGGCATCGCCCAGAACCAGGGCGAGCTCGACCGGGTCATCGCCCACAGCCGCACCATCTCCTACGTGCGCCAGGTCATCAGCCACGTGCGCGTCAAGGGTACGGCATGAAGGCGGTTGCACCCGGGCCGGGCGGCGTCGGGCGCGGTGCTAGTCCCGCGTAATGGTCTTCCGCACCGGCGGGTCATCGGCCCATGGTCCCGCCGCCGGGGCTCCGTCCGGCGCCTTCCCCGGCAAGTGAGAAGGGCAGTGCCATGGGAACATCACGGGCGATCATCATCGCGGGGGCGCTGATCGCCGCGGCCATAACCGCCACGGTCATAGACTCGCCGCGCGCCCCGGAGACCGTCTACGTCTCCGACGGCGGGGGCGGGTTCTTCGTCATCTATCCGGCGACCAAGGACATATACCGCTGCCGCCTGTTGTTCGATACCGAAATGAACTGCACGGCGCACGGGAAACATCCGTGATACGGCTCTCAATGCGCGTAATCATTCGACGCGCGCGGACACGTATAAACGTCGGTCCGCGGCCTATTGCCGCCGGTAGGCCACGCCGCCCACGTTCAGCGTGTCCCCGGTGAAGGCGCAGTGCACGGTGCCGCTTTTCGAGGCTTTCTCGAAGTCCACCTTCTTGCCCGTGCCGGTCTCGTAGAACCGGGTCGGGCCGGTATAGGTGACGGTGATCGAGTCGGTGGTCGCCGACCAGGTGAACGGCGTGACGGCGCGGTAGCGCCCCTGGCGGGATTTCAGCGCCCCGGTTTCGCTGTCGGCGTCCAGGTCCAGGGTCGTCCGGCCGCTGGCGCTCTCCCAGGTGCCGCCGATGTGCCCGCCGCACCCGCCGGCCGGTGTGCCCGCGGCGGCGGCGGGCGCGATGGACCCGAGGCCGCCCCCCGAATGGGCGACACGTGCGGCGGGCCGGGGCGCATCCCGGGCGCCCAGCTCGGCGAGGAACTGACTCAGCGGGTTCGTTTCGGCGCCTCCGGATCGGGCCGTCGCCGGGATTTGGCGCGGCGGTTTCCGCACCACGTGGCCGGCCGCTGGCGCCGCCGGTTGCGCGGGCCGCGGGGCGGGGCTGGCGGGTCCAGACCCGCGGCCCGGTGGAGGCGCTGGGGGCCTCCTGCCGCTACGAGGAGTTCCCCTATCGCGTCGCGGACGTCCGCGGCCGACTGCGCTTCGCCGACGGGAGCGGGTCCCTGGAGGTCCTGC
>JBHHXI010000238.1:0-2003 GCA_046756945.1 Rhodospirillales bacterium
GGCCGCTTCGTTCACGATGTCCCATTGCGTCGAGGCCGGCAGCGGAATGCCGAGATTCCCCTGCAGCCCTTCCAGTCGATTGAAGGGAAGTCCGCTCCCGTACTTCAGCAGGGCGATCATGCTCGCCGTCGTCACGTCGTACTTCTCGGCGCCCACGCCCTCGGGCGTTGAGGCGGTGAAGATCTGGCCGCACAGGTTGCAGCGCAGCCGTTCCATCTCGTAGACCTTGGCCTGCACCGGCGCCTGGCCGACGACCCGGACCAGGACCTTGGGCGCGGCCAAGCTGTACACGGTGCCCTTGGTGCATTCCGGGCAGGCGTCTCCGGCGTGGAGCGAGTCATGGGGCACTCGGATCTTCTCGGCGCCGCGATAGGCGTCGGCGCCGTTCCGGCCGTGTCCTTTGCGTTTGGCGGCTTCCTTTTCCGCCGGCCCGGTCGGGGCCGTGCCCTCTTGCCCCTCGGCCGGCGCCGTGACATCGGCTGGGGGCGGGATCACGTCGCGAGTCTTCTCGCTTCGCGAACCGAACAGCAGCTTCTGAAGACGCTCGATCGTCATCCCCTTGGATTCCAGCAGCTCGGCCAGACGGGCGTGCGATTCGAACACGGCCCGGATCGTCTCGGCGTCGTCCTGACTGAGCGCCGCCTCGACGCGCTGCAGCAGCGCTTCCAGCTCTTCCGCCTCCAGCTCGATGATCTTCGGCTCCGGGGGTCTCATGACATCTGGCCGAGCACCTGCCGGAACGCCCGGCACAGGGGATAGCCCAGCACCTGCTTGATCGGGCGGTTGGGCCGGCCGGTCTGGTCGTCCTTGCCCCGGCCCGTGGTGCGGCCCAGGAGAATCCAGTTGGCCGCACGGTAACACGTGCCACGGAATCGCCGGGGATCGATGAAGGTTTCCAGGAAGTAGACCGGATGTCCGTAAACTCGTCCCCAGTCCGCCGAGAGCCTCCCGGCCATCCGGGCCAGGACGTGCGAAGCGAGGTGCGGGACGGACACCCACGGCAGGATCAGAAAGCGAAGGTTGTACGCGAGCAGGCGAATGTTCTTCCGTCGCGCCTGGGGCGACCAGCCGATGAAGCGGTCGCGGCAGCCGAGGTGACGCGGCGCCGAGGACCACGCCAGACAGGCGATGGGCCGGCCTTGCGCGACGACGAGGTACTTGAGGTGCTCGCCGACCGGTTGCGTGTAGCCCAGGTAGTGGTGCTGCTCGAGGAGGCTGTTGAACAGCGGCTCCTGGCGCGTCCGACGGACCTGGCGGAAGGTCAACGGGCGGATCGTGTCCAAGGCAGCGCGCAACGGGGTGGTGTCGATGGGCGTGAACGTGGGCCGCGCTCGCCGGGCCAGCGGGTTCGCCGGAATGTACCGCTGAGGTGGCAATTCGATGAGCCCCGCGCGATGCAGGGCCAGCATCAAGCCCCGGCAGACCATGTCACGCGGCACCCCGTTGGGCTGGACCCAGTTCCAGGCTTCGCACAGCTTCTTCGAAAGGTTCCGCCGGCTGGCCGTCGGATGCGCGGCGATGAGCTGACGGATGAAGGCTATGTCGTCATCCGTGACGCTACGACCCCGGTAGGTCAATCGCACGTCCATGGCGCGGAGGCTAGCAAGGGCGCGCTCGGAACGCAAGGGGCAAGTCGCAACTTTTTCCGTTTTCTTTTCGTGCGGCGTCGAGAGATGCCGCTGTGGTTCACCATTCCGTGCGCAACGCCGCGGTCAACCGTCCGGCAGGCTGGCTCTCCGATCGGCCTGCAGGCGGCCGATCGCGGCGCGGCCGGACCCTGGCGACACCGTTCCCCGCGAAACGCGAGCGGCGCCCGACGGTCAGGCCGGCCGGGTCGGGCGTGGCCATTCACGCACAGACCGGCCGCCACGCCGGCGCTGCGTGGGTGGTCTCGGGATTGCCCGCCGAGAGGAGCACGTGCAACTGGTGCGCTTCCAGGGCCTTGGCCGGTCCTGTCTTGTTGACCGGCCACCAGCGGAAGCGGCCGCTCGACAAGCGCTTGT
>JBHHXI010000239.1:0-2002 GCA_046756945.1 Rhodospirillales bacterium
GGGTCCTGCGGTGCGCGGCTACGTCCTCCTGCGCCTCCCGGCCAACGCCGTGAGTTTATATATGGTATATATTCGCTTTTCGGTCAGTTCGTAATCCGGCCCCTTGTAAGCACTTATCCATGAAAGGCATGTCCCCGCAAGCTGCTTTTGAGGACGAATTTCGCTCGCCCACGACCGGCCCCAGAGGACCTCTGAGTGCCGCCGGCGGCCCGCGAGCGGAGCGAAGCCCTGGGCGCGCGTCGCGACGCGCGCGGGCCGCTTCACGATGCGCAAGTCCTATCCTCAAGACCACTCTCATCCGTGCGCCGGCTTTGGGCTGGATCGGTCCCGATCGGCCCAGTTATCCATACGTGCACCCGCCACAGGGGACGGGGCCACATGATCTCATCCGGTGCGGGCGGCCCAATTACGAAGAGGTCTGAAGCCGCCTTAGCCGGCAGCAGCGACCATAAGTCCTACGGGCTGGCCCGTTCCCGGATGAGACCGCTTACCTTTCGACCGCCGACCCGGGCGGGGCGGCGGCGTGTCTGTGTAATCCATCTCCTTCGTCCACACCGCGTAGCCGATACGACACAACTCATGGGCGACGACAATGTACCCGCGCCCACGATTCCGTTTCCCACCGTCCGTGTAGCGGTCAAAGATCTTTCGAAAGCGCCCTCCGCGACGAACGGCTCCATGAGCCGCTTGGACCCACGCGGTCTTGAGCGTGAGGCGTCCCACCTTCCCCACGTGGCGACCCTTAGGGTCCTTCTCATCGTCAGGTTCACCGCTATCGTAGGCGCGTGGTACCAAGAGACTATAGGAGCCCAGATGCTTCGCGTTTCGAAAACGGCGGATGTCTCCCACCTCGGCCAGAATCGTGTAGGCCAAGATCCAGGAGATACCGGGAATCGTCCTGAGCCGATCACCCTCCCGGCTTTTGACCACTTGTTGACGAAACTCGCGTGTCACCCTCGCTATCTGACGGCGCGTGTGATCCAGCAACTGCAAATAGCCCTTCAGTGTCGCCTTGGCGCTTTTTCGTAGCGTCCCATCGTTGGGGCCGGTCAGGCAGCCCAGGAACTTCCGCCCACCAGCTCCGAACAGATCGCTGTAGCCGTGTACGATCCCGTGCCGATGCAGAACCGCGTGAATCCGACACTTCAGAGCCGTCTGCATGGCGACCAGAGCCATGCGATAACGCAGCCATTCACGCCGGTCGCGAACCTCCGGCGGCGCCAGCCATACCTCCCACCAATGGGGTTGCTGGTCCCACAACTCACTCAACAGATCAGCGTCGGTGCGATTGGACTTCGCCATGCCCCGCGCTTGACGCCAGGCGGCCACCTTCCGGCTGCTGGCCAGGTGTGGATCCAGGCCAGCCGCGAGTAGCTCATCCGCTAGCCAACCCCAGCCGAACGTCGCCTCCAGCACAACGGGCGTGCCTTCTGGCCAGGTACGCAGGCGTCTTCGCAACGGGCGACGATCTTCATGCTCCAGCCGCTCGCGCCACTCAATCTGACCCTTCGCGTTGCGCGCGGTAACTGTGCTGAACTTCCGATGGCAATCCACACCGATCCGCGTTACTGTTCCATCCTTGTTCATAGGCTGTCTCCTGTAAGGTCTCCAAACACGCCGGGCATAATACCGCCCGGCCGGAGACAGCCTTTCATGTGATTACCTTGAGAGCGGCGGTCATCCGTTGCCGGTGTCACCGAGTCGGGCCAAGCACCGCGAATCGGGCGTCTGGCAGGCTCGCTACTGGGAGCACCGTATTCGCGATGAGACCGACTGGTTTCGACACCGCAATTACATCCCTCTTAATCCCGTCAAGCATGAACTGGTGCGTGAACCGGGTGATTGGCCATGGTCGAGCTTCCACCGACACGTTCAACTAGGCTGGCTCGACCCGAACTGGCCGGGAGCCTCCCCGGTAGACGTTCCCGAAGCCACCGGTGAGTGACGTTGTGGCGTCGGGCACAGTTGTGGCGTCGGGCAGAGCCCGACCTACCCGTCTGGT
>JBHHXI010000240.1:0-1990 GCA_046756945.1 Rhodospirillales bacterium
CGGGGGAGGAGCACGACCATGGGCCAGACCATCACGCTCACCGCGGCCGACGGCCACGAACTGGAAGCTTACCGCGCCGATCCCGAGGATGCGCCCAGGGGCGGCATCGTGGTGATCCAGGAGGTCTTCGGCGTCAACATCCACATCCGGGACGTCTGCGACGGCTTCGCCGCCGAGGGCTACGCGGCCATCGCGCCGGCCGTGTTCGACCGCATCGAACGCGGCATCGAACTCGACTACGACGACGACGGCATCGCCCGCGGGCGGGCGCTGGTCGAGGACCTGGGCTGGGAGGGGCCGCTGGCGGACGTTACCGCCGCCGCCGGGGCGCTCGAACCCTCGGGCAAGGTCGGCGTCGTCGGGTACTGCTGGGGCGGCTCCATGACATGGCTTGCCGCGTGCCGGCTGGATGTGGCCTGCGCCGTCGGGTACTACGGCCGGCACATCATCCAGTTCAACGACGAAACGCCCCGCTGCCCGGTGATCCTCCATTTCGGCGAGACCGACGCCTCCATCCCCATGGACGACGTGGACGCCATCCGCGCCGCCCACGCCGACGTGCCGGTGTATGTCTACGGCGCCGGCCACGGCTTCAACTGCGACCGGCGCGCCGCCTACCACGCCGAAAGCGCCAAGACGGCGCGCGCCCGCACCCTCGCCTTCTTCGCCGAACACCTGGGGTAATTCCGCCCTTTCCCGGCGTTCTTGATTTCAACGCGGAGGACGCAAAGGGACGCGGAGGAAAAGAACGAGCGCCTCACCGAACAAGGCACATAGTGCACCAGGATGTTATTGCACACCGGTTGGGCGCCTGTTGCGCCTTGGTGCTCCTGGTGTCCTGGTGGTGCAAAATTTCCCGCGGCGCGCCCTTTGTCCCTTGTGCGCCCGGCGGGAAAATCCTCCGCGTTCCTCCGCGTCCTCTGCGTTATATTTTAATTTCAACTCCCCAGCCCGCCCCGCCGCCGCGTAAAACCCCGATACCGGTTGAAGCGCCGGCGGGAAGCTGGAAAACTGTGGGCCACCGGGACGGAG
This sequence comes from Rhodospirillales bacterium, assembly GCA_046756945.1. Lineage (GTDB taxonomy): Bacteria > Pseudomonadota > Alphaproteobacteria > Rhodospirillales > 2-02-FULL-58-16 > JACZQZ01. The sequence continues at coordinate 1,033 of JBHHXI010000240.1, forward strand.
GGTCTTAATTCATGGCGGAACCGGGCACGCCGCCGGTCATCGGCGTCATCGGCGGCAGCGGCGTCTCCGATATGGACGGCCTTTCCGACCCGCGGTGGGAGCATGTCCCGTCTGCGTTCGGCGAGCCGTCGGACGCCCTGCTGTTCGGCGACCTGGACGGGCAGCCCATGGTTTTCCTGCCCCGCCACGGCCGCGGCCACCCCATTCCCCCCGGCGGCATCAACTTCCGCGCCAACATCGACGCCCTCAAGCGCGCCGGCGTCACCGAGGTCGTCTCGATCAGCGCCTGCGGGTCCCTGAAGGAGTCCCTGGACCCGGGCACCTTCGTCATCGTCGATCAGTTCATCGACCGCACGGTGGCCCGCGAAAACAGCTTCTTCGGGACCGGACTGGTCGCCCACGTGGGGCTGGGGCATCCGGTCTGCGCCCGGCTCGGCGGCGCCCTCGAGGAAGCGGCGAACGGCCTCGGCATCAAGGTGGTGCGCGGCGGCACCTACCTGGCCATGGAAGGTCCGCAGTTCTCGACCCTCGCCGAATCCGAGCTCTACCGCGGTTGGGACTGCGACGTCATCGGCATGACCAACATGCCCGAGGCCAGGCTCGCCCGCGAGGCCGAGCTGTGCTACGCCACCGTCGCAATGGTCACCGATTACGACTGCTGGCACCCGGGCCACGACCACGTCAGCGTGGAGTCCATCATCAGGATCCTGCACGAGAACGCCGACAGGGGACGGGCCCTGGTCAAACGGGTGGCGCCGACCCTGAAGGGCCGGGACGGCGCCTGCCCCGAGGGCTGCCACAGGGCGCTGGAGAACGCCGTCATCACGGCGCCCGAGGCCCGCGATCCGGCCCTGGTCGAGAAGCTGGACGCCGTCGCGGGGCGGGTGTTGAAGTGATTGGCCGATGAAGGTCGAGGGCACCCACTACCGCACCATCTGGCCGGCCGCGGACGGCTGGG
>JBHHXI010000241.1:0-1986 GCA_046756945.1 Rhodospirillales bacterium
CGCGTCCACATGTAGGCGAGGGCGACCAGGCCGAACAGGCGCAGGTACTCGGTGGCCGCGGCGCCCGCCTCCTCGGGATCGGCGAGCCCCTTGTGGGCGATCCAGGCGGTCGCCCGCTGGAGGCGGCCGAAGGCCTTGGCCAGGGGCAGGACGAATTCCTCCAGCGCTTCGTCCGCCTGGTGCTCCTCGATGAAGGCGGCGACCGGATGGAAGAAGCTGCGCAGATAGCGCCCGGTGTGCGCCGGCATCTTGCGCCCCACCAGATCGAGCGCCTGGATGCCGTTGGTGCCCTCGTAAATCTGGGTGATGCGGGCGTCGCGCACGTACTGCTCGATCCCGTGTTCGCGGATGTAGCCGTGGCCGCCGAAAACCTGCACCGCCAGGTTGCCCGCCTCGAAGCCGATGTCGGTGAACAGGGCCTTGACCACCGGGGTGAGGAGCTCGACCAGGTCCTGTGACTGCCGGCGCCTGTCGGCGTCGGCGTGGCGGGCGGCGACGTCCAGGTGCCCGGACACCCAGGCGCCGAGCGCCCGCGCCCCTTCCACGTACGCCCGCATGGTGAGCAGCATGCGGCGCACGTCCGGGTGCACGATGATCGGATCGGCCGGCTTGTCGGGGCACTTGGGGCCGCCGAGGGCGCGCCCCTGCAGGCGTTCCCGCGCATACGCCGCCGCCCCCTGGTAGGCGGCCTCGGCCAGCCCCAGGCCCTGGATGCCGACCGCCAGGCGCGCCGTGTTCATCATCACGAACATGGCCCGCATGCCCTTGTTGAGGTCGCCGACCAGGAAGCCCGTGGCGTCGTCGAAGTTGATGACGCAGGTCGACGACGCGTGGATGCCCATCTTGTGCTCGATGGAGCCGCAGGCGACGCCGTTGGCCGGCCCCAGCGAGCCGTCCCCGGCGACCGACACCTTGGGCACCAGGAACAGGCTGATGCCCCGGGTTCCCGCGGGCGCGTCCGGGGTGCGGGCCAGCACCAGGTGGACGATGTTCTCGGTCAGGTCGTGCTCGCCGGCGGAGATGAAGATCTTGGTGCCGGTGATCCTGTAGGCGCCGTCGTCGCCGGGGGTGGCCCGGGTGCTGAGCAGGCCGAGGTCGGTGCCGCATTGGGGTTCGGTCAGGCACATGGTGCCGCTCCACGTGCCGTCCGCCAGCCTCGGCAGGTAGGTTTCCTTCAGGGCCTCGGACCCGAACGCCTTGAGCGCCAGATAGACGCCGCGGGACAGCCCCGGATAAATGCCGAACGACAGGTTGGCGGAACAGATCATCTCCTCGACCATCGTGTTGATGGTCTCGGGCAGGCCCTGGCCGCCGTGTTCGGTGTCGCAGGCGAGGGACGTCCATCCGCCTTCGGCAAACGTGCGGTAGGCTTCCTTGAACCCTTCCGGCGTGCGCACGACGCCGTTCTCGAAGTGGCACCCTTCCTCGTCGCCGGTGCGGTTGAGCGGCGACAGCAGGCCCTCGCACACCTTGGCCGCCTCTTCCAGGATGGCGCCGGCAAGGTCGGGCGTCACCTCGTCCGTGCCGGGCAGGTCCCCCATCTGTTCCTCGCCGAGCAGGTCGTTGAGCACGAAGCGCATGTCGGCGAGGGGCGCCGTGTACGTGGCCATGGCTCAATTCCTAAGCGGTTTGCCGGTGTCCAGCATGTGCTCGATCCGGGCGATGGTGGCGGGATGGCGCACCAGTTCCATGAAGGCGCGGCGCTCGAGGGCCAGCAGGTCGTCCTCGGTGAGGCTTTCGGTGACGTCGGTTCCGTCGCCGCTGAGGACCCCGGCCAGGGCCTTGGCCACCACCTCGTCGTGGGGCGTCGCCTTGCCCAGCTTGCGCAGGCCGTAAAGGACCATGGTCAGGGCGATGCGCGCCGCCGGCCCGGGCAGGGAAATCTCCGGCGGCTCGGGCGGGGCATAGCCGTCGACGAGGTCGAGCGCCCGGGCCTTGGCGTCGGCCAGCAGGCGGTCCCGGTTCATGGTGATGCCGTCGTCGGCG
>JBHHXI010000242.1:0-1945 GCA_046756945.1 Rhodospirillales bacterium
TAATTAAGGGGACACCTTACTTAATTCTCCGCCCTGTGGCGGGGGCCACCAGGAATTAAGTAAGGTGTCCCCTTAATTACTTAATTTTGTCCCCTTAATTTCAGCCCCCCAGCAACGCCGGCCGCACCATCCAGGCCAGCGTCCAGCCGCCGTCCCCGCCGCCGTCGGCGCTCTCCAGGCAGACCACGGTACCGGGCTGGAAGGCGGCGACGTTCGCCGCTTCCGAACCGGCGACCAGGCGCGAGGCGAGGCGGTCCATGAACGGCAGGTGCCCGACCACCATCGTGTCCCCGGACCACCCGGCGATGGCCCCGGCCAGTGCGTCGGTGGCGTCGTTGGGCGCGAGGCCGGACGCCGCCTCCTCCACCACGCCCCCCGGCCCCAGGACCTGGGCCAGCAGTACCGCGGTGTCGCGGGCGCGCATCTTGGGGCTGTGGACGACGCGGCCGACGCGCACGCTGCGCGCCAGGAAGGAGGCCACGCGCTGGACATCGGTCCGCCCCCTGTCGCTGAGCGGCCGCTCCGGATTGTCCTCGGCCGGCACCGCTTCGGCGTGCTGAACCAGATACACTCGCATGGGCCCGGCCCGGAAAAAGGGGAGCCTTTCTTACTTCGCCGCCGCCACCATGGCCTCGGCGGCGCGCAGTTCGGTGTCCGCCCGGCGGTGATCGGGGCCTTCGGGGGCGGCGTCGCGGTGCGCGTCGCGGGCGCGTTTGAGCCGTTCCTCGGCGTCCGCGCGGTCGATCTCGGAAGCGTGCACGGCTTCGTCCGCAAGCACGGTGCAGCGTCCGTCCGCCACCTCGGCGAAACCGCCGGAGACGAAGATGCGCATGGTTACGCGATCGCCTTCGTGCACCTCGAGGGTGCCGGGGCGCACCGTGGACAGAAGCGGCGCGTGCCCGGGCAGGACGCCGAAATCGCCGTCCCCACCCGGCACCACGACCATGTCCGCCTCCTCGGCGAGGACCACGCGCTCCGGCGTCACCAGTTCGAACGGGATCTTCTCCGTCATCCGAGGGGTTCCTTTCGCAAGGGGCCGTTCAGGCCGCTTCCACCGCCATCTTCTTGGCCTTCTCCACCGCGTCCTCGATGGTGCCCAGCATGTAGAAGGCGGCCTCGGGCAGGTGGTCGTATTCGCCGGCACAGATGCCCTTGAAGCCCTTGATGGTGTCCTCCAGGGACACGAACACGCCCGGCGTGCCGGTGAACACCTCGGCCACGTGGAAGGGCTGGCTCAGGAAGCGCTGGATCTTGCGGGCCCGCGCCACGGCCAGCTTGTCGTCTTCGCTGAGCTCGTCCATGCCCAGGATGGCGATGATGTCCTGCAGGGATTTGTAGGTCTGCAGGATGCGCTGCACCTCGCGGGCGACGTCGTAGTGTTCCTGGCCGACGATGTGCGCATCGAGCACGCGCGACGTGGAATCCAGCGGGTCCACGGCGGGATAGATGCCGAGTTCGGCGATCTGGCGCGACAGCACCGTCGTCGCGTCCAGGTGCGCGAACGAGGTGGCCGGGGCCGGGTCGGTGAGGTCGTCCGCCGGCACGTAGATGGCCTGCACCGAGGTGATCGAGCCCTTGTTGGTCGACGTGATGCGTTCCTGCAGTTCCCCCATGTCGGTGGCCAGCGTCGGCTGGTATCCGACGGCGGACGGGATGCGCCCCAACAGCGCCGACACCTCGGAGCCGGCCTGGGTGAAGCGGAAGATGTTGTCGATGAACAACAGCACGTCCTGGCCTTCCTCGTCGCGGAAGTATTCGGCCAGGGCCAGCCCGCTGAGGCCGACGCGGGCGCGGGCGCCCGGCGGCTCGTTCATCTGGCCGTACACCAGCGCCGCCTTGGACCCGGGGCCGTCCAGATCGATGACGCCGGACTGGATCATCTCGTGATACAGGTCGTTGCCCTCGCGGGTGCGCTCGCCGACGCCGGCGAACACCGAATAGCCGC
>JBHHXI010000243.1:0-1920 GCA_046756945.1 Rhodospirillales bacterium
TAATCCTGATTTAGCGAGTCGCGCAATTCGCGCTCGGCCTTCGTCAGCCGCCAGGATTCGCCGGCCCGGTACAGGTGGACGGCTTCGGCCCAAATGCCGGCGGGGTCCATATCAGCATAGTCCCAGTTGATTTTCGTCAGGGTGCAGGTCAAAAACCGGCGGTTGCCGGTCGGGTCGGACAGGAAACCAGACTCATTATTGATGGTTCCGATAAGTGAGGCCATAGAAGGCTTGGTGATGTCGTTGCGCCCGTAAGGCGCGCGCACGGTCACCCGGCGAGTCGAGATAAAAGCTTTTAACGCCTCCCTGTCGGCCCGGCGAGTGGTTGCGCCCAGCTCGGCTACTTCCCAAAGCCAGTAGGAAATTAGCCTGATTCTGGAATCCTTGTCGGCGGGGTCAATTGCCGACTCGATGAAGTAGTCGGGCAACGGGCACAACCAGTGGGCAAAGTAGCTTTTACCCAGGTCCTGGCGCCCGTCCAAAACCAACATCGGATTTTGTTCGGCCTTAAAAACTTTGGCTACGGCCCCGATGAGCCAGCGTCGGAGCCAGGTGTGGAACACCGGGCAAGGGTGGTCCGGGAGCCGGCTGTTTTGGTGCGCGTCTTCAAAGTAAGTTGCCAGGGTGTCAATATGAGGCCCGCCGTCATATTTCAACCCGTTCAGGTAATCCCGGATCGGGTGATATTGGTTATCGTAGGCGTGGCCCAAATAGGCGTCTTGCATGACGTTGACGTGTTCATAACCAGCATCCCTCATCTGCCCTCGAATTTTAGCGGCCAGGCCGTCCGTCATCGGTTGCCCGTTGACCTCCAATTTATCGTTACAGGCGTTTAGCCGAAACGTGTAGCCCAGGCCGGCCAGGGCCTTGAGGTACTCCGCTGTTTTCACCCGGCCCCGGCTCGATTCCATCGCGGCCTGTACCAGTTGCGCGGTCCCGGCCAACTGGTAAAGCCCGGCCACGGTCCCCCCGTTCGCCAGGTAGTCATCGACTCCAGCCTTCTCGCCGTCCGGGCCGGCGGGCAGGTAGACCGGCGTCACCTCGGCCCCGGCGTTGCGGAGTATCCCAGCCAGGCGTTTTAACGCCGTCTTCACCTGGCGCTTTGTCGCCACGTCGGAATCGAAGACGACAAAAACCCGGCGCGGTTCGTCGGTCATCTTGTCACGCCAGGCCACGCGGTCCAGGTCGGCGATGACGGTAGACGCGTCCTTTTCGTTGCGGCCCAGGAAACCATAAACTCCCCCCGGCAAACTGGCCGCGCAAAGCCCGGCGGCGGCCAGGGCGTCGCCCTTCTTGACGCCCTCGGTCAGGAAGAGGTCAACGCTTGGATCGTCTATCCGATCCAGACAACTGCGCGGAACATCAAGGCGGTTCGGTGATCCAGGCGGGCGCTCGTACTTCAAAACCTTCTGCTCTCTGGTCCCGTCAGCCAGCTTTTTGCCGGGTTTGATGCGCGGATTGTCGGGCCGGATCATGTAGGTTGAGTTTGAGCGGTCGGGCGGGGCGATGGGGACAACCAGGACATCGCCGGACAGGGCGGTTTTGGCCTGCTGGTGGTTGAAACCAAGATTTTTCAGGTGTTTGTAGCCGTCGTTGCCGGCGGCGGCGGTGTAATAGCCGCGTTGCTCGATTAGCTCCGGCGTGATGCGCGAGTCGTCCTGCAACATTTTGGCGTGCCTGGCGGCGAGGTCAGCCTTCATCGCGTAACTCCTCAATCAGCGCCGCGATCAGGCGGCTGGCCTCGCCGCGACTAACCTGCAGCGGCCCGCCGACGATGCCCAGCTGCTGCTTTGTTCGGATATATCGTCGTTTGCCCATCCGTTTTATTAAGTGAGCGAGATAAGCTCGTTGCCGCCTCGTTGCGAGGGGTTGCGCTCCGGGGCGGTTGAGGCTATAATTAGAAGTGACAACGATGCCGCT
>JBHHXI010000244.1:0-1900 GCA_046756945.1 Rhodospirillales bacterium
CCGCTGGGCCGACCAGTTCAACCTCGGCCTCGACCCGGAGACGGCCCGGGCCTTCCACGACCTGACGCTACCCAAGGAGGCCCCCCAATGGCCAAGACGCTGGTGGGGGGCCGGCATTTGGATTATTGTCCGCCCCCGTTCCCGGCCGAACCGAGGCCCCATGACCGACCGCGTCCTCATCGTCGATTTCGGGTCCCAGGTGACCCAGCTCATCGCGCGCCGGGTCCGCGAAAACGGGGTCTACTGCGAGATCCACCCCTTCAACACCGTGACCGGGGCGTTCCTCGAGGAATTCGGGCCCCGCGCCGTGATCCTGTCGGGCGGGCCGGCCTCGGTCACCGAGGGCGAAACGCCCAGGGCGCCGGATGCGCTCTTCGAGATGGGGGTGCCGGTGCTCGGCATCTGCTACGGCCAGATGGCCATGGTCGCGCAACTGGGCGGCCGGGTTGCGGGCTCGGAGCACCGGGAGTTCGGCCGCGCCTACGTGGACGTCACCGGCGACTGCGGCCTGTTCGACGGCGTCTGGCGCAAGGGCGGCCACGAACAGGTGTGGATGAGCCACGGCGACCGGGTCATCGCGATGCCGGAAGGCTTCCGCGCCGTCGCCGTCTCCGAGGGCGCGCCCTTCGCCGTCATCGCCGACGACAAGCGGCGCTTCTACGGCGTCATGTTCCACCCCGAGGTCGTGCACACGCCCCACGGCGCCCAGTTGCTCAGGAACTTCACCCACGCCGTCGCGGGGTGCCGCGGCGACTGGACCATGGCCGCCTTCCGCGACGCCGAGATCGCCAAGGTGCGCGCCCAGGTGGGCAAGGGCCGCGTCATCTGCGGCCTTTCGGGCGGCGTCGATTCCTCGGTCGTCGCCGTGCTGCTGCACGAGGCCATCGGCGACCAGCTTCAGTGCGTGTTCGTCGACACCGGGCTGTTGCGCCTGGACGAGGCCGACGAGGTGACGGGCCTGTTCCGCGACCACTACAACATCCCGCTTATCCACCGGGACGCGGTGGCCCTGTTCCTGGGCGCGCTGAAAGGCGTGACCGACCCGGAAGAGAAACGCAAGCGCATCGGCGCCACCTTCATCGACGTCTTCGACGACGAGGCGGCAAAGGCCGGCGGCGCCGACTTCCTGGCCCAGGGGACGCTGTACCCGGACGTCATCGAATCCGTCTCCTTCGCCGGCGGGCCGAGCGCCGTCATCAAGTCCCACCACAACGTCGGCGGCCTGCCCGAGCGCATGAAGCTCAAGCTGGTCGAGCCCCTGCGCGAGCTGTTCAAGGACGAGGTGCGGGCGCTCGGGCGCGAGCTCGGCCTGCCCGAGCGCATCGTCGGCCGCCACCCCTTTCCCGGGCCGGGGCTGGCCATCCGCATCCCCGGCGCGGTGACGGCGGAGAAGCTGGACATCCTGCGCCGGGCCGACGCCATCTACATCGACGAGATCCGCGCCGCGCGGCTCTACGAGTCCATATGGCAGGCCTTCGCCGTGCTGCTGCCGGTCCAGACCGTGGGCGTCATGGGGGACGCGCGCAGCTACGATTTCGTGTGCGCCCTGCGCGCCGTCACGTCGACCGACGGCATGACCGCCGATTACTATTCCTTCGACCACGCGTTCCTCGGCCGCGTGGCGGGCCGCATCATCAACGAGGTCAAGGGCATCAACCGGGTCGTCTACGACGTCACGTCCAAGCCCCCCGGGACGATCGAGTGGGAGTGAGGGGGGGCGGAAAAGCGGACATTCTGCTTTTCCAACGCCCGGATTAAAGACCCCGGCGGCCCTCCGCGCTTCCACGGCGGTGATTTCACCACAGAGACCACAGAGGGTCCCACAGAGAGTGCCGGATACGGCGCGGCGCGCCGCATTTCATTGCCCCTCAATTTTCTTCCTCTGCGTCCCTTTGCGGCC
>JBHHXI010000245.1:0-1895 GCA_046756945.1 Rhodospirillales bacterium
GTCTTGCCGTCTTCCGGATCACCCCTCCCGAACAGGGTATTTGTCGCCGGCGTGGCCTGCGTTGGCGTTGCCAGCGTCGGCCTCTTCGTGCTGCGCGACGCAACCCTGCCCGCGGTCACGGCGCTGCTTGCCCTGGTGATCGTCTGGCTGGGCCTGGTTCCGGGGTTTCTGTACCTGCGCGCGCCAGCGGAGGAACGGCCCCCGTTCCCGTTGATGCCCTTGACCGGCCTGTTCTATGCGGCGTTTTTCGGCCTGCCCGCCTTCTTCGCCTTTCACTTGCGCGATCCGGAAACGGGAACGATCAATTTCTTCGGCAATGGATATGTCGATGCCATCAGCCTGGAAGCCCAGGCCCTGGTTATCGGCGGGATGGCCCTGATGTGGGCGGTTTACGCGGGGTCCAAGCGCACCGTCTGGCGGGCCATCCCCCATCTCGGCCTGCCGCGCGCGTTCCCGCTCCCACGGCTGCGGCTTCTGCTGTGGGGCCTGGCGCTCGGGCACCTGGCCTATCTGTACTCCCCCGTGGTGCGCGCCCTGCCGTCGGTCGGGCAGTTCCTGCAGCCGGTGGGCTACCTCGCCTTCGGCATGTTTTACCTGCTGTGGTGCCGTGGTGACCTGCCCCGGTGGCAGGCCGCCGCCGTCTTTCTGGTCCTGCTGCCGGTGGCGCTGGTCGGTGTCCTGACCAAGGGAGCCGTGGCCATCCCGGTGTTGATCCTGATCTTCTTCGCCGTCCTCTATCTCCATGTGCGCGGGCGCCCGCCATGGCTGTTGATTGTCGCGATCCCGGTCTTCTTCCTGATCGCCTACCCGACCACGGGCTATTACCGCGGCCATGCCTGGGGGGCCGCGGGACAGGGGATGACGACCGTGGAAAAGGCGCAAACGCTCGTCCGCGCGATACTGTGGACGTACGGTTCGGCGGGCCGGGGACGATTCGATCGGGAAACCGTGGGCCTGGTCCGGCGCGTCGCCCTCATCCTGACGTTGACCCACGTGGTGGACAGGACGCCGGACCCGGTGCCCTACTGGGCAGGCGAGACCTATAAGCCCCTATTCACCAGCATGATCCCCCGCGCCGTCTGGCCCGGCAAGCCGGAGGAGCGGACCGGCAACCTCTTCGGCCGGCGCTACGGGGTATTGGCCGAGACCGAGCGCCAGTTGTCGTTCAACCTCCCGTGGATCACGGAGATGTACGCCAACTTCGGCCGCGCCGGCGTCATCGTCGGCATGGCGCTGGTCGGCCTGTTGTTCGGGTTCCTCGAACGGTTTCTTGCCCGTCCCGGCATGACGGCCCTGGAATTCGTCACCGGGACAACCATTCTGCTGCCGCTGTTCTTCCAGGAATCGAACTTTTCCCTGATGACCGGCAGCCTCCTGCCGCTGACGGTCAGCCTGTGGCTGTATTTCACCGTCGGCTTGCGGGTGCCGCTTCCGGACCTTCGCTTTTCGCGCCGCGTGTGATAGGAGATGGCGCCATGCAGCGGCTGATCCCCATCATGCTCTGGATCTGGGTCGGGGTGGCGCTTGCCGCCTATCTTTTCCAGTTCCGCACCATCTTTGGCCAGATTCTGAAGGCGGGCGGGCTCCTCTGATGGGACCGCCGCTTCGGACCTGACCCCTCCACGGACGCAAGACCCGCATGACGGCACTGGCCATGGTGCTCCTTCTTTTCGCCGCCTGCCTCGGCGCCGGCGCGGCGGTGCTTGCCTGCGTGCGCGTGCTCGGCGATTTCGACCGCGGAGAGGCGGTCGCGTGGAGTTTCGCCGCCGGCTTCGGGGTGATCGGCTGGCTGGTCTTCTTCGCCGCCGCCCTCGGCCACATCCGTTGGGGCGAGATGGTTGTCCTGTGCCTGGCGGCGGCCGCCGGCATGATATTTCTGCGCCCTGCCTTCGCCG
>JBHHXI010000246.1:0-1895 GCA_046756945.1 Rhodospirillales bacterium
GATGAGGGCGGGCACCGAGAGCCCCAGGATGGTCACCACGGGCAGGAGGGCGTTTCGGAGCGCGTGGCGGTAGATCACCCGATCCTCGGGCAGGCCCTTCGCGCGCGCCGTCGTGATGTAGTCCTGGCGGGTGATCTCGAGCATGTTCGAGCGCATGTAGCGGGACAGGCCGGCCAGCCCCCCGAAGGCCGAAACGAAAACCGGCATGGCGAGATGGCGCGCGTAATCGCCGAGCTTCCCGGCGGCGGACATGGAATCGTGATCAAGCGAGCGGATGCCCGAAATGGGCAGCCAGCCCAGCTCCACGCCGAAGAGGATCATGAGGAGAAGCGCCAGCCAGAAGGTCGGGATGGCGAAGCCGATGAAGACGGTCACCGTCGAGATGCGGTCGAACAGCGAGTGCTGCCGGACGGCCGAGTAGACCCCCAGGGGCGTCGCGACGGCGAATATGAGAATGAGCGAGAGAACGTTGAGCGTCAGCGTGATGGGGATGCGCTCGAGAATCTTGTCTTTTACGGGCCGGCGATCGGAAGAGAACGATTCCCCCAGATCGAGCACCGCCAGCCGTTTCACCCAGCGCCAGTACTGGACGTGCACCGGCTCGTCGAGATGGTAGAGCGCGCGGATTCTCTCGCGCGCCTCCGCGCTCACCTTGGGGTTCATCGACGCCTCGAGCCCGACCGGCTCGCCCGGCGCCAGATGAATGACGGCGAAGCTGATGATCGTGATCCCGATGAGCAGCGGGATCATGAAAAGGATTCGCTTGGCGAGAAAAGCGAGCATCGGCCTCTAGGTGTGATTTCTAGGCAGATTGTTCATCCGGGGTCCTCTGGGAAACAATGGGGTTACGCAAGAACCCATATCCCAGAGGAGGCCCCGGATGAGACTCCATCCTAACGCAAAAAGCTGCCCGAGGAGTCGTGCCCTTTTGGTCACGCGAATTGTCGAGCAACGATGGACCGTTGCCCAGGCCGCCGAGGCCGGCGGTGTGAGCGTCCGGACGGCCTACAAGTGGCTGGCCCGGTATTGGGCCGAGGGCCCCGCGGGGCTTGCCGATCGCCGCTGTGCGCCCCGTCGTATCCCGCATCGCACCGCGCCCGCCCGCGTCCTGGCCATTGCCACACTCAGGCGGCGCCGTCGCACCATCTGGGAGATCGCCGAGCGGTTGCGCATGGCGCCGGCCACCGTGGGTGCGGTGCTCAAGCGCCTGGGCCTGGGTCGCCTCTCGCGGCTCGACCCCAAGCCGCCTGTCCGCCGATACGAGCGGGCTGCGCCCGGCGAGCTCGTGCACATGGATGTGAAGCGCCTGGGCCGTATCGGCCGCGTCGGGCATCGCATCACCGGGGACCGCCGCAGCCGGGTCCGTGGCATCGGCTGGGAGTACGCCCACGTCGCCGTGGACGACGCCAGCCGCCTGGCCTACGTCGAGGTCCTCGAGGACCAGAAGGGCCTCACGGCGGTGGCTTTCTTCGCGCGCGCCCGGTGCTGGTTTGCCCAGCGGCGCGTGCGTATCGAGCGGGTCATGACCGACAACGGCTCGGCTTACGTCTCCCGGCGTTTCCGCAGGGCCTGTGAGCGCGCCGGCATCCGGCATATCCGCACACGACCCTATCGGCCCGAGACCAACGGAAAAGCGGAGCGTTTCATCCAGACCCTGGTGCGGCGCTGGGCCTACGGACGGCCCTATCGCACCTCGAACCAAAGAACCAAGGCGTTGCCAAAGTGGCTGCGCTACTACAATGAGCGGCGGCCCCACCGGGCCCTGGGAATGCGACCTCCCGTCGCCCGGCTCCAGTGGGTCTCGTGAACAAAGTGCCTAGATCCCACAACTAGCCCGCGGGCCGCGGGGCGGGCAGCCACACCCATTCCGCCTCCGCCCGGCGGATGAGCAGGGA
>JBHHXI010000247.1:0-1866 GCA_046756945.1 Rhodospirillales bacterium
ACCTGGCGCGCAAGGTTCGCGCCGTTCTCGACGCTCCCACGGCCTAGGAGCTCTCACGCGCAGCCGCCGGCGTCCCCGGTGTGCGCCCGGCCCGAACAATGGTAGGATCGGCCATGGTCAGACGGACGGCTGTGGCGCTGTTGTTGCTCGGCCTTGCCGCGGCGGGCGCCCTGCCCCCGCCGGCGGCGGCCAGGCCCCGGGACACGCTGGTGATCGGCATCACCCAGTTCCCGTCCACCTTCCATCCCAACATCGATTCCATGCTGGCCAAGACCTACGTGCTGGCCATGACGCGCCGGCCGTTTACCGCCTACGACAAGGACTGGGCGCTGGTGTGCATGCTGTGCACGCGCCTGCCGACCATCGGGAACGGGCTGGCGGTGCCGGAACGGACGCCGGACGGCAAGCCGGGCATCGCCGTCACCTACACCATCAGGCCCGACGCCCAGTGGGGCGACGGCACGCCGGTGACGACGCGGGACGTGGTCTTCACCTGGAAGGTGGGCCGCCACCCCAAGACCGGGGTCAGCAACACCGAGTTCTACCGCACGCTCTATGCCATCGATGTCAAGGACGAGAGGACGTTTACGCTCCACTTCGACAAGCTGACCTTCCAGTACAACGCCATCAACGGCTTCGGACTGCTGCCGGCGCACCTGGAAGAGGCGAAGTTCGCCGACCCCATGGCGTACAAGAACCGCACCACGTTCGACACCGACACCACGAACCCGGGCCTCTACTTCGGGCCGTACAGGATTTCGGAGGTGGCCCGCGGCTCCCACGTGGTGCTCGAGCCCAACCCCACGTGGTGGGGCGAAAAACCCCATTTCCGGCGCATCGTCGTGCGCGTGATCAGCAACACCGCGGCCCTGGAGGCCAACCTGATGTCCGGCGCCATCGACATGATCGCCGGCGAACTGGGCATCACCATCGACCAGGCGCTGGCGTTCGAGAAACGCAACGGCGACAGGTTCAACATCCTCTACAAGGCGGGGCTGATCTACGAGCATATCGACCTCAACCTGGACAACCCCATCCTCAAGGACAAGCGCGTGCGTAAGGCCCTCGTCTATGCGCTGGACCGGGAGGCGATCAGCGAAAAACTTTTCGCCGGGCGCCAGCCCGTCGCCCACAGCAGCGTCAACCCCCTGGACTGGGTGTACGCCGACGACATCCCCAAATACCCCCACGACCCGGCCAAGGCGGCGGCCCTGCTGGACGCCGCCGGGTGGACGGCCATGGCCAAGGGGGTGCGCCACAACAAGGCCGGCGAACCCCTCACCCTCGAGATCATGACCACGGCGGGCAACCGCAGCCGCGAGCTGGTCGAGCAGGTCCTGCAGAGCCAGTGGAAGCGCCTCGGCATCGACGTGCGCATCCGCAACCAGCCGGCCCGGGTGTTCTTCGGCCAGACCGTGACCCACCGCGAATTCTCCGCCATGGCCATGTTCGCGTGGATCAGCGCGCCCGAGGACGTGCCGCGCACGAGCCTCCATTCGGACCAGATCCCGGCGCCTGAGAACAACTTCGCCGGCCAGAACTTCACCGGCTTCGTGAACAAGGAAATGGACGACCTGATCGAGCGCATCAGGGTGGAGCTGGACCGGGAAAAGCGCGCCCGCCTGTGGCGCCGCCTGCAGGTGATCTACGCCGACGAGCTGCCCGCCATCCCCTTGTATTTCCGCGCCAACCCCTATGTGCTCCCCAAGTGGCTGAAGGGCCTGGAGCCCACCGGCCACCAGGATACCTCGACGCTGTGGGTCGAACGCTGGCGGGCGGAGTGACCGACACGAACGGCACAGTGCGTCTGATAATCAATAATAAGATAACCACGGAGAACACAGAGACCACAGAGGAATTTTCACA
>JBHHXI010000248.1:0-1811 GCA_046756945.1 Rhodospirillales bacterium
GGCCGAGTCAGTTTGTCACGGCCATGGCGTTGGGCTTGAACAGCACCTGGCCGTGGACCCTGTAGGCGCCGATGGCGGCCTGGCCCTCGGGCGAAATCAGCCAGTCGATGAATGCCTGCGCCAGGTCCGCCTTGACGTGGGGAAATTTCCTCGGATTCACCAGGATAACCCCGTAGGGGTTGAACAGGCGCGTGTCGCCTTCGACCAGGACCCGCAGGCCGGCCCGGTTCTTGAAGCTGAGCCAGGTGCCGCGGTCGGCCAGCGCGTAGGCGTGCATGGCCGACGCCGTATTCAGCGTCGCCCCCATGCCCGACCCGGTTTCCCGGTACCAGGTTCCGGACGCCCGGGCCGCGTCCACGCCCGCCGCCCGCCACAGGGCCAGTTCCTTCTTGTGGGTGCCGCTGTCGTCGCCGCGCGAGACGAAGGGCGCCCGCGCCCCGGCGATCTTTTTCAGTGCCTTGGCGGCATCGGTCATGCCGGCGATGTGGGCCGGATCGTCCTTCGGCCCGGCGATGACGAAATCGTTGTACATGACGCCGAACCGCCGCACGCCGAAGCCGTCGGCGACGAACTTCTCCTCCGACGGCCGGTGGTGGACGAACAGCACGTCGGCGTCGCCGTTGCGGGCCAGGCGGATGGCGGCGCCGGTGCCGACCGCCACCACGCGGACCTGGATTCCGGTCTTTTTCTCGAACAGGGGCAGGATATGGTCGAACAGCCCCGAGTTCTTGGTCGAGGTGGTGGAAGCGACGGTAATGAACCGTTCCGCCGCCCCGGCCGCGGGCGTCAAGGACGCGGCGAGGAGGGCCGCGGACAAAAGCCACATCGGTATTTTACGCATGTTATGTCTCCTGGTCAGAGTCGTCATCGCGCGGGCGCCGCCACAGCAGCTCGCCGCGCAGGAAGGCCCGCGCCAGATCGTTGCGCGGGCCGGCGAAGAAGGCGTCCGCCGGGCCCTTTTCCAGCAGCCGGCCCCGGTGCAGGAAAAGGATTTCGTCGGCGAGCCGGCGGGCCTGGGGAAGATCGTGGGTGGTCATGATCACCTGGGTGCCGGCGGCATGGATGGCGGTGATCACGCGCTCGACGGTGTAGGTGGCGGCGGGATCCAGGTTCGCCGTCGGTTCGTCGAGGAACAGGACCTGGGGCATGAGCGCCCAGGCCCTGGCCAGGGCCAGCCTTTGCTGTTCGCCGAAGGACAGCACGCGGGCCGGGTGGCGGGCCAGCCGGGAAAGGCCCGTCTCCTTCAGGGATTCCGCCACCAGGTTCCGGCGCTGGCGGCGCGGAACCCCGCGCAGGGCAAGGGCGTAGTCGACGTTGGCCGCCACCGACCGGCGCAGCATCACCGGGCGTTGGAATACCATGGCCTGATGGGGGGACGGGTCCCGGCCCTCGGCCCCGTGCCAGATGATCTGTCCGGCGCTGGGCTTGAGCAGACCGTGGCAGAGGCGCAGAAGCAGGCTCTTGCCGGCCCCGTTGGGGCCGAGGATGACGGTGCTCGGGCCCTCCGTGAAGATGCACGACAGGTCCTTGATCAGGCGCTTGCCGCCGGCCTCGAAGGACACCCGGTAGAATTCCAGGGGCAGGATGGAGGCCGAGGCGGGGAGGGCGGGTAGAGCGGTCATCCCGCATGGCGCCTCTGGGCCGCCTCCTTGAGCACGAAGGCGGCGCCGTTGACCCCCGTCGACAGCACGATCAGGATGACGCCGAGCCCCAGGGCCAGCGCCAGGTCCCCCTTGCTCACCTCGAGCGCGATCGACGTGGTCATGACCCGGGTCACGTGGTCGATGTTGCCGCCGACGATCATCACCGCG
>JBHHXI010000249.1:0-1798 GCA_046756945.1 Rhodospirillales bacterium
GCTACAACACCTGGGGCAGCGACGGGCGCTCCGGCACCATCACGCCGAACGGCCTCGGCGGCTACGACACCTGGAGCAGCGACGGGCGCTCCAGTTCCATCGCGCCGAAGGGCCTCGGCGGCTACAACACCTGGCGCAACTAAAGAGGGTTCCGGGCGGCGGCTTGGCTCTCCCCGGCTTTTCCAGGCCGCCTTTTTCTTTCGCGCCTGATCGGCCCCCGCCCGGGCGCGGCGGCTCCCTACAGCATGCGGAACCACCAGGTGATCTCGAACAGGGCCAGGAGGCCCCTTATCCCGCCGCGCCCCGCGGCGGTCCCCGGCCGGCAACCCGTCGCAATGAACATGGTGCCGGATGAGGGAGTCGAACCCCCGACCTGCTGATTACAAATCAGCCGCTCTGCCAACTGAGCTAATCCGGCGCCGCGCAGACCGACGGGACGATAGCGCGGGCGCACGCTTGCGGCAAGCGCGCCGGCGCCCCCCGGGCTCAGGCGCGGCCGCGCGCCAGCTCATAGAGCGCGATGGCCGCGGCGTTGGAAAGGTTGAGGCTTTCCACGGCGCCCGTGATCGGCACCCGGACCAGGCGGTCGCACCTCTCGCGGGTCAGCCGGCGCAGCCCTTCGCCCTCGGAACCGAGGACCAGCGCCACCTTGCCGGACAGCCCGGCCTCGGCGATGGCGTGTCGGGCGCCGGCGTCCAGGCCGACGCACCAGAAGCCCGACTCTTTCAGCTCCCCCATGGCGCGGGCCAGGTTGGTGACGCGCACCAGGGGCACCGTCTCCACGGCCCCCGAGGCCGCCTTGGCCAGGGCGCCGGTGATCTCGGGCGCGTGGCGCCTTTGCACGACCACGGCGCCGGCGCCGAAGGCGGCGGCGGAGCGCAATACGGCGCCCACATTCCTGGGGTCCGTCGCCTGATCGAGGACGACCACGACGGATTCCTTAGCGGCGTCACGGCACACCGCCTCCAGGTGCGGCTCGGGCAGGGGATCGGCCAGCAGCGCCACCCCCTGGTGGACGGCCCCCGGCGGCAGCAGGCGTTCGATGTCCCGGCGTTCGCCGACCTCCACCGGCGGACGGCCGGCGCCCGCCGCCGCGGCCACCCGTGCCTCAAAGTCTTGCCCTGTCTGGGTTGCCAGCACAATCCGGCGGCAGCGCCGCCGCCGGTTGGCCAACGCCGCCAGTACCGCATGCACGCCATAAAACCACTGGGGACCGGCGGCGCCGGCGCCGCCCGCCGCGCCGCCCGGGCGGTCCCTGGAAGGCCCCGTTTCGGGGTGCCGGGACAGGTGCTTGCGCTTTGCCATGGATGCTCCTAATATCCAGCACAAGATTTGGGTCTGCAAGCGGCTCTGTCGGGATGGAGCCACGGCGGGGCAGTGTGTGTTGCCCGTAACTCCTTTTGAAGTTGACATTAGGCCGCAAATCCTCATATTTCGCTGGTCCGTTCCGGGCGCTTGGGATGTGCCGGGAGGGGTGCCCGAGTGGTTAAAGGGGACGGGCTGTAAACCCGTTGGCGCACGCCTACGTTGGTTCGAATCCAACCCCCTCCACCATTCGCACGGCGCGTTCCGAACAAGTGGGTGACTGGGTTTGCGGGTGTAGCTCAATGGCAGAGCAGAAGCCTTCCAAGCTTACGACGAGGGTTCGATTCCCTTCACCCGCTCCAAACCCGGGCGCAGGCGGGCGGTGGCGGCATTCGCGTTAGTTGGTTTCAGGCAAGATATAGCGAGAAAGACGGAACGATGGCGAAGGCGAAATTCGAGCGGACGAAGCCCCACTGCAACGTTGGCACGATCG
>JBHHXI010000250.1:0-1773 GCA_046756945.1 Rhodospirillales bacterium
AAAGGCGTCCCCAGGCATGAAAACGGGGCCCGGCCGGGCCCCGTTTCGCATGCCGAAGGAGTCAGTAAAGGTTCTGCGCCGACACCATGGCATAGAGCATGGGGATCGAAAGCAGGGTGTTGGTCCGCGAGAACAGCATCGCGGTCCGCGCCGCCGCCTTCTTGGCGTCCGCGTCGGCCTCGACCAGTCCCAGCGCCTTCTTCTGGTTCGGCCAGATGATGAACCACACGTTGAACCACATGATAATGCCCATCCACATACCGATGCCGATGGCGGTGTGCTTGGCGACGCCGTCGGTCAGGCCCAAGGCCAGGGCATCGAGGACGTATCCGTTGAGGCTCGCCAGGATCAGGCCGGTGACGATGGTCGCCATGGCGCCGTGGCGGAACCAGAACAGGGCGGCGGGCGCGATGTGCTTGCCGATGGCCGGTTTCAATTCATCGGGGATCGCCGGCATCGTCGGTATCTGGACGAAATTGAAATACCACAACAGACCGATCCACATGACCCCGCTGAGGACGTGCAGCCAGCGGAACAGGAAGGCCCACCAGGCCAGGTCGAAGGCCAGGCCCTCACCATGCCAGCCGACGACGACGGCGATCATGATCACGGCCACGACCACCCCCGCGATCACGGTGTTCTTCAGATCTGCCAGTATGTTGCTCATGTCCATTCCCCAACCTTGCTTGCGTCAGTACCGCGACGGCCGCCACTCAGTGCCGTCTATCTTAAAATCATTTAAAACTGGAAGTCTAAAATTTCGTCCGTCCTGGGTAGGCCGATGGCGTTCAAATCAAGGCGCCACGGGCATCCGGCGTATCCGTTCGGCCCCCTCTGTCGCCCGCCGTCCGCGGTGCCGGGATGCCGCACGGGGGCGAATCGCGGTCCCGGCACGATCGGGCCGGGCCGGCGCGCCTTTCCTGCTGCGCCCGCCGTTTCGTCCTCACCCGGCGCGCCCGCGCTCCATCATCTCGAGCTTGAGCTTGAGCAACGGCAGGCGCGGGAAAACGGGTGCCGCGGTGGCGGGGAGGAGCATCATGGCGCCGTGCACGGTGTCCGGATAGGCGCCCTGGACATCATCGACCTTGCGGATTTCCAGCGCCACCACCTGGTCGGTAACCGGGTCGACGCTCATCCACAGGGCCGTCGGGTTGGTCCGCCCCGCGGTGCCCCGGTCAAGTGTCTTCACGGGAGGCCCGAAACGGCGCGTGCAAAAAGCGACGACGGCGTCGAAGGAGCCGGTGGGGAAAAGCGCATGCAGGCGGGTGGCCTTGCCGTCATCGTAGCGGACGAGGGCCTGGGTGCCCCGGTAGATGCCGCTTTTGACCTGGACAAGGGGCGCCACCTCGTCCGGCCAGTCGACGGGCTCCACACAAACCACCGTGGAGCCGCTGGCCGATTGCACGCAGCGGGCTCCGGCTCCCGGCTCCTGCGGCGTCCGTGGGGCGGCTTTCCCCAGCGCGGCGGATCGGCCCAGGGCCAGGGCCACCTTGTCCAGATCTTCCCGAGGCACGTCGGCGGGCGGGGGCAGGCGGGGCACGGGCAGCCGGACCTGGGCCACCTCCACGTCGCCGTCACCGCCCCGCTTCTTTGGCGGGGTGGGCCGGAAGGCGTCGGCCAGTGACTGGAAAAAACCGCCGGACCCGTCCGCCGCCCGGTCCCCGGCTGTCGGCGCGTCCGGTCCCGCCCGTCGGATCGTCGGCGCCGCGGTGGCCACGGCCCGTTGTGGCGTGCGGCGGCGAAGATGGAGCTAGCCGGTCACGAGGCGGGCTG
>JBHHXI010000251.1:0-1770 GCA_046756945.1 Rhodospirillales bacterium
AGGTCCGGTTGGAAAGTTTATGGCTTCGCAAATAGTGCCAAATTCTTTCGGCCGGTGAGGTGGACCCGATTTCCTTGGACACGGAATTGGATTAATCGAGGTGTCCAAGGAGGACCGAATCATGACCGATGATTTTGAGAAGACCGTTGCTGTTGATGGGCCTGTGGTAAACGAGGGCGAGCGCAGCTCGTCCACGTTTTCCCCAGGCCATGAGACGCCGGTCGGCCCGCTGGCGCCCGGACAGCGGTGGAGCGTGGCGCGTAAGCGCGAGGTCGCCTTGCGGCTTCTGCGCGGTGAGCCTGTGGAGCCTTTGTCGCGCCAGTTGGGGGTGGAGATTTTCCGGCTCGAGGAGTGGCGGGACAAGGCCTTGGCCGGGATCGACGCCTCGCTGAAGGTGCGTAACGGCGATCCTGTGAAGGCCGAGCTGGACACGGCCATGAGGCGGATCGGCGAGTTGACGATGGAGAACGAGTTGCTGCGGGCGAAGATGGAGAAGCCGCTCCCTTTGGCCGTAAGGAGGTCGCAGCGATGAGCGCGGCGGTCTCCCCCGGCACGGGCCGGACCTACGGCGTCGAGCGGGTCTGTGCGGTGTGGGGCCTGGCCCGGTCGTCGTTCTACGCCGCACCCCAGGCGAGCGCCGGGGCCAAGTTCCCGGCCAGGCGCCGGGGGCCGAAACCGACGATCTCGGACGCCGACCTGCTGGCGGCGATCCGGGCCGACTTGGCGGCGTCTCCGTGGCAGGGCGAGGGGCACCGCAAGGTCTGGGCCCGGCTCCGGGTGCGGGATGGTATCCGGGTCGCGCGCAAGCGCGTCCTTCGGTTGATGCGGGAAAACAACCTGCTCTCGCCCCATCGCTGCCGGCGCCGCGATGCGCGTGCCCATGACGGCGAGATCGTCACCGATGTTCCCAACGTCATGTGGGGCACGGACGGCGTGCGGGTGTTCACGGTGGATGACGGATGGGGCTGGATCTTCAGCGCCGTCGAGCACTGGAACGCCGAGTGCGTCGGCTGGCACGTGTGCAAGAAAGGCGACCGCTTCGCGGCCGCCCAGCCGATCTCCATGGGCCTGGCCAGGCTCTACGGCTCCACCGCACTCGGCACCGCCCGCGGGCTCAGCTTGCGGATGGATCACGGAACCCAGTACCTCTCCGAATACTTCTCCAAGCAGATCGCCTACTGGGGCATCCAGCCGTCCTACGCCTTCGTCGAGCAGCCCCAGACCAACGGCGTCGCCGAGAGGTTCAACCGCACCCTCAAGGAGCAGATCATCCATGGGCGCATCTACCGCAACATCGACGAACTGCGGGATGCCGTCCGGGAGTTCGTCGAACGCTACAATGCCCAGTGGCTGGTCGAGAAGAACGGCTACCTGAGCCCACACCAGGCCCGTCACGCCTGGTATGAAGCCGTCTCACTCAGGGCCGCCGCATGAGACAAACTTGTGTCCAGGGAACCGGGTGCGATACAAAAACGCTTGCTGTTTTTTCTGAGTGATCTGCCAGCAATCCTATTATCGGCTCCAATAGGAGCCTGGGCGGAAGCGGGTCGGGAACGAACGCCCACTGTCCGCCCATGGTAGGGAACGGCCCTGCCACACGGCGATTAGCGAAACTCGTCGGGGTTCAAGGCAATTCACGCCCATCCCGCCATCAGTATCTTGCCGTGGCGCCTCCGAAAGACGCTAGGAAGCGAACAAGGATTGAACATCTTGGCCGCCCGCTACCGCCGCGACGCCGCCTGGATCGTCCAGACCTGTACACGCGCGGTG
>JBHHXI010000252.1:0-1769 GCA_046756945.1 Rhodospirillales bacterium
TGGAGGGCGCGCCGGGAATCGAACCCGGGACAACCTGATTAAAAGTCAGGTGCTCTACCAACTGAGCTACGCGCCCCCTGTCCGTGGGTGCCGAGAAAATAGGTACCGCGCCGGAACCGGTCAATCCCCCTTGCCGGGGGCGGCGCGCGCGCGCGCAAGGCGCTCGACGATGCGCTTCTCCACCGTCGGCGCGACGAAATGGCTGATGTCGCCGCCCAGCCTGCCGATCTCCTTGACGAACCGCGAGGCGATGAACTGGTAGCGGTCCGAGGCCATGAGAAAGACCGTCTCCACCACCGGGTTCAGGCGCGAGTTCATGCCCGCCATCTGGAACTCGTATTCGAAATCCGATACCGCCCTCAAACCCCGGATGATCACCGACGCGCCGACCTGGCCGACGAAGTCCATGAGCAGGCAGTCGAACGCCATCACCCGGACGCGGCTGCCGTCGCCGTTGGGGATCGTGGCCAATTCGTCCTCGACCATGGCGACCCGTTCCTCGAGCGTGAACAGGGGCTCCTTGCCGGCGTTGACGGCGACGCCGACGATGAGGCGGTCCACCACCCTGGTCGCCCGCGAGATGATGTCGAGATGACCATTGGTCAGGGGATCGAAGGTTCCCGGATAGACGCCGGTACGGGGCTCGGTCATCCTTGGTTTTCTCCTCTCAGGCGCCCGGTTGCCCGGCCTCGCCGGTGGCCGTTCCGCCGGCCGCGGGCGGCCCGTCCGCCGCGCCTTCGGCCCCGGCGTCGCCGGCGGCGTCCAGGTCGTCCACGTAGAGGTCGCGGATGCGGCTCACCGACACCACGTGCTCGTCGGCGGCGGTCTTGAACACGGTCACCCCGCGGGTCTTGCGGCTGGCGATGCGGACGCCGCCGACGGGAATGCGGATGATCTGGCCGCCGTCGCTGACCATGACGATCTCGTCATCGTCGATGACCGGAAAGGATGCGACGACGGTGCTGGCGGTACCGTTTTCGCGGCGCAGGTCCATGTTGTCGAGGCCCTTGCCGCCGCGCCCGGTGATGCGGTACTGGTACGCCGACGAGCGCTTGGCGAAGCCGTCCTCGGTGACCGTGAGGATGAACTGCTCGCCCGCCGCCATCTCCCGGAACGCCGGCTCCTCGAGCTTGGCCGCCAGCGCCTCGTCGCGCTCCTTGTCCTCGGGCCGTCCCGAATAATCGGCGCCGGGCAGCCGGCGCCGGGCGTGGACCGCCTGCAGGTATTCGTCCCGCTCCGCCACCCCCGCCCTCACGTGGCGCAGCGCCGACATGGCGATGACCTCGTCCCCCCTGGCCAGCCGGATGCCCCTGACCCCGGTCGACGTGCGGCTGCTGAACACGCGCGCGCCGGTGACCGGGAAGCGGATGCACTTGCCGCCGCGGGTGGACAGCAAAACGTCGTCGTCCTCGGTGCAGGCGCGCACGCGCACCAGGCTGTCGCCGGAGTCCAGTTTCATGGCGATCTTGCCGTTGGCCCAGACGTTGACGAAGTCGCTGAGCCGGTTGCGCCGCACCCGGCCCGACGCGGTGGCGAACATGACGAAAAGGTCGCCCCAGGTTTCCTCGTCCTCGGGCAGGGGCATCAGGGTGGTAATGGTCTCGCCTTCGTCCAGCGGCAGCAGGTTGATCATGGCCTTGCCGCGCGCCTGCGGCGAGCCCAGCGGCAGCTTGTACACCTTCAGCTTATAGACGATCCCGGTGGACGAGAAGAACAGCACCGGCGTGTGGGTGTTGACGACGAAGACCTGGCTGACGAAGTCCTCGTCG
>JBHHXI010000253.1:0-1651 GCA_046756945.1 Rhodospirillales bacterium
CCGGCCGGTAGCGCACCCCGTCGATGAGCTCGCGGATGTCGTCGACGCCGGTGCGGCTGGCGGCGTCCATCTCCAGCACGTCCATGTGCCGGTCCTCGGCGATGGCCCGGCAGTGCTCGCAGACGCCGCAGGGCTCGGGCGTGATGGTGCCGCTTCCGTCGGCGCCGATGCAGTTCAGGCAGCGGGCGATGATGCGCGCCGTGGTCGTCTTGCCGACCCCGCGCACGCCGGTGAGGACGAAGGCATGGGCGAGGCGCCCCGAGCCCATGGCGTTGGTCAGCGTCCGCACCATCGCCTCCTGGCCGATCAGCCCGGCGAACGTGGCCGGCCGGTACTTGCGGGCGAGGACCTGGTAATCGGGGGACTCCGCCGCTTGCAATTGCGCGCCCGGAGCGGGCGACGGCTCTTCGCCGGGGGGCTGGTCCGGGGCGGGCGGCTCGGGAGAATGGTGCTCGGTCATGGGCGCCCGGTGCCAACAGGTAAGTAGCGATACGATCGATGCGGCGGGGTGGGAGACCGAACGACGACCCAGGCCGGCCTCGTTACGGCTGCTTCCTTCCGGACCTGACCGGGTTGGCGAGCGGCCTGTCCACCGCCGGCCTCCCACCGGCACTATACCAGCGCAGAGGGTGCGGGAGCAAAGGGCCAATGGCGGCGGCCCTGGAACGGGCCCGGAGCCGTCGGCGGACGGCATCGACATGGCGCAATCGGGCCGCGGCGTTGCCCGGGGCGGAGGCTTGTGTCAGGTTCGCGCCATGGCCGATTACCTGATCTACACCGGCGCCGCGCTGGACCGCGCCGCCGCCTTGCGCCGCGACGAGGGCTGGGTCGCCGACCGCCTGGATGACGGCGCCACCCGGATCGTGCCCGTGTGGCGCGGCCTGAACCTGATCGCCGCCGGGGACTCGCCCAGCGCCGTCACCATCGCCGGGTCCCCGGCCAGGGCGTTGGTCGGCATCGCCGAAAGCGTCGCCCTTCTGGGCATGGACGGCGCGGTCGCCTATTTCGCCGCCGACGTCTCCGCCCATGGCGAAGAGGCGTTGCCCCCCCTTGCCGACGGGGCGGCGTTCATGGACCTGCGCCAGGCCGGGGCGCTGATGGAGCGCCGCCAGGGGATGCTGCTGGCCTATGCCCGGGGGATCATCTACTGGCACCACCGCCACCGTTTCTGCGGCGACTGCGGCAGCCCCACCGAGGCCCGCCAGGGCGGCCACATGCGCGTCTGCACCGGCCCGGCCTGCGGGCGCCAGCACTTCCCGCGCACCGACCCCGCCGTGATCATGCTGGTCACCCGTTCGGCAAGCGGCGCCTGCCTGCTCGGCCACCAGTCGCGCTGGGTGCCGGGCATGTATTCGACCCTGGCCGGGTTCGTCGAGCCGGGCGAGAGCCTGGAAGAAGCGGTGGCCCGCGAAGTCCTGGAGGAAGCCGGCATCACGGTGGGCGCCGTCCGCTACCGGGCGTCCCAGCCGTGGCCCTTTCCGGCGTCCCTGATGCTGGGGTTCCGGGCCGAGGCCGAAACCACCGGGATCACGTGCGACAGCCACGAGATCGAGGACGCCCGCTGGTTCACCCGCGAAGACATCGGGCGCTTCCCGGACACCGGCCTGCGCCTGCCGCGCACCGACTCCATCTCGCGCTGGCTGATCGAGGA
>JBHHXI010000254.1:0-1632 GCA_046756945.1 Rhodospirillales bacterium
GCGGGCTTGCGCTCGCCCTTGATGACCAGGCTCTTCTCGGTCAGCGTCAGCTCGTCTTCCGGCCCGTCCGCCATGAGCCGCGACAGGCCCTGGCCGAGCGCGTCATCGACCTCTTCCAGAGTGTGACGGGCGACGGGAAAAGCGGCCGCGAGCTCCTCGCCCATGCCGACCGCCTGGGACCCCTGTCCCGGAAACACGAATCCGAATGTCATCGCCGTTGACCCCGCCTGTGCGGCCGTATCCCCAGTGATAGCGTCCCGTCGGACGCTGTCAAGCGCGCCGCCCACCGCGGTTCGGGTAACGTCAAAAGGTTTGTGTCAGGGAGAAGAGGGTTGGGACTCCCTGGTTTGCGTTTTCGTGTGTGAAGACGGCGAACAGGATGCGGTCCATGGAGGTTCGGTCCTGGAAGACGCCCATGGGCCTGGTCCTGCGCCGCACCTCGCGGAATCTGCGTTCGATGGCGTTGGTGGTGCGCACGGCCTTTCGTTCGTCGCGTGTCTTGTAGCGGAAGCAGGCGAGCAGCTCGTCGAGATCGGCGCGCAGGCACGCGACCGCTGGCGGGCAGACGTGCTGCCAGCGCCCGGCGAAGCGGCGTGCGGCGGAGCGCGCCCTGGGCCGGTTGTCGGCGTTCATGACCGCATGCAGGTCGGCCTTGACGGCGTCGCGGTCGCAGGCCTTGACCTTGCCGAGCACGTTCCTGATCTTGTGCGCCCAGCAGCGCTGCACGGGGACGCCGGGATAGACCACGGGCAGCGCGGCCAGGAGGCCGGCGCCGCCGTCGACGCAGACCAGCTCGAGCGCCTTGCCTTCGAGGCCGCGGCGGAAGAGATCGGTCAGGAAGAGCTCCCACTGGGCGGCGCTTTCGGCGACCGCCAGGCGGTAGTCGATGATCTCCTTCTTGCCGTCGGGCCTGAGCCCCAGCGCCACCAGGACCGGGCGCTTGATCGCGCCGGCGCCGGTCTTGCGGCTCAAGATCACGCCGTCGAGCATGAGCACCGGATAGATGTCCTTGAGCGGCCGGCGGTGGAAGGCCGCGACGGCGCCGTCCAGCATCTTGGCAACCTGGCTCACCGTGCCGGCGCTGATGCGCCGGCCGAGGATGGGCAACAGGGCGATGGCGACCTTGCGGGTGCTGAGCCCCAGGACGAAGCAGGCCAGGATCATGCGGTCGATGTGGTCGGCGCGCCGCGCGTAGGCGCGCACCACCGCGAGCGCCGAGAAGGTGCGCGTGCGCGGAACGCTGAGCTCGATCTCGCCGAGCTCGGTCATCAGCCAGCGCCGGTAGCTGCCGTTGCGCCGGTCGGCCACCGCGCGCTCGGCCATCTCGTCGAGATGGCGGTCGATCCCGGCCGCCATGCGGCCTTCCAGCACGTCCTTGAGCGCGGCCCGGGCGGCGTGCCGGTAGTCCTCGCCAAATTCGACACCTTGCGCATCCATCGCTTCCATCATGCGGAACGCTCGCGGTAAACTCTTGATCGTCGCAGACTGTGACATTGGGGGGTGCTCCTTCTCGTGGATTAAAACAACTCACGGAGTACCTCCCTCTTACCCCCTGACACAAACTCTCGTACATCACCCAGTGGAATGCGGTGTTGTCAGTCAGGCCCGCCGCATGACAAACTTGTGTCCAGG
>JBHHXI010000255.1:0-1557 GCA_046756945.1 Rhodospirillales bacterium
GGGCTAGAGCATCCTCACTTTTTGTGTTCCGATATATCCATACCCTTGGAAAAAGCCGTGGCAGTCGGTTGGGGTGACGGAACGTAAGGCGCTGCCGACGGCCCGTACCAGCCCGTCATGGGTACGGGCGGCGGCGGAGCGAAGGTGCTGTTTGACCTTGGACCACATCGACTCGATCGGATGGAAGTCCGGGGAGTAGGGCGGAAGGTAACGCACCGTCGCGCCGACGGCTTCGATCGCCTTTTGCACTCCTTGGGTCTTATGGGGGGCCAGATTGTCCCTCACCACCACGTCGCCGGCCCGGAGCGTGGGCGCCAACATCTGTTCGACATACCCCTGGAACACCACCGAATCCATCGCCCCTTCGATCACCAACGGCGTCTCGATCCGATCGTGACGCAACGCCCCGACCATTGTGGTCGTGCACCAGTGTCCGGCCGGAGCATGTTCGATCACGCGCTGCCCGCGCGGCGCCCGACCATACAAACGGGTCATGTTCGTCTTCGCCGCGGATTCATCGAGAAAAACCAGCCGGGACGGCTCCACCTCCGCGATGGCCTTCTTCCAGCGCCGTCGTTGATCGGCTACCTCCTGACGCTTCTGTTCCGCGGCCACGAGCGACTTTTTTTTAGCGTCAGGCCCAACACCCTCAAGGCCCGCAGCAAGGCCCCGTCGCTCATCTGGACCTTCAACCCTTCCTTCAGCTCCCGCAGCGTCGCGTCCGGGCGACGCTCCACCAGACGACGCAACTTTTGCATCTGGCGCTCATTGAGCTTGGGCTTGCGACCCGCATTCTGCGGCAAAGGGGCGATCGAACCCGTTTCCCGACGCCGCTGAAGCAGCTTGCGAAGCCACCGTTCGCTCACCTCAAACCGCTTGGCGATCTGCACATGCGTGCCCGCCCGGGCATCACACGCCGCCACCACCCGCTCCCGCAAATCCATCGAATATGGCCTCATGCCTGGATCCTCCCGCCGTCATGGCAAGAGGAGTATCGGCAATACGGCACACAAAAGATGAGACTGCTCTAGACCGAATGCCTTCGCGGCGTTTCAGCCGGTGTCGGGCACTGTTTCCGGTTCCCGGGGGTCCGTTCGCGGCGCTGTTGAAATCAGACTGGGCGGATACGTGGCTGGGGTCTGCCGTCCCTTTGGCTTCCTGTGTTGCTCGGATGCTCATAGCATGGGCGGATATGGGCGACGCAACGAAACCCGTGAAAGGCGATCCGCCGCCGACCGCCCGGCCGGTTGCGGCACCCGTGCCGTTCGCCAGACCGGTCACACTTGTCCCCGGCCGACCCGCGCGCGCTTCCGCAGACGAGCTCTTGCTCCCGACCAGCACGGCTGGCCAAGCGTGGATCGACCTGGCCGCTCTTGTCGCCTTCCTGATGCTGTTTGAGACTTGGGCCGGAGCGGTTCTGGCACTGGTGGTTGAGGCGCCGATGGGCCCGGACGCTCCGCCCGTCGATTGGGCTGATCCGCGGTATGGGCGGGAACTGCTCTTGCCTTCGCGGGCGCTCAGGGCGTCGAGCGGGTCGACCGAGACGGGACGGTTACT
>JBHHXI010000256.1:0-1545 GCA_046756945.1 Rhodospirillales bacterium
GTGGAGTGGCCCGATCCTGGCCGGGGATCGCCTCATCCTGGCCGGCTCTCACGGCGCGGTGTTGTCGGTGTCGCCGTACACGGGCAGGATCCTGGGCACCGAGGACATGCCCGACGGCATTCCCGTGGCCCCGGTGGCCGCCAACGGCAGCGTCTATTTCCTGTCCAACGACGCCGAGTTGCTGGCGTACCGCTAGTAAAATAGCGGCCTTCGGGCCCGGACCATGACCTTTACCGTGGCGATCATCGGCCGCCCCAACGTGGGCAAGTCGACCCTGTTCAACCGCCTCGTCGGCAGGCGCGAGGCCATCGTCGACCGCACGCCGGGGGTCACCCGCGACCGCCGCGAAGGCGAGGCGCGCCTCGGCGACCTGCGCGTCACCGTCGTCGACACCGCCGGCCTGGAGGAGCCCGCCGGCGACGCCCTGTTGACGCGCATGCGGGCACAGACCGAGACCGCCCTCGAGGACGCCGACGTCGGCCTTTTGCTGATCGACGCCCGCAGCGGCCTGATCCCCCTGGACCACCACTTCGCCGACTGGCTGCGCCCGCAGAGTACGCCGGTGATCCTGATCGCCAACAAGTGCGAGGGCGGCGGCGGGGGCGCCGGTTTCCTCGAGGCCTATGCCCTGGGGCTCGGCGATCCCCTGCCCATTTCCGCCGAGCACGGCGAGGGCATGGCGGACCTGTGGGAGGCGCTGGCGCCCTACGCCGCCGACGCCGCCGCCGCCGGGGCGCCGGCACCGGCCGAGGCGGGCGCCGGGGCCGAAGACGGGCCGCTGCAACTGGCCATCGTCGGCCGGCCGACCGTCGGCAAGTCGACCCTGGTCAACCGCCTGCTCGGCGAGGAGCGCATGGTCACCGGACCGGACGGCGGCGTCACCCGGGACGCCATCTCCGTCTCCTGGACCTTCGACGGGCGCGCCATCCGGCTCATCGATACCGCCGGGCTGCGCCGCAAGGCGAAGATCACGGAAAAGGTCGAGGGG
This sequence comes from Rhodospirillales bacterium, assembly GCA_046756945.1. Classification (GTDB taxonomy): domain Bacteria; phylum Pseudomonadota; class Alphaproteobacteria; order Rhodospirillales; family 2-02-FULL-58-16; genus JACZQZ01. The sequence continues at coordinate 989 of JBHHXI010000256.1, forward strand.
CTGTCGGTGGGCAGTACGCTGCGCGCCATCCGCTTCGCCCACGTCGTCGTGCTGGTGATGGACGTCCAGGCGATCCTGGAGAGGCAGGACCTGAGCATCGCCCGCCTGGTCGCCGAGGAAGGCCGGGCGCTGGTCATCGCCGTCAACAAGTGGGACGTGGCGGACGACCGCAAGGGCGCGCTCAGGCGTCTCGCCGACCGGCTGCAGACGTCGCTGCCGCAACTGCGCGGCGTCCCCGTGCTCACCTTCTCGGCGCTCACCGGGGACGGCGTGGACAGGCTGCTGCCGGCGGTCCTCGCCGCGTTCGAGGTGTGGAACCGGCGCATCGGCACGGGGCCGCTCAACCGCTGGCTGGCCGATACGGCCGAGCGCCACCCGCCGCCGCTCGCCGCCGGCCGGCGCAACCGCCTGCGCTACATCACCCAGGCCAAGGCGCGCCCGCCCACCTTCGTGCTGTTCGCCAGCCGGCCCGAGGAGCTTCCCGAGTCCTACGTGCGCTACCTGGTCAACGGCCTGCGCGAGACCTTCGGCCTGCCCGGCGTGCCCGTGCGCCTGCA
>JBHHXI010000257.1:0-1516 GCA_046756945.1 Rhodospirillales bacterium
GCGGCGTCTCGAAGGATAGGACGGCACATGGGTGGTTTTTCAGCAGCCTGCTAGGCGGCGATGAACTTGTCCCGGTACCCGGCGCGGAGGTCGGCGTACCAGGGGGCTTCGGGCGGCCACCACCACATCCGCTCGAGGGCGTCTTGCGGGTACGCCTCGGCGAAGTTTTTCTTGGCCTGCGGTTTCAAGTGCTTCCCGGCGCCGACGCTGACGCTGTTGTAACCCGTCTCGTTGGCCAGGGTGGCGCCGACTTTCGGCGTGTAAATGTACTCGAGGAACGCGTAAACCTGATCCGTGTGCTCGGCGCCGAGGGGAAGCGATAGTCCGTCGATCCAGCCCAGCGCCCCTTCCCGCGGCGTCATGTAGACGATCGGCTCGCCCTCGTTCTTGAGCCGCAGCGGCGGCCCGACCCAGGTCTGGCCGAGAACGACGCCGTTTTGCGTGAATCCGCGGGTCTGGCCCTCCGCGTCGTTCCAGAACTGCTTCAGCCAGGGCTTGTGCTCGATGGCGAACGTGGCGATCTCGTCCCAGATGCCGCGCATGGAGTCCTCGTCCTTATACGCATCCAGCATGCGGTTCGACGGCAACTCGCCGATGCGGTCCAGATAGAGGCCGATGGCAAGCATCATGGAGTGGGGGCGGCCCATGATTTTGCCTTTCATCTCAGGGATATAGAGATCGCCATAGGACAGGTCCTTGTAATCCCTGGACCACTTGTCTGTGCGCCACGCCAACGCCTCGCTGCCCCACAGGAACGGCAGGTGGTGGTTCTTGCCGTCCCATGTGCCGGCCTTGATCGAGGCCTGGAGCATGGACCCTATGATGTGCTCCGTCGGCACCCGGCTCATGTCCCAGGGCTGCAACAGGCCGAGCGGCTTCCACTGCAACATGCGCACGGACGTGGGACTGATAAGGTCGAAGCCCCGCCCCGCGGTTGCCTTTAATTTGTTGATGAGTTCTTCGTTGGAACCGAAACGCGTGTGCTTGATCTTGATGCCCGTCTTGCGGGTGAACCCGTCGGCGACGGATTTGACCAGGGCGTCCGACCACATCAGCATGTTGAGCTCGCCCGAGGACGAAAAGGCGTCCTTGACGATCCACGGCCCCATGCCGAGGGCCGCGCCCGCGGCGGCGGCGCCCTTCAGCACCGCGCGCCGCCCGACCGCCGCGCCAAGGACCGCGCCCTTCGCACCCACGGACTTGGAGGCCCTCGTTGTCACGGGATTCTCCCGTTCATCCCTTGCCTTACAGACAATATTTAACACGTTGTTTATTCAGGTCAATGTATTCACGCGCCGCGGAACAAGAATCAGATCATGAAATTATGACAGGATCATGGCGGCGACAAATGCGGGCTCATGGTTTCCGCGCCGGGCCGGCCCATTGCCATGCATTGCCTGGCCGCCCGACGGCAAGGCCGGACATACCATAAAATTGCGAATATTCGGTTACCCGCGGAAAAGGCCGCCCGGGGGAAAGGGGGGTGTCCCCCCGGCAACGATGGGCGGGGGACGCC
>JBHHXI010000258.1:0-1500 GCA_046756945.1 Rhodospirillales bacterium
CCCGCCTTCGCCGCCGGCGCGGCTTCGGTGGGCAGGCCCGCCGGCGCCTGGCCGCGGTTCAGGGCCAGCGCCTCGCCGATGCGCAGCCCGCACCCATACAGCAGGAGCAGAAGCGCCGTGTCCCGCCGGGCGACCCAGGGGGCGTCGCTCAGGTCGCCGACCGCCTCGACCGCCATGCGCGCGTCCGTCTCCGTCAGCGCCTTGGGGACGGACTGGGGAAGCCTGGGCGTGCGGATGCCGCCGATGGCGGCGTTGTGGGCGAGGCCGGCGCGATCGAGAAACCGGAAAAAGCCGCGCAGGGTGGACATGGCGCGGGCCACGGACGTGCGCCCCAGGCCCTGGCCGGCGCGGCTGGCGAGATAGCTGCGGAAGTCGGCCGGCGTCAGGCGATCGAGGTCGCGCAACCCCGGGGGAAACCCCAGGTGTCCGGCGAGGAAGCGCAAAAAGGCCGCCATATCCCGTCCATAGGCGTCCACGGTGTGGCGCGATGCCCGCCGTTCGTGGGCCAGCCACGCCCGCCAGTCCTCGATGGCGGAGACCACGGCCGGCTCGGCGGCGTACGCGGCGGCCGAGGGTTCCGGCCCTTGCCCGCGGGCGTCCGCCATTGGGTGCTGATCGGCCATCGTTTACCCTGCCTGCTTTGTCCAGCCCGTCAGTAAGCCCGTTTCCCGGAGGACCGTGTCACCGGCGACCCGCCGTCAGGCCGGCTTTTCCCGCCATCCGTGGACGCAGCATTCCAGCATCCTGGCCATGAAGCGGATCAACTCGGTCCCCTGACCCGGGTGAAAGGCGCGCTTGCGCGATCCCAGGGCGAGCAGTCCCACGGGCGTCGTCGGATTCGGGCGCAGACGGGCCAGCGCCGCCGAGCGCACCAGCCCGGCGGCGGCGGCGAAGACCGTCCCGTCATCGGTCATGTCGCGCACCAGGGCGACGTCCTGGTCGGCGCCGCCGAGCAGGTCGTCCACGGCGCCGCCGGCGAAGCGGCGGACATCGGCGCCAGCCACGCCGGCCACCGGCCCCGGGCCGGGCTCGAAGCCGATGGCGACCACGTCGACGTCCAGAAGCAGCGGCAGATCGTCGTTGACCACCCGCACCATGTGCTCGAAATCACCGGCCGCGAGCATCGCCAGCACGGCGGCGTGGGCGCGGGTCTGGCTCGACAGGTTGCTGCGGCTGGTCTCGATGATCTCCTGGGCGCAGGCGCGCAGGCTCTCGACCTCGTCGCGCAGGCGGTCGAGGACGAACCGCTGCATGTCCACCACGCGGTCGCCCTGCCAGCGCGCCGGCGGGGTCATGGCCGCCAGGACGTCGGCGTTGCGGGTGAAGAAGTCGGGATGGCGGCGCAGGTAGCCGGCGACCCTTGGCTCGGAAAGTCCGCCCTTGGCCGGTGCCGGCGTCCGCGCAACCCGGGCGTCTTTTTTCTTTTGGGTCATGGTTTGGATCTTGCCTTTCCGGGACGGGACGCGCCGAGCACAATGCCAATTCGCCAAGCGAACGGGA